>CALWDM010000026.1 GCA_944376695.1 uncultured Mediterraneibacter sp. | reverse complement strand
AAGCCCTTTTATGAAAGTGACATTTTCTCAAGTGAAACTTAAAATTAAAAAGTGACATTTTCAAAAGTTATTGACAGCTTTTTATTTAGTATTTGCAGATTTGCAGATCCGCAATATTTAACAAGGGTATATCAGCATCTGATATACCCTCGATTTCTTTATTTAATGAATTATGCGAGCTTCATCGGGTTGACCTTCACGCCCGGGCCCATTGTAGATGTAAGAGTCACGCTCTTCAGGTACTGGCCCTTTACCGCTGCCGGTCTTGCCTTGTTGATCGCGTCGATCAGCGTCTGGAAGTTGTCCGCTAACTGCTCCTCGGTAAAGGACGCCTTACCGATGGGCACGTGGATAATGTTTGTCTTGTCGAGTCTATACTCGATCTTACCGGCTTTGATGTCGTTGATCGCCTTTGTCACGTCCATTGTTACTGTTCCCGCCTTCGGGTTCGGCATAAGGCCTTTCGGTCCGAGAACGCGTCCGAGACGTCCTACGACGCCCATCATATCCGGTGTTGCAACAACTACGTCAAAGTCAAGCCATCCCTCGTTCTGGATCTTCGGGATCAGCTCATCTCCGCCCACAAAATCAGCGCCTGCTGCTTTTGCTTCCTCAGCCTTTGCGTCTTTTGCAAATACAAGGATGCGTACTTTCTTACCTGTCCCATGCGGAAGAACGACCGCGCCGCGGATCTGCTGGTCAGCGTGACGTCCGTCGCAGCCAGTTCTGATGTGCGCCTCGATGGTCTCGTCAAACTTTGCTGTTGCTGCTTTCTTTACTAATGCAACTGCTTCATTCTTATCGTAGAGATTCCCTCTCTCGATCAGTTTTGCAGCTTCGATATATTTCTTTCCTCGTTTCATTTTACAATAACCTCCTTGTGGTATTCGCGGGATATTGCCCCTCCCACCTGACTTAACTATAAGGTAGTTCCGTTCGCTAAGCTCGCGCTTCGCCTCCGGCTCGCCCTCGCTAATCTCACGGAACGGAATTCGCACTAGGCTCGAATGAGGATACTCCTCACGCTGTTCGGAGTATCTGCCTTCACACTAAGCTCGAAAACACCTCGCTAAGTGTTCAGCGCATCGCTAAGTGTTCAGCGCATCGCCAAGTGCTCTATTCCTCTACAACGACTCCCATGGAACGGCATGTTCCGGCTACCATGCTCATAGCGGCCTCTACGGATGCTGCGTTCAGGTCCGGCATCTTCAGCTCAGCGATCTCCTGGAGCTGTGCCTTTGTGATCGTTGCGACTTTGTTCTTGTTCGGCACGCCGGAACCGGACTGGATCTTGCATGCTTTCTTAATCAGGACTGCCGCCGGCGGTGTCTTTGTGATGAAGCTGAAGCTTCTGTCATTGTACACTGTGATCACAACCGGGATGATCAGGTCGCCCTGGTCTGCTGTTCTTGCATTGAACTGCTTTGTAAATTCAACGATATTCACGCCGTGCTGTCCAAGCGCAGGACCTACCGGCGGCGCCGGAGTTGCCTTGCCGGCAGGAATCTGTAATTTGATATAACCTTCTACTTTTTTTGCCATTTCAATTACCTCCTTGTGGTATTTGCGGGGCTGCGCCCCTCCCACTCATCTCTAATTCATTTTTTTCACTTCTGAAAAACTAAGTTCAACCGGAGTTTCGCGGCCAAATAGCTCAACATTGATCGACAGGCTCTTTTTCTGTTCGTTCATGCTCTGCACAACGCCCACAGTTCCTTCCCACGCGCCGCTCAATACAACGACCGTATCGCCTGCTCCGAAATCGACGACCACGTTATCCCGCTTAATGCCCAGATTTGCCATCTCGCTTTCCTCAAGCGGCACCGGCTTGGATCCCGGTCCCACGAAACCGGTAACGCCGCGTGTATTTCTCACGACATACCATGTATCGTCATTCATGATCATATGGATCATGACATATCCCGGGAACATTTTCCTCTGGACAGCCTTCTGGACGCCGTTCCTAAGCTCCGTGACTTCCTCCATGGGAACGCGGACCTCGAGGATCTGGTCCTCCAGATGACGGTTTTCGATCGTCTTGTCAATGTTCGCTTTTACTTTGTTCTCATACCCTGAATAAGTATGAACTACATACCATTTTGCCTCTGACATAAAATCACCTTTCCGCTGCGGCCAACTACTTTACCAAAAAGTCGATCCCGTATCTGAGGATCGCATCGATCACTGCGATCACCGCTCCAAGCACTACGGATACAGCGACAACCGCCGTAGTCTGTTTTGCCAGTGTTTTTCTGTCTGGCCAAATGACCTTCTTAAACTCTGCCTGAAGCCCTTTGAACCAGCTCTTCTTCTGAGTTTTTTCTTTTTCACTCATATGCTGCTTCCTCCTGACGATTACTTCGTCTCTTTATGCAGAGTGTGTGTTCTGCAGAATCTGCAGTACTTTTTGGTTTCCATGCGGTCCGGATGAGTTTTCTTATCCTTTGTCATGTTGTAGTTACGGTTTTTGCATTCCGTACACTCCAGTGTAATTCTCGTGCGCACAACTTCCACCTCGCTTTTTACTTATTTACCTGCGTGTTGCTGATGGCTGCGAGACCATCGATTTTTAGGCATAAAAAAAAGACCTAACTTCCATTCGCCGTAGTATTGTATCACGGCGGACGGAAGTCCGTCAAGGTCTTTTACTTATTTTCTCCTGTTTCCGCCGCCTTCCGGTTTGATTCCGCGCCGGCGTCCTCCCCTTCGGGCAGCTCCCTCCCGGTAGCGATATCCCTGTGTTTCTTCCTTAAATGTTTATATACGCTGGCGCGGAACAGTGTATACACCACCGACACGACAGGGATAAAGATCAGCATTCCCACGATCCCCATAAGGCTGCCGCCGATCGTCACTGCCGCCAGCACCCAGATTGACGGAAGTCCCACAGAGCTTCCCACTACTTTCGGATAGATCAGGTTCCCTTCGATCTGCTGCAGGATCAGGAAGGTCACTACAAACACAGCCATCTGCATGGGATCTACCATCAGAATCAGGAACGCCCCCACAAAGCATCCAATAAATGCGCCAAAAATGGGGATCAGCGCTGTAAATGCAATCAGAACGCTTACCAGCATGGTGTACGGCATGTTGAGGACGCTCATTACAATAAAGAACATACAGCCCAGAATCAGCGCTTCCACGCACTGTCCTGTGAAAAAACTGGAAAAGGCCTTTGACGCAAGACTTCCGACCTCAAACATCCATTCCGCGCGTTTCTCAGGGAAAAAGGCGTACACGACTTTTTTCACCTGTACGTTCAGCTTTTCTTTCTGGAGGAGTACATAGCACGAAAAAACAAAAGCAATTACAAAAGTCGTCACACCGCTCACGATCGATCCGATAGCTGACATCGTGGAATTCAGTACATTTCCCGCACTGTTCTGAAAGAATGACATCACCGTGTCCGTCAGCCTGCTCACATCCAGGTTCAGGTTGGAAAGCCATGCCTGAATCTCTTTATTGTCCGTAAACAGCTTTTCCAGAAACCGCTGGGCCTCGGGGATAAAGGTCTGGATAGTTCTGCCCAGCGACAGGATCGTACGGGTCAGCTCCGGTATAACCACAAACATAACCAGGACCACAACTCCGATTACGATCACCAGAGTCAGGATCAGACATACCGGACGCGACAGCCTCTGCGCGATCTTCTTCTCTTTCAGATGACGGTTCTGGAATATCTTTTCTTCGAGAAAATTCATCGGAATATTCAGGATAAACGCAATACCTCCTCCCAGGATAAAGGGAAGGATGATTCTGAACGCCACCCCGATCCACTCAAAAAGGAGCCTGTAATTCCAAAGCGCGATCAAAACGATGATCGTGAAAAGGATCAGCTCTTTCAGTTTCCGCATATTCTCTTTATTAAGATTCATGATTCCTCCTGGCCTTCCCGCTGATAAAGCAATTTCACCCTACATGTGTTTGCAGGGCAAGGATATCACAGATTGATATTCACAACAACCTTTTTAGAAAAAATTAATATAAAAACCTGTGATAATCCGCCTGTCCAGTTCGGCTGCACGACATTTCAGACAGCCCATTGTTAATTTACCGGACTTCACTCCAGTAGTTTTCCACTCCTCCGCCGCTTTATACCACATGCCGGCTCTCCACCTCCGGCTCACTTATGCATTGTCTTAATTTTTTTGCCGCTTCATATAAATCCATTCCCTGTACAAAAATACCGGAGGTTCCTGCTACAAATATCTGCGCGCCTGCGCTCTTCATTTTTTTCGCATTTTCAAAACTTACGTTTCCATCTACCTCTATTTTTATATCGGAATACCCCTGCTCGTTCAGATAACGTCTTGCCGCCGAAATTTTCTCTAAAGTATGGGGGATCAGTCTCTGTCCCGCAAATCCGGGATTTACAGTCATGATCAAAATGAAATCTACATCTTCCAGCACATCATATACACAGCAGAGAGGGGTTGCCGGGTTCACAGCCACTCCCGGATGGGCTCCCATCTCCCGGATGCATGTCAGCGTTCTCTGCAGATGCCGCGTTGATTCGCAGTGAACAGATACATAATCGCCTTTCTTAATCTCAAAATAATCCAGTTTATTTTCTGGCTGGTCAACCATAAGATGATAATCAAAAGGAAGAGATGTGTTCTTTCGGATCTGATCGATAACGCAGGCTCCAAATGTTATATTGGGAACAAAAATCCCATCCATGATATCCATATGCAGCATTTCTATTCCGGTGGCCTTGATTTTATTTAAGCACTCCTCCATCCGTATAAAATCCGCGCACATTATTGAAGCGGAGATTTCCCCTGTATTCTGCCGACCCATTGTCATGCCTCCCAAATATTTCAAACAAACCTCATCTGATCCTGTTCTATTTGCGCGATCTGCCTTACTCTATTCAAATGTCTCCCGCCTTCAAAAGGCGTCTCCAGCCACTGCCACACAATTTTTTCTGCCAGTTCCACGCCCACAACTCTGCTTCCAACAGCAATCATATTCGTATCATTGTGCCTGCGCGACATCTCTGCCGTAAACGGCTCTGAACAGCATACGCATCTGATGCCGGCTACTTTATTGGCCGCAATGGAGACTCCCGCTCCTGTCCCGCATATTAAGATTCCTTTTTCACATATCCCCCTCGCCACCTGTTCTGCCGCCTTACAGGCAAACTCCGTGTAATCGCACCGCTCCTCTGAAAAAGTCCCAATGTCCTTATAAACGATCTCCTTTTGTTCCAAAAATCGTTCTATTTCTTTTTTCAGCCTGAATCCTACATGATCACTTCCAATAGCTATCATTTTACCGCCTCCCGCGCTCTTTCGTGCGCATAAGCATACAGCGCCGCCCCATGCGCCCCATTATATGGATCCTCCTGCCCGGAAAAAATAATCTTCAATGCAGCAGCCCCGACCGTTTTCCTCGTTTTTTCACCGAGCTTTTTCAGCAGCATTTTTCTGGGAAAGCCTTTCATCGACAGGACTCCTCCACCCAGAAACAATATGTCCGGATCCAAAATATTGATCTCCGTTGCAGCTGCGCATGCCATATAATCTATAAACTCTTCAACTTCTTTTGCCTCACAATTTTCTGTAAATATATCTGACAGATCAATGGTTTGACCGAATCGAATACGCGCTTCATAAAGCAGCAGAATTCGGACTTGAGGTATGGATTTACGACGAATATAACTGGCACAGCGGAACAGTCGGGCAAAGCATAATGAAAAATGCTCCGGAAACAGAAAACCAGTATTTAGAATTAAAAATTGTACATGTATCAGGACAGTATTTTACTTATCTTGAAGGGACGGACTCCCGCTATTATGATTTGCAGCACTCCGCCCCTGTATATGCGTGTTCAATAAAAAAGACGGATTTAGACAACGGACAAGATTGTTTTCTCAACCTGATGGCAAATATCTGTTTTGAAAAAATCGTTGCCTGGGAAGCCCCTCCAGGTGAATGGCTTCTGTTCTATTTTATCCAAAGATCCGCCGACTATTATGCCGATACACTGGATGCAGGCGTATGTGCGAAATTCATCGAAGAGACTCATCAGAAATATAAAGAGAAATTAAGCCCGGAAGCTTTTTCTTATATCCGTGGTTTTTATACAGATGAACCTGCTATGCTGTATTTTGAAACCGGGATTGATAATTATGTTCTTCCCTGGACAAACAGACTGCTCACTCTGTTTGAGGAGACATATGGATATGACCTCCGGCCTTTACTGCCTCACCTTTATATAAGCATCAATGAACGTTCAGCCCAAATACGCTTAGATTATTACCGTCTGCTGACCAGACAGTACAACCTGTCATTTTTTCTCCCAGATTTCCAGCTGGTGTCATAAAAACGGGAAATTATTTACAGGTCATCTGCTCTATGAAGAATCTGTAAGACGCCATGCCAAAACGAATGGGAACCTTTTCGCTTCATGGAAACATTTTGATATGATCGGAGTAGATCATCTGTATCCCCGCATAGGTGACCGGAACAGAAAAGATGAGCACATTGCTTTAAAGCTGGCAAGCTCGGCCGCCCACCATTACGGTTCCAGCAGACTTTTATGTGAATCAATGGGCGGATTCTACTGGGACTGCACGATAGAACGAATGAAATGGGTCGCGGACTGGCAGTATGTTCTTGGAGTCAATCTGCTCAATCCACATGGCTTCCACTATACGATCGAGGGAGAGCGCAAAAGAGACTGGCCCCCGTCACAGTTTTACCATCACGGATGGTGGCAGTATTACCAGATGTTCAATGACTATCTCTCCCGCCTCGGATACATACTTTCCGGAGGAGTACATGTCGCTCAGATTGCTGTCTTATATCCGATTTACTCCGTATGGGCGAACTATACGCCTCAAAAACAGGACGGTTTCTCTCAGCTTCTTGAGCTGGAACTAAATTACTTTGCCGATACACTGCTGAGACTTCATTATGATTATGATTTTATCGATGAAAATATTTTAGACCAATGCAGGATAGAAAATGGGATTTTAAAAATTAACGGTGAAAATTACAGCCTTATCCTGCTGCCTCCTTTGACTCATATTTCAATCCACACGTTAGATTGCCTGGAGCGTTTTGTCAAAAGCGGAGGTCATGTAGCTGCCTCAGCTCTGCTTCCTGTACATGGTCTCAACGGAGAAAATCTGACCCGGAGAGTTCTGGACCTCTACCGGCATAAAAACTCTCATTTTGAAGCAGGGGAAGGATTTCATACGGACCCGACTTTCGGGCGTCTGCAGAATGTCCTTCAGTCCCTGATCCGGCCAGATATCACAATCACCGATACGGAAATTTTCTGCTTACACAAAATAAAACATAGACATGATTTTTATTTTTTCATTAACCCAACAGAAAAATCCCGCAGTTTTACGGTCCTATTGTCCGGGGAATTCACGCCATCCTTATGGGATGCCCTGAGAGGCGATATTCGCACTCTTTCCGTATATTCAGTAAATAACGGGCATACCAGCTTTGAATGGACACTCCCGCCTCGTGGTTCTGCGCTTTTTGGTACTGAGCCATACAATGACCCTGGATATCTTTCGCATATTACCAGGGCGGCTTTCCATGTCTGCTCTGTCGACAACTGTAATATCGCCGGATATTCCGCTGCTCCCTCCGAAGTCCTTGAACTTCCCGACTCATGGGATTTTACGTGCAGCGGAGACAATGCACTGATATTAGACCAGTTTTTTATTTCTCCTGCCGGGGAAAGTACTGTACCGCCTTGCGGAGATCTGTCGGGCTGGACCAAATGTACCGCGGGGGCTTGGGGCACTCAGCTTGACCCTTTACAGGCACAAATCAAATACCCATTTAATCTGTGGTATGCCGCCGACTTTATATCGACCTGCATCCCCCATAAGGTTTCCATACTAATTGACGGTTTCAGAGGTGTTTCCTTCCATCTTTTTATAAATGGAAAAAAAGTGGAAAATTCTCCTCATCGAAGCACACTGGATGCGGAAATTTCTTCCGTAAATATTACTGATTATTTAAAGAAAGGCAAAAACCGAATTGCAATCCTGCTTACCGTATCTGCCCCTTCACATGGGCTTTTAGATTTGCTTAAAATTACAGGGGACTTTTCAGTGGATAACGATAATCGTATGATACCGCCTTGCCACAACATCTGTACCGGCGACTGGGGTGTCCAGGGATACCCTTATTTTTCCGGTATCGGAGTATACACAACAAGGTTGTTTCTAAAACCAGACAAAAATTCTTTGTATGTTCTTAGATTTGATCCTGGTAAAGACGCTGCAGGCATAACTATAAATGATTCTCACACCATAGACTATCCCTGGGGACCATATGAGGCTGACATTACTCAATTTATACACAATAGCTTAAATAAATTTTCTATTCAGATTGCAAACACTTTATCCAATCTTCTTCAAAAAAGCCGTCTTCCGTCTGGCCTCTTTGAAGCAAAAATTTATCGCTATGAACTTTTGCACTGCAAAAACTCTGATATACTTCGTTAAAAAGTGACAGGCAGCTGTGTAAGAATCCGACGTCTGAAACACCCGGGTTCCGCTCAGCTGCCTTCTTTCATTACATTTCACTGTAGTGATGCGCTTCCTCCAGCATCATATCCTTCACCTTCATCAGCCGGATCTGCGTGCTCCGCTCATTCTCGTCCAGCTTCATGGTAATATACTTTATGCTCTCCTCCGTCTCAGGGATGATCACATGCTCCAGCGCGTTCACGCGGCGCCTTGTCTTCTCGATCTCTGCCGCCATGAGCTGGCACGCCTTCTCCACTTCCGCCAGGCGGATCATATCCGGCAGGACATCCGCCAGTGACTTGACCGCGCCGTCCAGGTCGCCGGATGTAAACGCATAACCATAAGAATAGATATCATTCTCATCCGCTGTGCGCATCTTATACTCAAAAACCGGGATGTCCACGCTCATGACATTCCTGTCCCCGGCTTCCAGAGAAACTTCCTGCTTCGGCGCCATGAGCGCAGTGTTGAGCGCCGCCTCAGACATTCCGGCTTTGGCAATGACAAAATTCCGGTTCGCAGACTTGATGCCCGCTTCCACCTTCACGCGCACTTCCATATTCTCGCGGACAAGGTCAAGATACTGACGCATCAGCTCATCCCGCTTATCCTTTAATAATTTGTGCCCTCGGATGGCAGTGATCCGCTTCTTTTTCAGACGGGTCAGCTCCATCCGGGTCGGATTCACCTGTTTCGCCGCCAAAACGCCACCTCCTTCAAAATTGTCAGACAACTCTCCCCAAAGGGGTCTGACCCCTTTGGCTCAAGCTGTCAGAATATTCTCACATTACGCTTCGGGGTCAGTCCCGTAGTAGAGATCGAGGTATTTGTCATCGATGCGCTTCAGTTCTGTCCTGGGCAGCATCCGCAACAGCTTCCAGCCGATGTCCAGCGTTTCCTCGATGCCGCGGTCGGTATGATATCCCTGGGAAACGTATTCCTGCTCAAACGCGTCCGCGAATTTTGCGTACATGAGGTCGATTTCTGTCAGCGCCGCCTCGCCGAGAATGACCATGAGTTCTTTCGCGTCTTTTCCGCGCGCATACGCGGCGAAGAGCTGGTTCATGGTGTTGGAGTGGTCGGCCCGTGTCTTGCCCTCGCCGATCCCCTTATCCTTCAGACGGGACAGGGACGGGAGCACGTCGATGGGCGGCATGATCCCTTTCCGGTAGAGTTCGCGGCTTAAGATGATCTGCCCCTCTGTGATATACCCGGTCAGGTCCGGGATGGGATGAGTCTTATCGTCCTCGGGCATGGTCAGGATGGGGATCATGGTGATGCTCCCCTTTTTCCCGTTCTGGCGGCCCGCTCTCTCGTAGATGGAGGCAAGGTCCGTGTACATGTATCCCGGATAGCCGCGGCGTCCTGGCACTTCCTTGCGGGCTGCCGACACCTCGCGGAGGGCGTCCGCGTAGTTGGTGATATCCGTCAGGATGACGAGCACATGCATCTCTTTCTCAAAGGCAAGGTACTCTGCCGCGGTCAGCGCCATCCTGGGCGTGGCGATACGCTCGATGGCCGGGTCATTGGCCAGGTTGATGAACAGCACGGTACGGTCAAGCGCCCCTGTCTCGCGGAAGCTTTCGATAAAGAAGTTAGACTCCTCAAAGGTGATCCCCATTGCCGCGAATACAACGGCAAAGTTCTCATCTGTCCCCAGCACCTTCGCCTGTCTCGCGATCTGCGCGGCAAGCTGGGCGTGGGGCAGGCCCGACGCGGAGAAGATTGGCAGCTTCTGCCCCCGGACCAGTGTGTTCAGCCCGTCGATCGCAGACACGCCGGTCTGGATAAACTCTTCGGGATAGCTCCTGGCAGCCGGGTTCATGGGCAGGCCGTTGATATCCATGCGCACGTCCGGCAGGATCTCCGGTCCCTCGTCGATCGGATTGCCGAGACCGTCGAACACCCGTCCCAGCATATCTTCCGACACGCCCAGCTCCATGCTCCGCCCGAGGAACCGCACCCTGCTGTTGGAAAGGTTGATCCCGGCAGAGCTCTCAAAAAGCTGTACGAGCACATCGCTGCCGTTGACTTCCAGCACCTTGCAGCGCCTTGTCTCCCCGTCCGCGAGCTCGATCTCGCCCAGCTCGTCATATGTCACGCCTTCCACGCCGCGCACGAGCATCAGCGGTCCGGCTACTTCCTGTATGGTCCTGTACTCTTTCGGCATTTACCGTTCCTCCTTTCCGAATGCATTGGCGATCTGCGCGCTTAGATTTTCATCCACTTTTCGGAATTCTTCATCCAAAGCGTCCTCATGCACATATTTGAAGCGTCCGATCTGCTCCCTCACCGGCATGGAGATCAGTTTCTGCAGGGACGCCCCCTCTGAGAGCGCCTGCACTGCCCTGTCATAAAACGCATTGACAAGGAGCATCATCATGTGCTGCTTTTTCAGCGAAGTATACGTGTCCACCTCGTGGAAGGAATTCTGGTGCAGGAAATCCTCGCGGATCGACCTCGCCGCCTCCATCTTCAGACGGTCTCCCGGTGAAAGCGCGTCCATACCGACCATCTTCACGATCTCTTCCAGCTCTGCCTCTTCCTGGAGAAGCGTCATCATCTTCTGGCGCCCGGCCATCCAGTCCTCCGCCACATTGGCATTAAACCATTTCTCCATGTCGTCCAGGTACAGGGAATAACTGTTCAGCCAGTTGATGGCAGGGAAATGCCTCTTATACGCCAGCGCGGAATCCAGGCCCCAGAATACTTTCACGATACGCAGGGTTGCCTGGGACACCGGCTCCGACGTATCCCCGCCCGGCGGAGATACCGCCCCGATCACGGACAGGGCTCCTTCCCGTCCGTCTTTCCCGAGGGAGATCACATGGCCCGCTCTCTCGTAGAACTGCGCCAGACGGCTTCCCAGATAAGCCGGGTAGCCTTCCTCGCCCGGCATCTCCTCCAGACGCCCGGACATTTCGCGCAGCGCCTCCGCCCACCGGGACGTAGAGTCCGCCATCAGCGCTACGGAATACCCCATGTCACGGAAATATTCCGCGATGGTGATCCCGGTATAGATCGACGCCTCACGCGCCGCCACCGGCATATCCGAAGTATTGGCGATCAGGACCGTCCTCTGCATCAGAGGCTGCCCGGTCTTCGGGTCTTTCAGCTCCGGGAACTCGTTGAGCACGTCCGTCATTTCGTTTCCCCGCTCCCCGCATCCGATATACACGACAATATCCGCTTCCGCCCATTTCGCGAGCTGGTGCTGGATTACCGTCTTCCCGCTGCCGAACGGTCCCGGCACTGCCGCCACTCCGCCCTTTGCAATCGGGAAGAAGGTATCGATCACCCTCTGCCCTGTCACCAGGGGCATCTCCGGCGGAAGTTTTTTCTTATAAGGCCGTCCGCGGCGGACCGGCCATTTCTGCATCAGGGTCAGTTCCCGGTCGCCGCCGTCCGTCCCGACCACTGCCACCACTTCTTCTACCGTAAATTCTCCTGCCCTGATGTCTTTGATCTTTCCTTTTACCCCATAGGGGACCATGATCTTCTGCTGTACGAGCGCTGTCTCCTGCACTGTCCCGATCACATCGCCCGCTTCCACCTCGTCTCCGATCCCGACAGCGGGCACAAACTCCCATTTCAGGTCCCGCTTCAGCGACGGCACTTCCACTCCGCGCTTTAAGTTGTTGCCTGACACCTTCATGATATCATCCAGGGGTCTCTGGATCCCGTCGTAGATGCTGGTGATCAGCCCCGGCCCCAGCTCGACAGACATGGGCACGCCCATGGATTCCACCGGCTCGCCGGGCCCCAGACCCGAAGTCTCCTCGTACACCTGGATGGACGCCTGATCCCCGTGCATCTCGATGATCTCGCCGATGAGGCGCTGGTCCGAGACGCGGACCACGTCAAACATATTTGCATCGCGCATTCCCTCTGCGATTACGAGAGGTCCTGCCACTTTCCTGATTACTCCTGTGCTCATTCGCCTACTCCTCCAAACAGAATATCTGACCCGACCGCCTGCTCTACGGTCTTTTTCACGCCCTGCACGCCAGCCCCCGTATTTCCTGACACGCCCGGGATCTGTATGACCGCGGGCAGTCTCATCTCCATGTACTCATCCAGCGCGCCGCCCAGTTCCGCGGCCGCCTTCTCCGTAATGTAGACGATCCCATAGCCGCTCTCCGCGAGCTGCCTCAGTCTGTCCCGCGTCTCTTCCCGGCTCTTCACAGGGCAGATGTCCAGTCCCACTGCCGCGAAACCGTAAATGCTGTCGTAATCACCGACCACTGCGATCTTATACATACATCTCCCTTATCCTTTCCCGGAGCGCATCCTCCGGAAAGCCGTTCTGCTTGCCGGTCAGGATGATCCGTACCGTCTTGATCTCGTTTTCCCGCGCGAGCAGATAAGCGAGCAGCGGTCCCACGGAAAACGTTTCATATTTCTGTGCCTTCATTGTCTCTGTCATGCGGTTGTCGCACCAGCGCTCAAACGCTGACGGGGATTCCCGCAGAGCATCCGCGCCTCCCGCGTAGGAAGTCCCTTCCAGATACCGGGCGATCTCTTCCTCCCCGGCGAGGGCCGCGCGGATCAGCTGCTCTCTGTTTATGCTCCCGCACTCTGCCATCGCACTGCGCATAAAGTCCGCGCTCTTGCCTGTCTTCCTGGAGCGCACAGCGATCTTAATGTCCGCGATGGCCACCGTGGTATCCGCGTAATCCTCTATGACAGGCTCCCCGGACCGCTTCCCCGCCTCGAAAATGGCTTCCAGCGCCGCTCTGTCGATCAGGACGTCGCAGAGCTGCCCGTCCCTTGTGTGCAGCAGCGTCTCCAGGGCTTCCTCAGCCACACGGCCCATGCTGCCCGGAAGCCTGGAGAACTCCCGGTTCTCAATGATGCGGAGCATCTCTTCCCCGGGGATCTCACAGTCATCGTAAAAGATGCCGGGCGTCCGCTTCTCCGTGCACACCTCTTTTACCGCTGCCTTTAGATTGTGATACAGCTTCGGCAGGGACAGCACGTCAAACACGCCCATATCCGGCGCCACGTCGCGGATGACTTCCCACGTCTTTTCTTCCTCCCGCTTCAGTACGGAATCCATATCCCCGCTGCCAGAAGGGTCGCCCCAGCCTTTTTCCCGCACGAGGCGGAGCGCCTCCTCCGCAGTCCTGCTCGCCATGAGCTGTCCGATCACCGCGTCGGAAAACAGAGACACCTCCAGCGCACGGATCCGCGCGACTGCATACGTATATTTTGTATTACCCAAGTTCACACCCTCCCTGCGCCATGATCATCCGAACAAAAGCCGGTTTATCCTGTCAGACAGTTCCTCCCTCTTTGCGCGGAACACTGCCTTTATCGTACAGTTCTCTTCGATGCCGCCGTACACGAGCAGGAAGCCGCCGTCAATGCCGCGGGGTTCGCGGGAAACCGTGAGGCTTCCTCCTTTTTCCGCGGCGATCGTCCGGATCCTTCCCGCAAAGCCCTCGGGCATACGCTCCAGATCCTTCTGGGAGAAACAGATCTCCCCTTCTTCCGGGAGGACGTATTTTTCAAGCAGTTTCTCCAACAGCCCGAAATACTCCTCTTCCTCCAGGGCAAGCACGGCGTCATAAGCTTTCTCCAGCACTGCGCTGATCACATCCTGCCTTGCCGCGAGGAGTGCCTGCTTCCTGCGCATATCCGACGAGGAAGCCGCGCGTTTTGCGTACTCCCCGGCGTCACGCCCTGCCTTTTCCCGGATTTTCTCCGCCTCAGCGCGGGCGCGCCCCTCAGCAGCCGTTACCGCCGCCTCAGCGTCCGCCTGCGCTTTCGCGAGGATCTCCTGCGCAGACTGCTCTGCCTCCCCGAGGATCCGGGATTTCATTTTATCCAGTCCACTCATGCTCTTCCTCTCCTTCTGCTATACCTGGATCCCGTTCACTGCCAGGAAGGAGACAAGGAGCGCGAGGATCGCGTATGTCTCTACCATGGCCGGGAACAGCATCGCCTTACCGAACTGCTCCGGCTTCTTCGCCACGATGCCGATCGCGGCAGCGGCTGTCTTCCCCTGTGAGATCCCGGATAAAAGCCCTACGATCCCGATCGGGAGGCATGCGGCAAGGATCAGAAGCCCTGTAGTTACGGACACGTCCGCCACTCCTCCGCCCAGGATCCCGATCTTGGACAGTGTGATAAAGCCTACCAGAAGCCCGTAGAGTCCCTGCGTACCCGGAAGGAGCTGGATGATCAGCACCTTTGCGAATTTACTGGGATCTTCTGTAACGACGCCTGACGCCGCCTGTCCCGCGATGCCTACGCCGATGGCGGAGCCGCACCCCGCAAAAAGCACTGCCACAGCCGCGCCCAGGAGCGCATAGACGATTCCTAAATCACTTAAGATATTCATGGTATAGTTTCCTCCTTAACATCTGCATATTTTGTATTTTCTTTAAAGGGCTCGAACGGACGTCCGCCTCCCTCGTAAAACTTTCCGAAAAATTCCACAAACTGTAAACGGTTCGTATGCACATACGCGCCCAGCAGGTTGATCGCCAGGTTGAGCGTATGCCCGGCGAGGAAGATCACGATGAAAAAGATCACTCCCACGATGTTATCCGGCAGCATGCTCCCCATCTGGTTGATGACCGACGCGATGACTCCGGTCGCCAGCCCCAGCGCCAGCAGACGCGAATACGAGAGCACATCGCTCAGCCAGCCTGTGATATTGTAGAGATCGTACGCCCCCAGCGCGATCCTGAGCGCAGGGTTTTTCTTATCCCTCCCGGACATGAGCACAATGCCAATGGCTCCGGCCGCAGCCAGGATGCCTGCCAGCGTGTTGAGCCATCCCGGGAATACGATCTGCGTCTGCGCGATGGAGGCAAAGATATCGCTGGGAAGGAGCATCAGGATCAGCCCCACGAGGAGCATGAACCAGAGCACCACGTCGCAGAAGAAATCCATGACTTTCCCGTCCCGCAGGCAGAGATACCCTTTGATCCCAAGTCCCGTGAACAGGTGGATCACGCCGAACAGCAGCGAGAATACCAGAAGCTTCATCGGATCATTGAGCGGGATGAACCAGAGCGCGGGCACAGTCACCGCTGTCCCGAAAAATTTCTCTGATACGATATCCACGATATTCCCGAAATATCCGCCGAACAGGATCCCCCACACCAGAGTGGAGAGCCCGCAGTAGAAGAACAGTTTCAGCGATTTCTTCATTCCCGGGGACATCCGGGGGAACTTCCGCACCAGGACCGCGCAGACCACCGCCACGATCGCGCCGTACGCCGCGTCCGAGAGCATCATCCCGAAGAAAAACACGTAGAAAAATGACATGATCGTCGTCGGATCCAGCTCTCCTTTATGGGGGAGCCCGTAGGACTCGACCACACCTTCCATATTCGCGGAGAAGGGATTATTCTTTAGGATGACCGGAGGCTCCTCGTCCTCTTTCAGGTCCTCGATATCCACCGCACAGTCATACCGCTCCGACAGCCAGCTTTCCACATGCCCTGCCTCGCACTGCGGGATATAGCCGCTGATCACGAACGTCCTCTCCGACTGGGGCAGTTCTCCCAGCACTTCATATTTATCCGCCCTCACACGGTAATAATCCGCCGCGATCTTGATCTCCGTCCTGTGCTCTGACAGCTCCCGGATCTGTTCCTCGATCTCCGCTGTCTCCGCCGCGCAGGTGTTCTCCTGCTGTTCCAGTTCTTCTCTCTCCTCAGAAGGCGTTTTCTCCCAGGTCTGCGCCGGCCTTGCAAATCCCGCGCTCCTGAGCGCGTCTTCCACAGCCTGAGCGTCCTCTTCCAGGCAGACCACCGCGAGATAGACCATGCTCTGCTCTGACGATATGATCCGGATATCCGCCCCTGCCGCGTCCGGCGCTTTTTCCGCGATCACCTCACAGATGGAATCCAGGGTCGTGCCTCCGGGCATCGTCCCCGGGAACAGGACTGTCCGCTTCGTCGCGCTGTCCTTAAGGGGCACATCCAGTGACATCCAGGGCGCCAGGCCTTCCATGCTGTTGCGTATCCGCACCGCCTCCGCCAGCTTCTCCGCGTGCTCCCTGTCCAGCCCGCAGATCTTCTTTGCGGTCCTCAGGATCTCTCTTCGATTTTCCTCGATTTCCAGTGCCTGCCCCCGTCCGATCAGGAGCTTGCCCTCGAGAGCCGCAAACACGGACTTCTTCTCCGGGACATACCGCTCCAGCACGTCCAGCGCCTGGTCCGCAGCCGCAGCCGCCCTCTCGAATCCGGCTCTCTGTCCCGCGGTATCCATTTTGCGGAAATATCCGTCCCCATTGACACCATCCCCGCTGACACCGTCTCCGCCGACAGTGATGTCAACTTCCAGAACGCCCAGGCTCTGCAGCTTTTCCAGGATCGCTTTTCGGTCTTTCTTTAAGGCGCAGATGCTGATCCTCTGCATCTTAAGTACCGACATACCATCATCCCTCCCTTACTTCTTTCTTTTCCCTTTCCGACAGGGATATGCTCACACGAGCAGTGAGAGAGCCAGGCCGACCGCCTCCCGTTCTCTTCTGAGCGCTGTCTCTTTCAGTTCCCTGACAGCCTGCTCTGTCTGTTCATCGGTCCGCATCTCCTCGCGTCTTGCCTCCTCCTTCGCCTGTTCTTCCAGGGCAAGGGCCTCTGTTCTCGCTTCCTGAAGGATCTCCTCAGAGAGGCCTGCCGCTCTTTTCTCCGCCCCTTCAAGGATCTCCCGGCTCTTCTGCTCCGCCTGCCTTACGATCTCATCCGCCCGCTCCTCAGTCTCGCGGATTGACCGGATCGTCTCTTCTACCATGGCTTTCCACCACCTTTCCGTCAGACTCCGTCCTCTCAGACTTCCTGTCCCCTTAGTTTTTCCAATCCTTCCTGTTTCATGCAGGTCATAATCTTAGCATAATCTTAACACTTAAATCCAGCCTGTCAATACGAATTCCAGTCGCTTTCCTATTTCTTTTTACCTTTCTTTTTGCTTCAGTCCTGCTGCTGCCCTGAGGATAAACCAAAACGCGCCCCTGGCTGCAGCCGGGACGCGCTCTGCTGTTTTCGTTTAAAAAATCTCCCGGCAAGCGGGGCCGCCAGACTGTTTTCAGACACAGCCGCCGCACCGCTCACAGGCAGAAGGGGTAACCGCACATCCGCCCAGCGCAGTCTCCCGAAGCTCAAGGGGCATGCGCCTTCCCACAGCATACATAGTATCCAGCATCTCGTCAAAGGGAATCAGCTGAGAGATCCCACTGAGGCAAAATTCAGCGGCAAGCAGCGCATTCGCAGCGCCGGCAGCATTTCGCTTCTGGCAGGGGTATTCTACCAGACCGCCCACCGGGTCGCACACCAGCCCCAGCATATTCATCAACACAGTGGAAGCCGCCTCCAGACACTGCTCCGGCGTACCGCCCATCAGCTCCACCGCAGCCGATGCTGCCATAGCGGCAGCCACGCCGATCTCTGCCTGACAGCCTCCCACAGCGCCCGATACTGTAGCGTTCCGCATCGCGAGATAACCAACGGCTCCGGCATTAAACAGGCCGTCCGCCAGCCGGTCATCGGAAATCTTATAGCAGTCCTGCAGGGCCAGCAGAAGTCCAGGCACTACGCCTGCTGATCCGGCAGTCGGCGCCGCGACGATCAGACCCATGGAGGCGTTTACCTCCAGCACCGCGACAGCATAGGTAGCGGCCCGAAGCAGTACATCTCCGCAGACAGCCTTGCCCCTGGCTGCATGTTTCCAGAGTTTTTTTGCCTCTCCCCCGATAAGCCCGCCCATGGAACTGACCGGATTTTTCAGGGGCTGGGTGGCTGCACTGCGCATAATATCCAGCACCTGCGCCATCTGATGATCAACCACATCCCGGCTGCGCTCTCCCAGCGTACATTCCCGGCGGCGCATAATCTCAGAGATGGGGCTCTGCTCTTTTGCGCATATCTCCAGCAGCTCCCTGCCTGAATGAAAATCCATAATTCCGTCCTCCTTCTCTACAGCTCAATAATCATGACATCCTGTACGTTCGGATTGTCCGCAAGCGGCTCCTCGATCCCCTCCGGAAAACGCCCGTCGGACTCTACGATAGTATAGGCTGTGCGCCCTTTGACCTCACGAAACAGACGCATAAAGGCGATATTGACATTCCGGTCGCTGAGAACCTTCGTAATATGCGCTACCACGCCGGGTTTGTCCTGCTGGACTACAATCACTGTACTGTAATCTCCGGTAAAATCTACAGACACTCCATTGATCCTGGATATGCGCACCTTACCTCCGCCCAGGGACTCGCCCCGCACCGTCATCACCTGCCCTCCGGCATTTTCCATACGGATGTCCACAGTGTTTGGATGTGTGTCATCACCGCTGTCACGGGGCGTAAAACTGTAAGCCAGCCCTCTCTCGGCAGCGATCTGAAAAGAATTCCGGATGCGGACATCATCTGCGCCGAACCCCATGATCCCTCCCAGCAGAGCCCGGTCTGTGCCATGTCCGCGATAAGTCCTGGAAAAGGAACCATAGAGGGTAAAGTCCACCTTTTTCAGCGGCGGAGCAATCATCTTATGAGCCATGAAGGCAATAACAGCGGCTCCCGCCGTATGGGAACTGGAGGGACCGATCATGTTGGGCCCCAGCACGTCAAAAACACTGATAAAAGACAAAACTGTTCTCCTTTCCTGCCTCCGCCCGCAAATGGTCAGGCTTCAACAGAGGCCTTTTTTATAAATTTCTGATAAATCGTCTCCACAATGACTCCGATCGCATTGTCACCGGAAACATTGCAGGCAGTGCCGAAGGAATCCTGCGTAATGTACAGAGCCACCATGATGGCGCAGAGAGATCCGCCGGGATCTCCGGCTTCCACGCCAAAGATCATATACATAAAGGGCAGAGCCGTCATAATGGACCCGCCGGGAGCCCCGGGAGACGCTACCATGGCAACGCCCAGAGTCATGATAAACGGGGCTACTGTTGCCAGGCTGATGGGGATCTGATTCATCAGACATACGGCCGTAGCGCAGGCGGTAATGGTGATTATGGATCCGGCCATATGGATATTAGCGCACAGGGGAACCACAAAGTTACGGATCTCATCGGAAACGCCGTCAGCCTCCGCGCACTGCAGGTTCACAGGGATCGTAGCGGCTGAAGACTGGGTTCCCAGAGCAGTGGTATAGCCTGGGATCTGATTTTTAATCAGTACAAAAGGATTCTTTTTGCTGATCGCTCCCGCTATGATAAACTGGATCAGAATACAGACCAGATGCATTGCGATAACTACCAGGAATACCTTCCAGAGCACGCCCAGAATCGCAAAGGTCTGACCGGATTTTGTCATATTTGTGAAAGTGCCGCAAATATAGAGGGGCAGCAGAGGAATAATGACTGAATGCAGTACCTTGTCTATAATCCCGGAAAAATCGCTCATGCTGTTATAAAGAGTATCTCCGATTGTCCTGCCCCGCAGCGTGGACAGACACAGCCCAAGCATAAAGGCCATCACCACGGCAGAAAGCGTATCCATGAGAACAGGGATGTCCAGACTGAAGTATGTCTCCAGGGAATTATCTGCTGTAGCCGCAATCTGCTCCAGAACAGCCGGACTCATAAAGCTGGTGAACAGATTGCTGGACACCAGATAGGACGCCGAACCGGCAATCACTGTGGAAATATACGCTATCACAACAGTGATCAGAAGCAGTGTGCCGGCGCCGTTCTTCAGATTGGCGATCCCCATGGTCACGTAAGCCAGGATCATCAGGGGTATGACAAATGACAGGAACGTACTGAAAATCGTGGATGCGGTGACCACGATCCTGCAGAACCATTCCGGCAGGAACTGGCCAAAGAGGATCCCAATGATAATGGCGATGATAAGCCTGGGAAGTAACCCGAGTTTCAATTTTTTCTTTTCCATTGCGTTTCAACCTCCTAGTTATTTTGCACAATTTTTTCTTGACTATTTGTTATTTTTAGAATATCATGACTACAATTAAAAGTGAAATTCATAAATGTAATCTTATCGTTCAAAAAAATTAATAGAACTGTTGCAGACGAAGGGGAGGAAATATGGAATTTCGTCAACTCAACACATTCATCCGGGTCGCCCAGCTTAAAAGTTTCTCCAGGGCCGCAGAGAGTCTTGGCTACTCCCAGTCAGCAGTGACCGTACAAATCCAGCAGCTGGAAGAATCTCTGCACACCCGGCTGTTTGACCGTATGGGCAAGCGCGTCATGCTGACTGTGCCGGGAACCCAGTTTTTAGAACACGCCTACAATGTACTCAATGAAGTAAATAAGGCCAGACTTTTCATGTCTGATACAAGAGAACTCCGCGGCCAGCTGCACATTGGCACAATCGAATCACTGTGCTTTTTCAGGCTTCCCGCTCTTCTCCGCCTCTACTGGGAGAAGCATCCCAGGGTGGCTGTCCGCGTCACCACCGGGGAACCGGAAATGCTCATCGAGCAGATGGAGAGCGGAGAACTTGACATGATTTACATATTGGATGAGCCCCAGTATAACAATAACTGGCATAAGCTGTCAGAACAGCGGGAGAAAGTCGTCTTCGTAGCCTCCTCCTCTCTGAGCGCAGAGCTTCAGGCGATCCCGGGATTGACCGTGGAGCATCTGCTTGATAAACCCTTCTATCTCACTGAGCGGAATGCAAATTACCGGAGGGTGCTGGACCGGTTTTTAGCCTCCCGGAAGATCATCCTGCCTCCTCTTCTGGAGTGCAGCAATACCTCTTTTATCATCCGTATGCTGGAGAATAACCAGGGGGTCTCTCTTCTGCCGTGGTATGCGGTGGAACAGAGCGTAAAACAGGGCAGGCTTTCTCTTGTGAATGTACCTGACTTTCACGCTGCGCTTTATCTGCAGATCTTTTCTCATAAAGAAAAGTGGCGCACCCGGGAGATGGACGAGTTTGTCCGCCTGGTAGAACGCCTCAGCTCATAAAGTTACGAAAAAGACCTGCTTCACCATTCCAGGCGATGCAGGTCTCCTTCCATTTTCATTCCTTTAAATCCATTCTGCCGCAGAACTTCATACAAAATAATAGCAGCGGAATTTCCGAGGTTCAGCGACCGGATACCTCCTGTCATAGGTATCCTCACACAGTTCTCTTTATTTTCCAGCAGGATTTCCTCCGGGATCCCGGCGCTCTCTTTTCCGAACATGACGTAGCAGTCCGGCTCATATGCGGCCTCTGTGTATACTTTCCTCGCTTTTGTCGTGGCCATATAGATCTTTGCCCCGGTATTTCTGTCGAGAAAATCCTGGTAATCAATATAGGTCGTCACATCCAGTGATTTCCAGTAATCCATCCCCGCGCGTTTCAGCGCCTTTTCCGAAAGGCTGAATCCCAGCGGCTCGATCAGGTGCAGCCTCGCCCCTGCCGCCGCGCAGGTCCTTCCGATATTTCCTGTATTCGCCGGGATCTCCGGCTCCAGGAGTACAATATTCAGCATAGCCGGTCCACGCCCCTTTACTCTTGCTCTTTCCTGAGCTTCCGGATAAAGTTCTCCAGACGCCCGAGCGCTTCTTTTAAGTCTTCCAGGGAATATGCATAGGAGATCCTTAAAAATCCCTCCCCGCACTGGCCGAAGGCAGTTCCCGGGACGACCGCCACTTTCTCTTCTTCCAGGAGTCTTGTCGCGAACTCCTCCGAGGACATTCCAAACTCCCGGATACTCGGGAATACATAGAACGCGCCGAAGGGCTCGAAGCACTCCAGCCCCATCCTTGCGAACTCATGCATGAGGAAGCGTCTCCTCTGGTCATAGGACTTCCGCATTTCCTCCACCTCATTCTCACAGTTCCTCAGTCCTTCCACTGCCGCGTACTGGCTGTTCGTCGGCGCGCACATGATGGCAAACTGATGGAGCTTTGTCATCTGTTCAATAAGAGCCTCCGGTCCGCAGCAGTACCCGAGCCTCCACCCGGTCATGGCAAAGCCTTTGGAGAATCCGTTGATTACCAGCGTCCTCTCCCGCATTCCCGGAAGAGACGCAATGGACACATGCTGTGTGCCGTAGGTGAGCTCTGAGTAAATCTCATCAGACATGACATAGAGGTCATGCTCTTTTACAAACTCCGCTACAGGCTCCAGATCCTCTTTTGTCATAATCGAACCTGTCGGATTGTTCGGGAACGGCATGATCAGAATCTTTGTCCGCTCCGTCGTATATTTCTCCAGATCCTCCACTGTGAGCCTGAACTCATTTTCCGCCTGGAGCGGCACTGCCACGGGGACGCCGTCCGCCATCACCGTGCACGGCAGGTAGGACACATAGCTTGGCTGGGGGATCAGCACCTCGTCTCCCGGGTCGAGCATACACCGCAGCCCGACATCGATCGCCTCGCTGCCGCCAACTGTGATCAGGGTCTCCCTTACAGGATCGTAGGAAACATGGATCTTCCGCTCCAGATAGCGGCAGATCTCCTGTCTCAGTTCCTTTAAGCCTGCGTTGGAGGTATAAAAGGTCTTTCCTTTCTCAAGTGTAAAGATTCCTTCCTCCCGGATCCGCCACGGTGTGTCGAAGTCCGGCTCTCCCACGCCCAGGGAGATCGCGTCCTTCATCTCGTTTGCCACGTCGAAGAACTTACGGATACCGGAGGGCTGTATCTCAACAATCTTTTTTGATAATGGATTTCTCATTACAGTGTCACCGGTATCCTTTCTGACTCTTTCTTCGTCACCATGACCGTGCCGTGGTCCTTATATTTCTTCAGTATAAAATGTGTCGCCGTGCTCAGAACTCCGTCCAGAGAAGACAGCTTCTCCGATACGAATCGGGAGACCTCCTTGAGCGTCTTTCCTTCCATTGTCACAAGCAGGTCATAGCTGCCTGAGATGAGGTAGACTGCATATACCTCCGGGTAATTGTAGAGCCGTTCCGCGATCCGGTCAAAGCCTCTGTCCCTCTGGGGTGTGACGCGCACTTCAATCAGCGCGGTGACCTTCTCAACGCCGGTCTTGTCCCAGTCGATCAGCGTGTGGTATCCGCAGATAATCTTTTCCTTCTCCATCTCCGCCATCTCATTCGCCACATCCGCCTCTTCCGCTCCCAGAAGGACAGCCAGTTCTCCAAGATCTATCCGGCTGTGTTTCTCAATATATTTCAGGATCTCGATCCTGAGGGCTTCTTTTTTTTCATTCATCCTGTTTCCTCCCTGCTTCCGGTTTTCATCCGAATCATTCTGTCAGTTTTTTCCCTTTACCTGTCTTCGTTCTGTCGGGCCCGCCGCGCCTGCCAGAGCTCCAGCTCATCCGGCGCGGGCCTGTCCAGATATCTTATCTCTTCTCCGCTTGTGATCACACGCGCGTTCTGCGCCTTTATGACCCCAAGCCTGACGGCTCGCGCGCCCGCCTTTTCCAGGATCTCTATCACACGCCCGGCATCCTCTGTCACGATGAGGAAGCTTCCCGAAGACGCCATCTGATACGGGTTCAGCCGGTAGAACTCACAGATCTCTACCGTCTCCTGCCTGACGGAGATCCCGGACAGCTCCGCTTCAAATCCGATATGCAGTGTCTCCGCCATCTCCCACAGCGCGGCCAGAATCCCTCCGCTTCCGGCCTGGAAAACCGCCGTAATACCCGGCATGCCTGCCTGTCTTCCCGCATCCCGGTCTGGCGCTGCCCTCCGGACTGTCCTCTCCCTGTCGGCCGGCGCCCCGTCTGGCCCGCACTCCTGCTCTGCTGCCGGCACGTCCGGGCCCCGCTCCTGATCCCGGAAGAGCGCGAGGATCTGCCCCGGCGTCACCAGCCTGTCAGTCAGTTCTCCCGCCTTTCCCAGAAAATCCGGGATAAACCGGGTCCCAAGCTCATCTTCCGCCTCGTCCAGAATCCGGAGCATCCCCTCCAGCCCGGCGTATCCACAGAATACGATCTCCTGCCCTGCCGCGGCCTTCTGTCCTTTGCGCTCTGTTTTCCCGCCCGCAAAAACGGGATGCCCGGCAGACTCCGGCCGCCTCGGTGAGAGGGCGGCGCGGATGTTCTGAATACTTCTCCTGCCGGCCTTTCCTGCCACGGCCGCAAAGACGATGATACGCTCCGCCGCCCGGGACGTCTCTCCCTGAAACGCCGTCACCTGAAGCCCCATCCTGCCGCAGGCTTCCTCAACGCCCGCTGCGGCAGCTTTCAGCTCCTCTTCCTCCGCCTCCGGCGGGAACAGGATCCGCACAGATACGCAGGAGGCCGGAACTCCTTTTGCCGCCAGCTCCCCTGCCGCGTGCAGGACCGCGTAATAACCGGTACGGGCGGAAGCCCCTGCGGCGTGGGCATCCGCCCACAGGAATCCCCCGCCGCTCTCATCCGGGATGCCGGAGCATTCCTCCCAGGGCGACGGCCCGAAGAGCGCGTCTTTCTCCCTGTTATGCAGTTGTCTCTTTACCGAACGCTGCCATGCAGTCTGCGTCAGTCTGCCGTATCTCATATGTCCATTGCCTTTCTAATTTTCTCCGCCGGATTCTTTTTCCTCCTGTGTCCCTCCTCCGGCGGCTTCGGCGATCACCGCTCTGATCTGCTCCTCGTCCTGCGACTCCACTGCCGCATTGATCTTTGCCGATATCTCTTCACTCTCCGAGAATGTCCCCACGGCGACTGTCTTTCCCGACGCCAGGTAGGTACTGTAATTGACCGCCTCCCGGCTCACTTCCGCGCCGTCCTCGCAGATCACTTTCCAGAGCTGCGCCTTCAGTCCGGTATGGCCGTTGTCCCTGGTATACATCGTCCCCACCGGATCCTCTGTCGCCACATATCTTGTCTCGTCAGATTCAACGGTCTCCAGTGTTTCGCTTATATATTGGACCGTCCGCTCTTCCGGGCGCGCCTCCCGCCCGTAAATATTAAAAGTAAGATTTCCGCCTGACAGCGCCGCTTCGATATAAAAGGGTGTGTCCATATTATTGCGGAATTTCAGATCCTTCACGTCATCTGCAATAGCGGCGTCCATAGAGGGCTCCACATAAGATACCAGCATGGAATGTTCATACCGCTCCGTGATCTCGATCTCTGCCAGGAGCAGGGCATTGTACAGAGTGGTCGATACCTGGCAGATGCCTCCTCCCATAGATTCTACGACTTCATTGTTCTCATAGGAAGCTGCCATGGCATACCCGTTTTCCTCTGTATAGGGCGCCATCAGACCATCCGCGGATACTTCCTCTCCCGACTGCACAAGCGTTCCGCCGATATGAGCCGCGCCGGATTCCACATTCAGCGTCCTGCCGCCGTCGCTCTCCCCGTAATAAGTTGTAAACGTCCCCAGTACGTCTGTAAGTCCTGCCAGCTCCCCGGAAGTGATATCAGCCTCCGCATCGGCAGTCTCCACAACGGCAGACGCGCCCCCGGGCATTTTCTCCCCCGGCCCTTCGCCGCCCGTCTGTCCCCTCTCCTCTGCGATCAGCCGGTTGATATTATCCACAGTCTTTTTGACGTCCGCCTTTTCTCCCGGCACATCCTCTGTGACCACCGTCTCTGTGCCGTTCCGGGTCAGCTTGGCGTCCTGGGGAGCTCTCAGAAGCCCTGCAAGCTTTTCCTCCAGAGCGCTGCCCGCCGACTCTTCCGAAACTTCATACTTTATGGAAAAATCTTTTTGATTTTCCTTTTTCTCCGCACTCTTCAAGATCTTATAGCAGGTGAGAGGATTTCCCTTTTTTCCGTAATCGAGCGCTTTTCGGATAACAGAATCCAGATCTGCGGCATACATGCCCAGCTCTGAAAGCGCCGCCTCTGTTCTGCGCTCCCCGTCCAGCTCCAGCGTGATGACGCTGGCTGAGGCATAATCTTCTGCCGCCTTTCTGACCGCTGCCTCTGCCTGGACAGAGTTCATCCCGGACACGTCCGTTCCTCCTACTGTCACTCCTGAAATAATGATGTCCGGATCATACCTCCTGATCGTCATTTGAAACATCACATTGATTGCTGTGATCACAGCAATCGAGCACAATACAAGCCCCGCAATGAGCAGGACTGCCTTTTTATTCTGTTCCGCTTTTCTTTTCTGCTCTGACTGTCTGCTCTTTTTTCTCCTGCTTTCCGCCACCCTCGCTCACTCCTGCCTGTTCTTACGCAATATATGGAAGGACCATAGTCAGCACCATTGCCGCCACAAGTACGATAATGATAATAGATATGATGCGCCTTACTCTTTTATCATAAAAATTCATAGTCTTTCCTCCTTTATTTCATAAACTGCCGCGTCTCCTGTAAGGGGATGTCTCTTTCTGTAATCAAACAGGAGGAGTTTTCCTCTCAGCCGTTCCAGATGAGTCATTTTCCGGAGCTGCCTGCTGTCATATCCTTCATATCCTTTCAGATAACGGTACTCCTGCGCTTCCTTCTTAAAGAAGGCGGCAGCCTCCTCCTTCCCCGTACGCTCCTCTCCGAGAAAAGCCGGCCGGTTTTTCACATTATCCCTCAGATACAGGTCCAATGTCAACCATTCCATGCATTCTTTCTTCTCCGCCCCTTCCGGCAGATACAGCCCGGCGAAGCGGCTGAGGATCTCATACCGCCCAAGACGGGAATGCTGCATTCCCAGAAGTCCATTCTCATTATAATACTCTGCCAGAGCCTCGTACATGGAAAACGGAGAATCAAACTTCCTCCGGAGATATTCCATTGTATGCCGGAACTGCCCGCTGTTATAATAGACCTCTGTCATTTCTTCCACCCTCTTCAGACGGATGATCTCCCCGTAAGACAGCCACTTTGTCTTAAGCACCTCATAGGGCGGACGCTCCTGGTATACAAGCCCATACTCCTCTGCCCTCTCATGCATAAGGGAGCCCTTAAGCACTTTCAGAAAGCCAAGCTGGAGCTGCTCCGGCTTCATGGCATACACAATATCAAAGGACCGGGCAAAGCTCTCATACCCCTCAAACGGAAGCCCGACAATCAGGTCCAGGTGCCGGTGTATATTCCCGCCCTCCCGGATCCGGTCCACTCTGTCTCTTACCTTGTCCAGATCCATGGCCCTCCTGATCTCCCGCAGCGTCTCCCTGTTTGCCGACTGCACGCCAATTTCAAGCTGGATCAGTCCGGGGCGCATGCTCCGTATCAGACGAATTTCCTCCTCATTCAGAAGATCCGCCGCCACCTCAAAGTGGAAATTCGTGATTCCTCTGTCATGCTCTTTGATATAGGTCCACACCGCCATGGCGTGGTCATGGCGGCAGTTAAACGTCCGGTCAACAAATTTTACCTGGGGCACTTCATGGTCAATAAAAAACTGGAGTTCGTCCTTCACTATGCCGATATCCCGGAACCGCAGACATTTGTCAATGGAAGACAGACAGTAACTGCATGAAAACGGGCATCCCCTGCCGGACTCATAATAAATGATCCGGTTTTTAAAATCCCCGATATGTTCATAGATGAAGGGCACGCTGCTCAGGTCCAGGACAGGACGAAGGGGATTCTCCCTGATCTGTCCGCTTCCATCCCGGTAAACGATACCTTTTATTTCTGAAAGAGTACCCTTTTCGTTCCCGCAGCCCTGTTTCTTCCAGTACCCCATCAGCTCCAGAAATGTAGCTTCTCCTTCCCCGCGCATAACGCCTGACGTGCCGGGATATCTTTTCAGAACATCCGGTGCGTCATAAGACACCTCGGGGCCTCCCAGCCAGATCTGTGTATGAGGCAGGAGCTTCGGCACTTCTGCGACAATCTGTCCCACATACAGGATATTCCACAGATAGCAGGAAATACACAGCACATCCGGCTGTCTTAAGTAAATATCCATCAATATATCATCTATGGTCTGATTTATCGTATACTCTGCAATCGCAATCTCCTTCCGATACTGCCGCGCGTATGCCCTGAGGCTGTATACTGCAAGATTGGAGTGGATATATTTGGCATTCACCGCCGCTAAAAGTACTTTCATTTCAATGCTCCGTTTCCCTGGTCATACAAGAGATTTTAGCACGAAACAGGACGTGAGGCAAACTTTTACGGGCAGAGCGGGCAAAACTGTTACAAAGCTGTTACAAATGAATCTCCTCCATTGACATTTTGCAGAAAACCATGTAAAATTAAGACTCGTGCAGCCGGGGTGTTAGCGGTACCTTGTACCTGCAATCCGCTATAGCAGGGGTGATATTGCGCAGAGGGCGGCAGTCTGCAGGGCTGCCCCCGGTAAGTGACGTTGATGTCCGGGTCTCACGCGACGGGAACCTGTGAACCGTGTCAGGCCGGGAACGGAGCAGCACTAAGCAGGACCTCCCGGGTGCCGTGAGGGTGCCTGGGCTGAGTTAACTGCCGGGGTAACGTCTGCTGGTCAGGTTCGAAGCGCAATGCACGCAAAAAGAAACCCAAAGGAGAGCAGCATCCTGATATGGACCGCCAGCTCTCCTTTTTTATTCCGCCAGACTTTTCTTCCTCATTTTCTGCTTCGTGCGAAGCTCTTTAAAAAATGTCTTCATCAGCATACTGCATTCTTCCTCCAGCACTCCTGTCTCAAGCCGTACCTGATGATTAAACTCTCTCATATCGAGAAGATTCAGGATTGATCCCGCGCATCCCGCTTTCGGGTTCATACACCCTACTACAACTCTCTCGACCCGCGACTGTACAATCGCCCCGGCGCACATCTGGCATGGCTCCAGTGTCACATACAGGGTGCACTCCTCCAGTCTCCAGTCTCCGATCTTTCTGCTTGCCCTGCGGATAGCGGTAAGCTCTGCATGCGCGAGAGGATTCTTATCTGTGTTTCTTCTGTTGTACCCTCTCCCGATCACTTTCCCTTCATGGACGATCACGCAGCCGATCGGCGTCTCTTCCAGGTCATATGCTTTCTTCGCCTGCCTGAGCGCCTGACGCATATATTTTTCATCGGACTTTTTCTGTATTCCGGCCTGATCTGTATTATTTCCCTGACGCGCTCTTCCCATAATATTTCCTTTCACGCTCTGTTCTTTTTCTCTCAGCCTGCGAATAAACTAGACTGAAAAAGACAAGACCAGAGGCAATTATAATCTATGAATCCCGGTACATTTTATTTATACGAATACGAAAACAATAAGCGCAGACGGAATGTGGGCTTCATCAAGACCGCCAGGCATTACCGTTCCTGCATCCTTCAGATTCACGCTGCGGGTATTCCGGCAGGCAACGGTGCATCGCTGGAACTCTATGCCTTCTTCCGGAACGGCCAGGAACTGATCGCAGAACAGATCGCTGTCCTTAACTGCTTCAGACGCAATATAGCCGCCCGGCTTCCAGTGGCTGAAGCTACCTTCCCGGAAGGCCGTTCCCTGGCGCAGATCGATGGATTTCTCATCTGTCTCCCCGGCAGCAGGCATCCTCTTTTCTGGATGGCATCTGACCGGTTCTTTGATGTGAATATCAGCAGGATGAAAATCCTCTCCCGGGAGCCCTCCCGCACAGATATCCGTGCAGCCGAAAAGTCTGAAATTGCAGCTCGGCCCGATGTATCCGCTCATACTGAAATACCGGCTCAGCCTGAAGCGCCGGCCCGGGCCGAAACACCGGCTCCGTCTGATGGACCGGCCCAGGACGGGATGCCGGCTCAGCAGGATACTCCGGCTCAGGACGGGACGCCGGCTCAGCAGGATACTCCGGCCCAGGACGGGACGCCGGCTCAGCAGGATACTCCGGCTCAGGATGGGGCGACGGCTCAGCAGGATACTCCGGCTCAGGACGGGACGCCGGCTCAGCAGGATACTCCGGCTCAGGATGGGGCGGCGGCTCAGCAGGATACTCCGGCCCGGCCCGGAATGCCGTCTCCGTCTTCCGCGGAAAAGATCCGGCATTCAGACATCGCCCGTCTTCCCCGGAAGTTCTGGCCTCTTGCAAACAACAGCTTTCTGCTCCACGGTTACCACAATTACAACCATCTCATGCTGATCGAGGAGGGCGGACGCACATGGCTGGGAGTTCCCGGTATCTATGCCCCTCAGGAAGCAAGGGCAGCAGACCTCTTTGGATTTCCCAGATTTACCCGGTCCTTCGCCTCCTTCCCCGGTCTTTCTGCGGAGGAGCGCAGCGACAGCGGCGATTTCGGACACTGGTGCCGGTGCGTGGGCGCCTGCCGCGTACGCGCAGAAGCAAAAGATAAACGCCCGGACAGCACAGCCGATTCTCAGGCGCAATAACCTGTCAGAATATCCCGTTCATTTCCTGATACAGGCGTTTCGCATAGCTGTCCGTCATTCCGCACACATAATCTGTCACGAGGAGGAGACGCAGATAGAGCTTCTCCTCTTCACTCTTTCCCTCCGCCTGAAGTTTATACGCATTTTTATAATTATCAGAAATAAAAGAGACGACACGTTTATTGATCCCATCCTGAGGCTCCTCCGTATCATAATGCAAAACTGCGCGCACCAGCCTGTCCATCAGATCATTCAGGATCGAAGATTCCGAAACTTCCATCTTATAGATTTCCGCGGAGGAAAATACATAACGGTACGCCATATCGCCCAGCAGATCCATGAGCTTTTCCCCATAAGTACCGTGGAAAAGGTCACGGCAGAATGAGCCTTCCATAATCCTGTCATAGTTTGAGGTAAATCCGAAGGTAGCGCAGCTGATGAGGAATCCCTGAGCGCTTACGATCCAGTTCTTTACAGCGTAGGACTCCGGATTGCTCACACCTTTCCCCAGCCCGCGCTCATAGAGCTGATGCAGTTTTTCCAGGGGCCGGAAAGGAGACTCGGAAAGGGAGCTCTCCAGACTTTCCAGTTCTCGTTCCAGCGTATAATATGAGATATATCCTTTGACAAATCCGTCCTCAATATCCGCGGTCTTATACGCCAGGTCATCCGCCGCCTCCAGTATATAGGTCAGCGGATGTCTGCTGTTTCCCGCTCCAGTTGCCGCTGTCACATCCCGGAAGATTTTTTCATCCGCCAGATAATATCCCAGTTTTTTATCTTTTATATTGCCGCTTTTTCCATTGATCTCTGTGGAAGCCACCGGATATTTAATGATCGTGTTGAGAAGCGCGTATGTCAGGTTCATACCATGCTCATCCACAAGATAATGCAGTCTTGTAACCAGCCGGAGCGCCTGGGCGTTCCCCTCAAAATGAAGAAGGTCCTGTCTCATCTGTTCATTCAGTATCTCTTCCACTGGTCTGCCCCGAAAAGTAAGCCGGGAAAGGTTCCCCGCAAACCATTCCCGGATCGCCATCTCTCCAAAATGTCCGAAAGGCGGATTGCCGATATCATGGATCAGTCCCGCACATTCCAGAATATGTGAGATATCCTCCTTCATCTGCATCGTAAATCCGGAATTTCTCCTGTATTTCAGAATGTTTTCCCCGATGTTCTGTCCCAGAGATTTTCCGAGGGAAGAGACCTCCAGAGAGTGCGTCAGCCTTGTGCGGATAAAATCGCTCTTATCCAGAGGGAATACCTGCGTTTTATCCTGGAGCCGGCGAAATGACGCACTTCCTATTATCCTGTGGTAATCTTTTTCAAACTCGCTCCTGAGATCTGATGATCTCTGCTTATGCGGGCTTTCACGCTCCCGCTTTGCAGACAGAAGAATTTTCCATTCCATCTCTTCTTCTCCTTCCTGATACGTTTCACCCCGCAGACGCAGCTGCGGGGTGAAATCCAGATTTTACACAATTTATCGCATAACTGTTGCCAAAACGGCGACTGGCCCCATCGTCTCTGTCAGTCCAGATAGATCGGAGGCTCATACGCTTTGCCGAGAAGCGCTTTTTTGCGCTCCTGCAGTCCGAGGAAGGCCCACTCTGTCATGTCTGTCCATTTATGGATGGTGCGGTCATACACCTGCACATATCCGATTCTGGTCGGATGCATGCGCACACTGTTGGACTGGTATTCTCTTCCGGTATATGGATTGACGTCTCCTGCCGCAGCGTCTTCCTCCGCATCATCCTGAGGGATAACAGGTTCAAAATCAGCGTCCTGGACAACTGCCTCTTCTTTTTGTACAGGCAGTTCGTCAGTGTTCTTATCCTGCTTTTTCCGCAGTATAAGTCCTCCTCTGAGGAGGCTCTCTCTTTTCGGTTTTTCCAGCTCTTTGCGGATCTCTTCCACAGGCTCCCCCGCTTTTGCGATCTCCTCCAGCTCGGTCAGCTCTCTGTGCATATCATAGAGCTCTCCGATCGTCATATCCCGCTCTCCCGGAGCGGTTTCCTCCTGCTGAACAGCCTCAGCCGTACCCTGTTCCGGTATATGATCCTTTCTGCGCTCCACAGCATCTGTCCGCATCGCTGCCGCTCTCTCCAGCGCCGCTGTGCCCCGCTGCGCCTGTACATCCACGGACATAATGCTAAGACGGAACGGGCACTCCAGGATGTCCGCGATCATTCGCATATCCTGCTCCTGAAAATTATCCCTGCCAAGCCGCTGTGTAAGATTCTGCCTTGACATCTTTTTGCCGGTCTTTTCTTCAATCAGCTCAGCAAGCTGTTTGATTGTCATTCCCTTTCTCCCCAGAATGATCTTGACCTGTTCTCCGAATGTTAAATCTTCCATATTTTTCCTCCTCATGTATATTGATACTCTCCCTCGCATCTGCCGCTCCCGCAGACAGAAAATGTACAATCACGATTTAGAAACAATATTGTTGCTTCATGAATTTGTTTTTATCTTTTTATTTTAACAAATGCCATTCTTTACGTCAATAAATGTGCCCCGATCATTCTCCGAGATATTCTTCCAGAGTTATATTCTGCATGTGTATCTCTTTTGCGGCTGTTTCCCCCACATAGCGGTAATGCCACGGCTCAAATATGATTCCTGTCACATCCGCCTTTTCCTGCGGGTAACGGAGGATAAAACCGTACTCCCAGCAGTGCTCCATCAGCCACTGCTGCTCTGCTGTCTCTCCCTGCCTGTCGTCCAGAGCTTCGTATTCTGCTGCGATGATATCAACTGCCAGACCGGTTGCATGTTCGCTCGTCCCCGGCACTGCCACTGATTTCTTCGTCTCATCATAAGCCTCCAGCGGCGTATATCCCTGGTTGATCCAGTCCTGCATCGTGGCGTTAAACACAGTCCTCTGCTGATCATAGGAACGGTAGGCTGACGCGACGTACATTTTCAGTCCCGCCGCTTCAGCATCCATGAGCATCCGGTCAAGCGGCTCCCTGATCCTGGCATCTACAGAACGCTCACTCTCCACCTCATATAAATCTGCCGGGACATAAGACGTATCAAGAGGATGCGTCTCATTTACAAGGACAAGCTCCCACCCATTCTCATCATTCCCCGCGAGAAGTTCGGCATTATGATGAGCCGCGCTGTACTTGTTGATCTGAAGCTGAAGCTCTGCTTTCTCCTGCGACAGACTGGCGTTCTGACTTTCAAATTCCGCTTCTTTTTCTGATATGATGACATTCGCGACAAAAACCGTAAACAGGATACCCGCTATGGCGCCGATTATCCCGCCGCCAAAGAACACCCGCCTCAGTCTCTGGTCAAGATTCACTCTTTTACTCATAATTTTAACTCCGTATGCAGTCTCAGATCGATCTCTCTGTCCGTAGAACACACTGCCATTCTGTAAGGCAGTCCTTCTATATTAAATTCAGCGCAGCAGTATTGTTCCGGAAACTCCTCCGGCTGCCTGACCAACACCGGCGGGTCGCCCAGACGGATACAGAAAGCATCGGCCGGAAGAGCCATTCCTTTTCCGGTTGCCTTCATAAAGCTTTCCTTCAGAACCCAGTATCTGTAAAAAAGCTCTGTCTTTGCTTCCTCTGATTGTTCATGAAAAATAGTTTCATATTCCTCCCGGCAGAAAAACCGGGCTGCAACTTTTTCCTTCAGTTCTCCGATCTTCTCCAGATCGCATCCCACGCGTTCTCGGCGGCTTCCCAGCTCGGCAGCGCACATGGCATATGTGCCGGAATGAGAAAGGTTAAATGCTGTATCCTCCGGCAGATTATACACTGTCCGGATCTTCTCCCACAGCGCCCACACCCCCACGCTCTGAGCCTTCATCGCCACAGTTCGCAGCGCATCTGCCTTCTTTTTCCGAAAATCCGGAAGAGAATCATAATATTCCCTGTAACATCCATCTTCATAGAGCGGCGTCACATCCGCGATCCACGCCCTGACCATGTCTATCCTCTCAGATAACGCACTTCAAATGTCTCTATGGTGATGGGCTTATTAAAGAGCGCGCCCTGGGCGTGGTCACATCCCAGTTCCCCGAGCACGTTAAGCTGATCCTGGGTCTCGACCCCCGCCGCCTCCACAGACGCTCCGAGCTGACGGCAGATATCGATCACTGCCTGAGCCACGATGCGGCTCCGGCTGCTGCCTACGATATTCGTGATCAGGCTCTTGTCCAGCTTCAGGGCGTCAAATTCCAGGAGTGACAGGATCGAGAAACTGGAGTGCTTTGCACCGAAATGATCAAGGATAACTCTGACATTGCCTTTCCGGATCTTGCTGCTCGTCTCGGCAAGCATCTCCTGGTTCATGTCACTGCCCGACTCTGAGACTTCAACCTCAAGATACTCGCAGCGCACATGATATTTATCGATGATCTTCATCATCCTCTCCGCAACGCTTTCCTGTCTCAGCGTTGCTCCGGCAAAGTTCACGGCAACAGGAATCAGAGGGATATCCTCGATTTCCCATCTGTGCAGTGTCCGGCATACTTCCTCGAACACATAAAGGTCAAGATAGTGGGACAGCTTTGTCTCTTCCAGAAGGTTGATATATTTCCCCGGATCCACGATCCCCAGATCTTTGTGGTGATACCGCACGACTGCTTCCGCGCCCGCGATCTGCTCTGTCTGCACATCCATCTTCGGCACGAGACAGACGATAAAATTCCCCTGCTCGATATCTTCCAGCAGATCCTGTTTGATAATCGGCTCATGATGTCCTTTTTTGAGGTTTTTGTAGTATTTTTTCTTCTCCTCGCGCATCATGACTTCCGCATTGCCTGTCAGCCTGTCCACATCTATATCCACTTTCTCCCAGGCATACCCCATTGACGCAAGCCCCAGGCTGATATTGTCCAGCTTCGTATGGGCCGCATAGATCTGTTTCGTGAAATTTTCGTAGGAGGTATTTTCCACGAGGACGAGGTACTCATCCCCTGTCAGGCGGTAAACTTCGCCGCTGCGGAAATATTCCTCAAGGACTTCTCCCACACGGATCACAACCTCATCGCCATACTCCCTTCCGAACTCCTTGTTGAAATTTTTCAGACCGTTGATGTCAATGGAAAGCGCACCCAGCGACGTCAGCTTCTTTTCATCGACTTTGTCAAGATAATCAACAAGACTGTTCCGGTTCAGCAATCCTGTAAGATCATCGTGGTAGCTCAGATATTCCTGCTGCTTCTGCATCTTCTGGAGGGCGATCGCCTGGGGGATATACGGGAGGAGCGCACGGATCAGATCCAGGGTGCAGCCTCCTCTGTGCACACCGGCAACCGCCAGTATCGCTGTCGTATCTTCACTAATCTGACAGAACACACTGTAACTGTCTGAAGTGGTATCTGTAATTTCTTCCCTCATCCACCGCGGCTGCTGGTCTTCCGGGAGCAGCTTCAGCCTGTCCCTCTGCCACTCCTTATTTTCCGCACACCACTCATAGATCGTCTCGATATCGCCCTGTTCTTTCTCTATATAATAGGCGTACTCTGCGTCGTAGTAATCGCGCACCGTACTCAGCACGTCATTCATGATTTCCATAAGTGAACGTGGTCTGTAACTATCGCTCATATTTCTTCTCCCCTGCTGCATATAATTTCATAAACATCTGTTTCAAATATGCTGAAATTGCGCACAAAAAATGTTTCCCTGCACATAACAGGGCATTTTTATTTTAGTATACGCTCTGCTAAAATGCAAGATAAACCTCCCGGAAATAACGGCAGGTCCGCGTTGAAATACACGGACCTGCCTTGTTCTCACGTACTTTTTCTGTTTATGAATTTTTCATAACCACGCTTTCCACCACATCGGCAACATGCTCGCACGCATCTGCGCAGCGCTCCAGATAAATATAAATATCTCTCCACGCGATGATGCGGATCGGGTCTTCTGACTGTGTGTAAAGATTTCTCACATTCTGCATGAAAAGCCTGTCTGACTCTTCCTCCAGGTCATTGATCCGAATCATCAGATTCTTAAGATTCCTGGACTTCTTAAAGTCTTTAAACTCTACCATCATTTCTTTGACTGCCTGGCAGCACCGGATCACAACGTCTGTCATTTTAAGGGCTCCCGGCTCGATCTCCTGGACGTTATTCATGTAGACTCTGAGCATAACATCCTCTACCTTATCTGTAATGTTATCGATATTCTGGCTCAGGGAAACAATGTCCTCACGTTCGATCGGCGGAAGAAACTCTTTCGCCAGACGATCCAGCACATCATGCTTTTTCATATCCGCGCTGTGTTCGATCTCATGGAGCTTCTCCAGGCGCTCCTGAAGCCCGTCCGTATGGAAATCCTCCAGCGTGCCTCTGAGCATCTCCGCCGCCCGGCAGGAATCCTCCGCGCACGCGATAAAATTATCAAAATAAAATGCGTCCTGTTTCTTTGCCATTTTCCTTTCCTCCTTTGGTATTATGACATTTTCTGTTTTTATTTATTAAGGACTGTGAAATCATGTTAAAATACCGCGATAAAGATTTTTGCCACCGCAAAACTGATCAGACCGCAGCCAGGGAATGTAAAAATCCAGGTCAGCATCATGTCTTTCACCACGCCGAAATTAATAGCTGAGAGCCTCTTCACAGCGCCCACGCCCATGATGGCGCTCGTCTTTGTGTGAGTCGTGGAGACCGGGATACCGAACACGCTGGAGAGCAGAAGACATACCGCGCCCGCCAGATCAGCGGAAAAGCCCTGGAATTTTTCCAGTTTGACCATGTCCATTCCAACGGATTTGATAATCTTCTCGCCTCCTACGCTTGTGCCTACGCCCATGACAATGCTGCACAGGAGCATGAGCCACACCGGGATCAGCATACCCTCAACGCTGCTCTGGCCGTTGCAGAAGGCGATCCCCAGGAAAAGGACGCCGATAAACTTCTGGCCGTCCTGCGCCCCGTGCATAAAGCTCATGAATGCCGCTCCGAAGATCTGGGCTCCCTTAAAAAATCCGTCTGTTTTACGGCGGTCTGCTGCCGCGCAGAGGATCGTGATGATCTTACAGACAGCCCAGCCCATAAAGAAGCCGAGCGCCAGACTGAGCACCAGGCCGTAAAGCACCTTTGCCCACTCGGCGAAATTGATCCCCCCGACGCCGTTGTGTATCGCAATGGCAGCTCCCGACAGGCCCGCGATCAGGCTGTGGCTCTCACTGGTCGGGATGCCGAACACAGAGGCTGCCACACTGTACACAACAATGGAAAACAGGGCGGCGCACAGAGCGATCAGCGCTTCATTCGTCTCACCGCCGAAATCCACCATGTTACTGATGGTAGACGCTACCGCGCTGTTAATCTTCGTCATCACGAGCACGCCGAGGAAATTAAACACCGCGCTCATCATGATCGCTGTCCGGACCTTCAGACACCTGGTCGCGATACATGTGGCGATCGCATTGGGCGCATCGGTCCATCCATTTACGAAAATAACTCCCAGTGTGAGCAGAACCGTGATCATAAGCACCGGATTTGAAAACACCTGCTCACAAAAGCCAGAAAATGAAACTTCCATAACAATCTCCTTTTTCTTTTGACTCTCCTTCTTATTTGCGCTCAGATAATTTATTTTTGCGCAAAAAAACAGCGTTCGGAAAACAAAACGTTCTCTGCGCACCCTGTGCGCAGATCCTGTATTCAGTATTTCAATGCTTCCTCCCGCAGTCTGTTTTACTCATATTTAACCTAAATATAACATTCGCGCGTATCACTGTCAATAAACGGATTTTTTTCCGTCCTTTTTCTAGTGTAGGATTACAATACATGTGTTACAACTGAATATTTAAAAAGCGAGGATAGACTCTTTTGTGTTATATTTGAATC
>CALWDM010000025.1 GCA_944376695.1 uncultured Mediterraneibacter sp. | reverse complement strand
CAAACCCCAGAATATCGAATTTAGTCTTCAGTATGGAATTTACTTTTACATGTGGAATTTACTTTTTCACTCAACCCCGCAGACTCCACCGGCGTGGGTTCTCCGCCGCCGAAATACTTATCGCAGATCTCATCAAGCGTCCCGTCTTCTTTGATCTTACTGATAAATGCATTTACCTGCTCCAGAAGTTCCGGCTGTGTCTTGTCGACGCCGAACGCATATTCCTCATTCGTCAGGTCCACATCGATCACCTTCGCTGTCTTTGCGCTGCTGTCTGCACCGCTGTTATCTCCGCCGCTGTCTTTGCTCCCGCATCCCGCGAGCGCTCCCACAGCGAGGACCGCACATAAAGCTGCTGCTAATAACTTCTTCATCATTTCATTCCTCCATTTATTTCTCTTTCTGCATAATCATACAGACTAATTTCATATTTTAACATATTTCTCACAAAAAACAAGTATATCTGAACCTTTCATGCAGGTAAAATATGCAATTATATGCATTTCATATGTAATCCGGCATTATGAGAGCATCGTGCTTATCCCAAAGTACAGGAATACGATCACACCGAGAACGATCCGGTAATATCCAAATACTTTGAAATCATGATTTTTGATATATTTCAGCAGGAATTTGATCGCTATGACCGATACGAGAAATGACACTGCCATTCCGACGGCGAGGATCGCAGCCTGCATCCCCGTAAAATCAAACCCAAAGTTATACAGCTTCAGCGCGCTGGCTCCGAACATGACCGGGATAGCAAGGAAAAACGTAAACTCTGCCGCCACGCCTCTCGATACGCCCAGCATGAGAGCTCCCACGATCGTAGCGCCCGAACGGGAGGTGCCGGGGATCATCGCCAGCATCTGGAACACACCGATGACAAGCAGCATCCTGATACTCAGCTGGGAAATGCCTGTCACTTTCTGTTCTCTCCCTTTCTGATAATTCTCTACTATAATAAAGAGGATACCATAGACAATGAGCATTGCCGCCACCACGTACCAGTGGTACAGCTTTTCATCGATCCAGTCGTTGAACAGCAGCCCTACGACAGCAGCCGGCACCGATCCGATCAGTACTTTGATCCAGATCTGCCATGTCATCATCTTCTGTTTCTGGGTTTTCTTCGGCGAGAACGGGTTCAGTTTATGGAAATAGATCACGATCACCGCCAGGATCGCGCCGAGCTGGATCACCACCTGGAACATCTCAAAAAACGCGTCTCCCTGTTCCAGCTTCAGGAATTCATTCAGCAGGATCAGATGCCCCGTGCTGCTGATGGGCAGCCATTCTGTGATCCCTTCTACAATACCGAATATGATCGTCTTTAATATTTCTAACATACTCCTTTTCCTCCTCCGAGAACAAATTTTTCAATTGCTTCTGCAACGCCTTCCTCTTCATTCGTCAGCGTGATATAATCCGCCGCCTCTTTCACCTGTTCTTCTGCATTTCCCATGGCAACGCCAAATCCGGCTTCGCGGAGCATCACGGTGTCATTGTCTCCGTCCCCGCACGCCATGATCTCTTCGCGCTGAATGCCGAGCAGCCTGCCCAGGTTCACAAGCCCGGTCCCTTTATTGACGCCCCGTGCATTTATTTCTATATTATATCCCAGAGAGCCCACCAGCTCCAGATCAGGCTCCATCTCCAGTTCTCTCCACGCTGCCGCCCGCTCTTCCATATCCGCAAACAACGCCTGCACCTTGTCAGGCTCTCTGCTCTCCCCCTCCAGAAGTTCAAAGATGTCATCGACCGGGATGCGGGTCTTCCTGATATATTCCCGCATATTCGGATTCTTGTGATAGCGCTCGGCCCTTGCAATCTTATCCGCCGGGGCGTAGCCCTGCCCGTCAAAATAAATCTCCTGCAGCGTATCGTACTTCCCGCAGATTTTCAGCGCCTTTTTCGCAGAGTCCTGCGGGAGCAGATGCTCTTCCAGGACAATGCCCTCCTGCACGTCGAGTATCCTGGCTCCGTTGGAGGTAAGCGCATACCGCATGCCCGGGAACTCTCTGAGTTCTTCCGGGACTCCCATCCAGGGCCTGCCTGTGGCGGCAAGGACAACGACGCCTTCTTCTATCGCCCTGCTGATTGCTTTCCTCGTTCGCTGAGTGATCTCTTTTCGGTCCGTAAGCAAAGTGCCGTCCAGATCCAGGCCTATCATTTTTATTCTGTGTTTCATTCTCTGTCCTTTCTGAGCGCCCGGAGTTCAGCTTCGCCGGTCGAAAAAGCGTGCGGGTATGCTTTTCCCGCCCGCACAGCCTGATGGCTGAACTGCTGCGCCAAATTGTAAATCCATTCTATCAGAGTTTGCCAAATTGCGCAATTTATAGTATAATAGTTTTCCGGCAGCTTAATCAATCGCACGGAGAAAGGAATTTTAGGTATGAAAATATACAAAAAACGTTGGAGCAAGTCAGGCATCATTCTGATCAGTTCCCTCGCAATTGTACTTTCAGTTTTTCCTTCTTTCGCGGACGGGGATATTTCCAGTCTGGAAGGACAGAGTACAGCTCTTCAGAGCGAACTGGAGGGCATCAATAAGGAAATCCTCGCATTGAGTGAAGAAATTTCCACCGCGGAAATGCAGATCGAGATCATGAACGGGGAAATCGAGCGTACATCTGACGCGCTGGCCGAGGCGGAAGAGAACGAAAACCAGCAGTATGAAGACATGAAAGCCCGTATTAAATATATGTATGAGCACGGGAATGCAACACTTCTTGAGATGCTTTTCTCTGCTGAAAATATGACAGATTTCCTTAATAAAGCGGATTTCATCGAAAACCTGAGCGAATACGACAGGGCGGCCCTCGATAATCTGAAAACAATCCACGAGCAGATCGGGGAGCAGAAAGAGACTCTGGAGATCCAGCAGGATTCTCTCAAAGAGATTCAGGACAGCCTGACTGCCCGTCGGAATGAGCTTCAGGCAAAAGCTGAGGAGACCTCCACAAACCTTGCAGACGTACAGGCCCGGCTGGAGCAGGCAAAAGCTGAGGAAGCAGCCCGCATCGCAGCCCAGGAGACGATCTCCTACGGAGGCGGTTATAACAGCTCCGTGATCAACGGCGGCGCGATAAACGCCACCGCAGATGACATCACTCTCCTGGCCGCAATCATTCAATGCGAAGCACACCAGGAGTACAACTCCCTTTTGGCTGTTGCCACTGTCATCATGAATCGCGTGGAGGATCCCCGCTTCCCAAACTCTGTCAGCGGAGTCATCTACGCGCAGGGACAGTTTGAGCCGGTGTGGACAGGCCGTCTCCAGAATGTAATCGACTCAGGTCCCACAGCGCTCTCCATGCAGGTCGCTCAGGATGCGATCAACGGAGCAAGGCTGGCGGCAGTGTCCGACTGCTATTTCTTCCTGTACGCAGGGTCAACGAACAGGCCCGGAGTCAACATCGGAGGAAATCTTTTCTTCCCAAGCTGGTAAGTATAAATTTTGTTTCGATAACACAGTATGCAAAGACCGGCGCCGTATGAGGAACAAATCATACGGCGCCGGTCTTTTTATTTACCTGCTTCCTGTTCTACTGATAATCGATCACATCGATCCACTTCATCAGGAAGTCTTTCTCAAACTCATTGTTTTTCGTAAGCTGCGCCGCCGCAACGATCGGAAGCCACTGCTGTACATACTGTCTCGCTGTATCGCTCTTCTTGCAGAACATGTTCAGATAGAGATCTGCTGTCTCCTGGTCTTTCAGCGCGAAGAGGAGATAGGTCATAGCCGCATCCGCACTGGCATTTCCCTGTGTTGCATGCGCCCAGTCAACGACCGTCATCTTCCCGTTCTTTCCTACAATCACATTGCTCGGATTAAAATCTCCGTGGCAGACTTTATTGTGCTTCGGCATACTCTCAAGGCGGGTCAGCAGCTCATACCTTGTCGTTGCATCCACCTCTTTCAGACTGTTGATCTGTCGGGATAGCTTATCCTTCATTCCTTTCAGAAGCGGGAATGATTTGCTCTGTACCTCGATCTGAAGATTCACAAAGTCTTCCATGTATCTGGCAATGTTCTTCCTGTCAGAAGTCATCATCTCCTCCAGAGTCTTGCCGTCTTTATACTCGATCTCGATCGCCCATTTCCCGTCGATCTGAGTCACTCCTTTTACCTTCGGAATATCCAGGCCCGTCGCCTCGATCTGGGATGTGATCAGCGCCTCGTTAAATACATCTGACTTCGGATGTGTCTCAGCGAATACTTTGACGATACTGTCATCGCATCTGTAGACTGTCTTATACGGACGTTTTACGATAATATTTTTTTCTTCCAGCTTCATATAATCATGCCCTCCTTGATCTGCGTTTGCGCATTTCTTTTTCTCGATGGAGATATTATACACCAGAAAAAAGAGAAATGTAACCCGTCCGGGCAAATTTTGTGCAATTTTTAACTATCTTTTTTTAATCTTTTTTATTGTTAATTTTTTAACTATAAGTCTTTTAATTTATATTATTTTCATATTTTTTTACCGGATCAGTTCTTCAGACAGCCGATAGGCACTATATACACTCCATCCTTCCGGCGATAAGCATAATCCCCGATGCCCGTCAAAACCATAAGAAAAGACGGAGCGTTCATCTTATCAGTATCGATTTTCGCTTCCATTGATTTCAGGCTTCTGGCTCCCTCCTCGATCAGTTTGTCACCTCCAAGTTTGATTTCAATAAGTCCGTATCTGCCATTTCTTAAATGGACGACCGCATCACACTCCTGCCCTTCCTTGTCCCGGTAGTGGTAAACTTCTCCGTTCAGAGCATCTGCAAAAACGCGGAGATCTCTGACACAAAGAGTTTCAAACAGAAATCCGAAAGTCTTCAAGTCGTTTATGAGGTCATTCGGTCCGATACCCAATGCCGCAGCCGCGATAGATGGGTCGATATAATAACGGGTATCCGAGGAGCGGATCGCAGTTTTAGACCGAAGGTTCGGATTCCAGGCAGGCATATCCTCTACAACAAAAATTTTCCGCAGGGCATTCACATACGCCGCAACTGTTTCTTCACTGATCGGCGTTTCATCGTTTGCGGCAATATCCTGTGAAAGCACGGTATTAGGGACCTGTCCGCCCTGATTTCTTGCATAGGAACGCATGAGCCGTTTCACTCTTTCCGGATTCTTCTGCACGTTATCAGCCCGGTTAATGTCAGCATGGACAACAGCGTCATAATAGTCCATCGCCTGATCCAAGGCAATTTCATCACGCATATCCACCGCCTGAGGCCATCCGCCCCGACACACAAGGAATGCCAGGCGGTCGATACTTAAGTCAGAATCCCCGTCAATTTCAGACACGCCGGAAAACAGATCTTTCAAACTGACATGCCCCGTAGAATCTCCCGATTCATACAGGCTCATTGGCCTCATTGTCAGCCAGGTAAAGCGTCCTGTACCGGAATGAGTAATTTCTCTTGTATCGGCGGGTACAGCAGATCCAGTGAGTACAAACTGCCCGAGCTGGTCACGGTGGTCAACCTCGAACCGGATCGCGTCCCAGAGTTTTGGAGCAAGCTGCCATTCATCGATAAGCCTCGGTGTTTCACCCTTTAGCAGCCGTTTGGGACTCAGTTCGGACATGGCAATGTTCTGTTCCTTCTTTTCCGGGTCATCCATATACAGAATACTGGCGGCAATCTGTTCAGCAGTCGTCGTTTTACCACACCATTTCGGTCCTTCGATCAGCACCGCGCCTTTGCCTTCCAATTTCCGTATCAGAATATCATCGGCAATTCTTTTTCTGTAGTTTTTCATTCGGAACACCTCATTTCCATTTGCGTTGTCTATATTATACCCCAAACGATAAATTTTACAACGTTTTTCCGATGTTTGGCGGAATATTTTTCCGACGATTGGCGCTTCACTCCTTTACGCCACTAAAATCGGGAGACAGTCTAAAATCCACGTAAAAGAAGACAAACCTGCGAAGAAAAATGATTTACATAAAAGAAGGAGACAATCCCATGCAGAACTCCGTCCCTGAAAAAGTCCGGATCCTGCAGGATCGTCTCCTCCCTGTCAGTCAGGGGACAAAGCCGGTACTCCCGGTAGCCCCTGTATTATATATTTTGGCAATTGCTTCCGGGATTATTTCCCGTAGTAGCATTTCAAATAGATGTCTTTGATCTCCCTGATGAGCGGGTATCTCGGGTTCGCACCTGTACACTGGTCGTTGAATGCCTGCTCGCACATGTCATCCAGAGTATCCAGGAAGTATTTCTCGTCGATGCCGTAATCTTTGATCGTCTTCTTGATGCCGATCTTCTCTTTGAGTTCTTCCAGTCTTGCGATGAAGTTCTCGAATACTTCCTCATCTGTATTTCCTGTGCATCCTGCGAAGCGTCCAAGCTCTGCGTATCTCTGCAGTGCATGCGGATACTGGTACTGCGAGAATGTTCCCATCTTTGTCGGAACTTCTGCCGCATTGTATCTCATGACTTCTGTCAGAAGCAGGGCGTTTGCAACTCCGTGCGGCAGATGGTGGAACGCGCCCAGCTTATGAGCCATAGAGTGGTTGACGCCCAGGAAAGCGTTTGCAAATGCCATACCTGCCATACAGGAAGCGTTGTGCATCTCTTCACGGGCTTTCGGATCGTTCGCGCCGTTCTCGTATGCAGACGGAAGGTTGTCAAATACCATCTTCACCGCTTTCATAGCAAGTCCGTCTGTGTAGTCTGTCGCCATAATCGATACATACGCCTCGATCGCATGTGTCATAACATCGATACCAGATGCGCTTGTCAGTCCCTTCGGAGCTGTCATCGCATTGTCCACGTCTACGATCGCCATGTTCGGAAGCAGCTCATAGTCGGCGATCGGCCATTTAACGCCTGTTGTCGCGTCTGTGATGATGGCGAACGGAGTCACCTCGGAACCTGTACCTGAAGACGTCGGAATCGCTACAAAGTAAGCCTTCTCACCCATTTTCGGGAATGTGAATACTCTCTTGCGGATATCCATGAAGTCCATAGCCATGTCTTCGAAGTTCGCTTCCGGATGCTCGTACATCAGCCACATGATCTTGGCGGCATCCATCGCAGAACCGCCGCCCAGAGCGATGATCGTGTCCGGCTCAAAGGATCTCATCTGCTTCACGCCCTCTTCAGCGCACTGGAGCGTCGGGTCCGGAGCCACATCATAGAAGCAGGTGTGCTGGATTCCCATCTCGTCAAGTTTGTCCTCGATCGGTTTTGCATATCCGTTCTTATAAAGGAATGTATCAGTTACGATAAACGCTTTCTTCTTATGCATCACTGTGCCAAGCTCGTCCAGAGCTACCGGCATACAGCCTTTCTTAAAGTATACCTTCTCAGGTGTTCTGAACCACAGCATATTCTCTCTCCTCTCGGCAACCGTCTTCACATTCAGAAGATGTTTTACTCCCACGTTCTCTGATACAGAGTTTCCGCCCCATGAACCGCATCCGAGTGTCAGAGACGGAGCGAGCTTGAAGTTGTAAAGATCGCCGATACCACCCTGTGAGGACGGTGTGTTGATCAGGACACGGCATGTCTTCATCGCCTCGTAGTGCTTCTGGATCTTTTCCTTCTCTGCCGGATGTACATACAGGGAAGCCGTATGTCCGTATCCGCCGTCAGCAACGAGCTGAGCTGCCTTCGCAAGAGCCTCGTCAAAGCTCTTTGCTCTATACATAGCAAGTACAGGAGATAATTTTTCGTGAGCAAATTCTTCGGAGATATCAACAGACTCCACTTCACCGATCAGGATCTTTGTATTCTCCGGTACGTCAATACCCGCAAGCTTCGCGATCTCGTATGCGGATTTTCCGGGGATCTTGCTGTTCAGGGCGCCATTGATGATGATCGTCTTGCGCACGGCGTCAAGCTCTTTGCCCGGTTTCAGGAAATAGCAGCCTCTGTATGCGAATTCTTTCTTCACTGCGTCATATACGCTGTCCAGAACAGTGACAGACTGCTCGGAAGCACAGATCATACCATTGTCAAATGTCTTGGAATGGATGATAGAGTTTACTGCCATTCTAATATCTGCTGTATCGTCGATGATAACCGGTGTATTACCCGCTCCAACACCGAGAGCCGGTTTTCCTGAAGAGTAAGCAGCCTTAACCATTCCCGGCCCGCCTGTTGCGAGAATGATATCAGCATCTCTCATTACAGTGTTTGTCAGCTCCAGTGACGGAGTGTCGATCCAGCCGATGATTCCTTCCGGTGCGCCTGCTTTTACTGCCGCGTCGAGAACGACCTTTGCGGCCGCGATCGTACATTCCTTTGCAGCCGGATGGGGGCTGATGATGATCGCGTTCCTTGTCTTAAGACAGATCAGAGTCTTGAAGATCGCTGTTGAAGTCGGGTTTGTCGTCGGGATGACCGCTGCGACAAGTCCGATCGGCTCTGCTACTTTCTTGATGCCGTAAGCCGGATCCTCTTCGATCACGCCGCATGTCTTTGTATCCTTGTACGCATTGTAGATATATTCTGCCGCGTAGTGGTTCTTGATGACCTTGTCTTCCATGACACCTCTCTGTGTCTCTTCAACTGCCATCTTAGCCAGCGGGATACGCTGCTTGTTGGCTGCCATAGCTGCCTCGTAGAAGATCTTGTCTACCTGCTCCTGTGTGAATGAAGCGAAGATTTTCTGCGCCTCGCGCATCGCTTTCATCTTCGCCTCAAGAGCCTCTACATTGTCGATGATCTCAGGCACGACTGCTTTCTTTTTCTCTGCCATTTTGATAAATCCTCCTGTAATTGAATCAATCTGGTTTGTTCTCACAAGACTAAGTATAAACGAATCGTTAAATATTTGTCAACCTGATATTTGTTAATATTTTAACGTTATTTTTTTAACACTATTTGTGCACATTAACTAAACGCTGTCATATTGTTCCTCAAGACAGTTCTGAAACGCGCCCTCCAGGTATGCCCTCTGTCTCAGAAGAAAGACGCAGAAGAAGCCGCCGGCCCTCAGCAGCCGGCAGCTTCCTGTAATCCCCCTGTTATCCTTTTTTCTTTTTTCTGAAACCAATGGCGGCCACAGCCGCGCTCCCTGCCAGTATATATACCGCTGGCATAAGAGCTGCATCATCGCCTGTATCTACCGCTGCGTCTGCCCCGGCCGCTGTATTCTGACCAGCCGCGCTGCTCTGTCCTGTTGCGCTGTTCTGACCAGCCGCGCTGTTCTGTCCTGCCGCGCTGCCCTGTCCTGACGTACCTCCCTGGCCGGGCGCCGGATCCGGCACTGGCTCCGGTTCGGGTGTCGGCTCAGGGTCAGGCGCCGGATCGGGATCGGGCTCAGGAGCCGGGTCCGGAACTGCCGCCGTGCTCTGAAATTCCGCAGACACTGTCACATTTCCCTGCGGCATAGTAAACTGATATGTCCCCGCCGCTTCATCATATGTAAGCGAAACATTTTGTCCGTCTGCGGCTTTCACGGTCAGAGTACCGTCAATGTAAGCATATCCCGCAAACGCATCCACCGTTAGCGTAACAGTCTCACCTGCCCTGGCTTTCACAGCGGGCGGGACGACAGCCCCGCCTTCCGCCTGCCCGAGCACGATACTGTATGCGCGGAGCGCAAACGTCACCTGAACAGCTTTGTCCTCTCTGACGTCGGTCAGTATGAGCTGGCCGCCATCCGGTACTGTAACAGAGACATTATTTACGACGACTTTGTCTATTTCATACCCCGGATCCGGTGTGACCTGTATCACCGCGTTTCCGCCGTCGGCAGTCCTGCTGCTTCCCACGACCTGCGCCGCCCCGTTTTCACCGTGGGTCACAGTAATATCGTGTGCCCCCGGAGCGTCTGTTTCCGCTTCCCAGCAGCGGCTGACCACGGCGTAATCGATTCTGCTGTAGCCTCCGCTGACTGTCACCTTGAGTGTATGTTCCTGATTTTCCGCCGCATCCGGCACTTCCACTGTCCACATGCGGGCGGAGATTTTTCCGTTTGTGCCAAACTGTGACGTATCCAGTGCTTCTGGCTCCACTACTTCTCCGTCAAGCTCAAAGGTGAGTTCCCCATAGGTCTTCCCTTCTGCCGTTTCTCCCATAGGCGTGACCCCGCTGTAAAGCTGCACACCGGTACCGCGGAAATGAAGGGTATACGAAGCCCCGTCACTGTTGGTACGGGTAAAGCCGAGATTGTGGTACTGCGCATTCTGGACGTGTTCCACCCATCCTTGCGCCTCATCCGTATCCTCGTCAAAGCCACTGTTATTTGTTCCCATCGCTTTTGACAGGACCTCAGGCTCATAAGTGAAGTAGTTCCCGCTCTCATCGGTCTTTCGCTGATCCACATACTCCCAGACAGCGTCCGTGCCGGAGCTGTTATTTTCGACTGCCGCCGCATCCAGAGTCCCTCTGTATGTGACGACAGCGCCGTCGATCCCTGCCTGAGACGCGTTTACCTTCTCTATCTTGAGGGTATAGATATCGTTTTCCGCCCCGAGACTGTCAAATGTGATCTTCCCCTGTGAGCCCGTCTTCCAATCCTGCACCATCGTCTCTCCAGTGCTGTCAAATACCGCCGCCCGGATATTCGCCGACTGATCTGATCTCAGCCGGAGCTCCACTCCCGTCCCATAAAATTTAAAGGAAGCGCTGGCATTTGCCCAATTTGAAAAATGTCCGTCGTTCTCGATGGGATAGGAGCCGCTCATTGATCCCCCGTTTGATTCCGTTTCACGGTAAGACCAGAGTCCGTCATACCAGAACCGGAACAGACCGGTCCCCATCGTATTGTCATTGACCTGGACCGTATGCTCCTCATCCAGGTCTTCCTCTGATTTCTCCCTTAATTCTACTTCATAGACAGCCGGGATTCCTTCGGACTGTGTGATCACCAGCCGGATGCCCTGCGCAGTCACCGCCTCTCCCGACGGAACGGATACCACAGAGCCAATCTCTGTCCCAGGTTCGCCAAACTGCTGCCACTCTCCGTTTACATCCAGGTATTCCAGATGGAATTCGCTGACCGCATTTCCCTTTTCCAGAAGCGTCACCTGATCTATCGTACACGGTGCGAATGTGTTTGTCAGCGTATATGTCTCCGCCTGTCCGGACGGCTGCCAGTAAGTCTCGCTGTGGGAGTCAAACGCGAAAGAGGCATATGTTCCTTCCCCCTCGGAGCTGGCAGACGCGGATGTATCCGTATTCCAGAAATACAGGTCAGCCTCGCCGCCTCCCAAAATGACTGTAAACTGGTTGCCGTCAAGCGCTACTTCTTTGATCCTGCCGCTGCCATCTTCGTTTGTATCATCTTTATCCACCATATACAGCGTATAGTTTTCCGCAAATTCAGGTTCTACCGTGACCGTAATCTGCTGACGGGTATTTTTCGACGAGCCCGCAGCCCGCTCCGGAATATGGAATTCGTTATACCGCTCAGCCTGCCCGGCTGTGAGGCCATTCATTACCAGAAACGCCTTCGGAGCTGTCGCCCCTTCAAAATATTCTCCGATCTCGCTCTCATACAGCCCTGGCAGCGTCTTATAATAGCCCAGCACAACATCGCCGCTTCCGCCGCCGTGCGCATCTGAAAGACTCTTTACTTCAAGCCCTGCAATGCCGTATTCCTGATTTTTCTCCTGGCTCTCCTCATCGTCAAAGTTCCCCATGCGGAAACCGTCTGCCGCAGCGTTCGTTTCGTTTCCGATGGAACCAATCTTAAACATGATCCAGTCGTTATTCAGACGTGTCAGCTGATCATCCACTGCGTGTACGCGGTCAATGATCTGTCCCCATTCCAGAAGTCCGCGCGTGGGCGTGCCGTCCTCATCCCACAGATAGGAACGGTCAAACTGATATTCCAGCCGGAAGAAATTGAGCCACTTCGCGCCAGATAAGACAGACAGATTCACAATCAGGTTTTTATTGGACTGCGAGTGGTTGAAAGCAAACGCATCCAGATACTGTCCAAACAGGATCGGCTTAGAGGCCGTACCGTCAATGCCTCCGTACGCAAGCTCCCTGTATGTCTTCCATGTATTCAGGTTCATCAGCTTACGCGCTGCGTCTTTCTGCACAGCGGCATTTGAAAGATTGATACTGGACGGGTTCGCCCACGCCGAATCCCCGTAATAGTCGTCCCAGCAAATCATATCCGGCTCCGCTATCCGGAAATATTCCAGCAGGTTCGCACGGCTCCACTGGTTGGGAAACTGGTTCGTATGGAGGATCACACCCGGATAATGCTCTCTTGTCCATTCAAACCATTTCCCGAATGCTTCCGCTTCCTGCGTGCTGTAGCCTCCTTCGTCGCCGAAACAGAAACTAATGGCATTTCCAATATAAGGTTTCATAGATTCCGGCACAAAGTCTGTTGGTTCGCCTGCGGAGGACATGTTGTTCCCGCCAAACGGAGCTTTCGATATCCCCCAGAGGGCGTCGGGATTATACAGCATATAATCCGGGTTTTCAAAATCCGGGTCATAGAACAGAGGCCCGTCATAGCCAAACTGCTCAGACTCCTCAGAGGTCGGAATCCCTCTGCCGTATCCGCTGCTGGGCGTCCAGCCGGACATCGTCAGCCCTCTCTCCACGACTGTCGCCTGGCCTCCTGAAAGATACTGATGCCTCTCCTCATGCTGATGAGGAACGGAAGCCCCGTCGGGCGCCTCCTGTTTCTCCGGAACTTCCCCTGCGTCATAAAAAACCATGAACTGATAGATTCGCAGGTCCTTCGCGCTTCCATACTCCCAGTTCGTCACCTCAAACCGGATATACCTTGCCTCATAGGAAACGCCTAACTCATACCGGGTTACATTCTGATGGTACTGAGTCCCTGTATTCATATTTCCCTTAGTGACCGGCGTCTGCCAGTTTTCCCCATCCGTACTCACAGAAATCCTGGCACGGTTCTTCGACAGGTTCAGATTGGACGGTCCGAAAGCCGCCCGAATCCTGCTGACACTGTAAGTGCCGCCCAGATCAATGGTAAACAGTTCCACAGGCGCTTCCGTTCCCCCGGCATCCGGGAGTTCCGCTCCCGGGACGCTCCAGTAGCTCTCCGCTGTGTCGACATAAGAGCCATCCGCCTTCTTGCTCTCCGGCAGTATGACATTGTAGTCTTTCCCGATGACCTCCATCAATGTCTCTTCATTGGAAAACGGTGTCGAAACACTGAGTTCTTGCATGATCGTCTCATTTTTAGCCACAGGGCGTCTTCCTCTGTAATCGGTGTCCGTCTTTTCCACATTCACATGGTATTCCTCACTCACACCGCTGTCTTCCACCAGGATCCCGATCTCATACGTGCCCGGGCTGTCCATTTCAACCGTCACATATCCTTCGCTGCCCGGCTTTTCTCCGTTGACCGTCACCTCGGCAGTCTCTGTCCCGGCAAACGGATAGACCTTTACCTCGTCAACCGAACTGTATGCTGTCCCCGTATACTCGGTCACCCCGGGCGCGAATCCCGTATCATCAGGCTCATGGTCCCCGTATCCTCCTACAGCCTCCAGACTATACACCTTATCAATGACAAGGTCCTCCAGAAGCGAAGTCTCTGCCGCTTTTGTCTCCAGCGCAGGCATAAGCGGAAGAATACTTCCTGCAAGCATCGCGCACAGGCATATAACTCCCACTGCGCTGCCCAGTATCCTCTTCCGCTTTCCTGACCTGTAAAGGAGCACGCTGATGTATTTTTCCATTCTCGTATGTCCCTCCCCGCATCTTTCCCTGATCGTCTTTATTCAACTTTGTTTCTCTCTCATTTTGGCATCGCGCAGAAGGTGTGCTCCCGGTCTGAGTAAATTCCCGGCCGGCACATCTGCCCAAAGCCCGTCACTCCCTCACGGGCGGCGTCCACGGCAGGATCCGCGTATTTCCAGAACCAGCTCGTCAGCCTTTTTTTCAGCTCTGCCGCGATCTCCCCGTATCCTTCGCACCCCGCCAGATTCACCTCTTCGTCTGCGTCCTCTGTAAGGTGATACAACTCATCCGGTCCATAGGGAATCCTGTGGATATACTTCCATTCTTTTGTCCGTATCATCCTTGCCGGCCCGTATTCATCATATACGACAACCTCGCCGTCCCCGTCTTCCTCTCCACGGAACACGCCGGCAAAACTCTTTCCCGGAAGATCAGCAGGCAATTCTGCCTCAATCCCTGTCATATCCATCAGCGTCTGGAAAATGTCGTACTGGCTGCAAAGCCGGTCCGTCACTTTTCCCTCCGGGTAATGCCCCTTCCATGATACGATCATCGGGACTTTCACCGCTGTGTCATAAAAATTGAAGGGAAAGGTTCCGTTTCCTTTTCCCCAGATGCCATGATGCCCCATATTCATTCCGTTGTCCGCCATGAAGATCACGATCGTCTCCTCCGCCAGCCCCTTCTCTTCCAGCCTTTCCAGAATCCTTCCAAAAGCGGCGTCCATAGCGGTAACCGCAGCGTAGTATCCTCTTAAGAGATCCTTTCTCCTCTCTCCTGTCCCACTTGGAGCTGTCATGATCTGCCATGGGTGGACCGGCAGATCAGGCGTGGCCGTAAAATCGCAGTCCCTGTACAAATCTACATACTCTTTTGGATGCTGATCCTCATCCCATGGGTCATGAGGGGCCGTGTAATGGACGCTTAAATAGAACGGCTCTTCTCCCTGAGCCAGGTCGTCCAGATATTCCAGCGCTTTTTCTGTTATCACATCAGTAATATATCTGTCCTCAAAAGAGACGCTGCCGTTTTCCACGACATCTGCCCTGCGGTAATAACAGCCTCCGCGGCCTATGGTAAACCATTTTTCAAACCCGTGCTGGGGACGGACGCTGTCCCCCAGATGCCATTTCCCTGCCAGAGCACATCGATATCCGTTCTGACTGAGCACATCGGTATATGTAAGCATCCCATCCAGATATCCGATCGGTTTATCCTCCGCTGTATAATAAGGATCATTTCCCATCTCTTTCAGGCGTTCCCTGTCGAGATTTCCCGACCTTATCCAGTCGTGCACCCCGTGGGCGGATGGGATCCGCCCGGTCAGGATGCTTGCCCTGGCCGGCGAGCACACCGGGGAAGCGCAGAAGAAATTTTCAAACCGCACCCCCCTCTGTGCCAGTGCGTCCAGCACCGGGGTATGGATATCCATATTCCCGGCGCAGCGCATCGCCCACGGCCCCTGGTCATCTGTCAGAACGAACAGGATATTTGGCTTCTTCCCATTCATGTCACTCACCAAGCTGTGCGCTGACCTCGTCGAGCAGAGTATCCACGCCGCTGTCACTGAGCGCCTGGAGGAATTTCGGGATATATTCGTTCGGGTCTACCATGCCGGATTCAAGCGCCGGCCCGTATTCCTCTACTGTACTGGTGATCGCCGCAATCTCAGTCTCTACCGGGATATTGTCAAGCGTAAATCCAATGTGCGGTGCAGTGATTGCAGAGTCGTTATATTCTGTAAAGAGTTCCTCGATATTTTCCGGATAAGAGATATCCCATTTCTGGTTGAAGGGGGTTCCGAACTGCCATCCATATGTATAGTCATAGCCATTGTCCGCAGGGTCAAGCGTACCTCCCATCGTGCGGTCTACCCTGTCTTCTCCCACTGCCGTATAGTGCTCTCCTTCGATGCCGTGGCGGATCAGTGTACCGACATACTCATCTGTATTTAAAAGATTGATGAACTCCAGCGCTTTCTCCGGATATTCGGAGGCCGCGGATACAGCCAGGAGACCGCCCATAGCGTTTTTCGTCTCAAATAATGGGGACATCAGGGGAATGAACTCCACTCCATGCCCTGTCTTTGCCACTTCCGCTTCCGCTGCACCGGGGGCATAGGAGATCACGTAGGAGAACAGATTTCCGTTCTTAAAGTCATTATCCCGGTTGGCCGTGTCACTGTCATAATTCACAGGATCCCTGGAAAGATAGCCGTTATTGTACCAGTCATGTACAAGTGTGCAATAATCCATATACTCCTGAGTATCATACTGGTTGAACACCCCGTCCTGATCTTCGAAATAGCCATAATCGCTCACCGCGTAAGCCCCGGGAAGCGTCGGCTGTCCTGTGAGGCTCTCATAAGGCACTGCCAGATTAAAGTCGAGGCCGCTGATACCGATCACTTCTTTGCCTGCTGCCTGAGATTTCTCTTTCACCGCCGCAAGAACCGCGGTATAGTCCTCCAGAGTTTTTACTGTACTCAGGTCGATCCCGTATTCCTGCGCCATATCGCTGTTCACAAAGATACCGGACTGCCAGCCCATCTCCTTATAAGACGGCACGCCATAAATCTTTCCATCGACTGTGGCAGCCTTCCAGAGTTCCTCCGGGATGAAATCATATGTCTCTCCCGCATATTCCGGAAGAAGCTCCGACAGGTCCAAAAACGCATCCTTTGCCGCAAACTGAAGGTAATTTGTCGTCCAGTCTGCTGTGAAACAAATGTCAAAATAGTCTCCTGAGTTGATCATTGTCGGCATCTTCTCTTTGTAGTCCGGATTCGCGATCACAGTATAATCGATTTCCACTCCGATTTTTTCCCTTGTATACTCATTCAGCGCTTCGATCACTTTCTCTGTGTCAGGATATACCGGGTTGATAGACATATACCATTTCAGTGTGACGATATCTCCGTCCTCTCCGCTGTTAGCTGGCGTGTCATTCCCTCCGCCGCCGCAGCCTGCGAGAAGAGATACCGACATTGCCGCTGCCAGCATCATTCCTGCAAGTCTCTTCTTCATTCACTTATCCTCCTTTGTTTAATTATTTCTATCTATAAAGCCTTATGCTTTACAGTCTCATTATTTCCGGCTGTCCCTAGCCTTTTACTCCGCCCACGGTCAGACCTTTCACAAAATACTTCTGGAAGAACGGATACGCCAGCATGACCGGCAGTACGACCATGACTGTCAGAGCCATCCGTCCGCTGTCTGTGGGGGCATTCTTTGCCATCTCTGCGTACTCCAGTGCGTTGGACGAAGACTGGGACAGTGCCTCCATACTGTTCTGCATACTCTGGAGGAGCGTCTGGATCGGATAGTTCTTTGTCTCAAACATATAGAGCATACCAAGAAACCAGTCGTTCCAGTATGCGATGACCGTAAACAGTCCGATCGTAGCGAGCCCCGGCTTTGAGAGCGGCAGCACAACTTTCGCAAAAGTCCTGAACTCACCCGCTCCATCGATGCGCGCGGCCTCGATGATCTCCAGCGGGATGCTTTTGAAGAATGTCCTGAGCACCACCACATAAAACGCGTTCAGCGACATGGGGAAAATCAGCGCCCATACCGAATCCCTGAGGCCCAGGAGCTGCGTGTTTACCATATACCCCGGAACCAGCCCCCCGTTGAACAGCATAGTGAACAAAAGCAGCAGGGTAAAAAGGCGTCCATACCGATAGTCCGGCCTTGATAACACATAGGCAAACATTGCGGTCACCGTCAGGCTGAACAGACTGCCGAATACAGTGACAAACAGAGAGATCCCGTAAGACCGGAAGATCTGATCTCCCAGTTTTAGGAAATACTCATACGCCGCAAGGCTGAACTCCGAGGGAAAGAACGAGTACCCATTCTCAAAAATGCTCTGTTCGCTGCTGAAGGATACGATGACTACAAGTATCATTGGCAGCACGCACACAAGTGCAAGGAGTCCCAATATGATCAGAAGGACCGTGTTCGCCCTGACGCTGATTAAATTTTTTTCCAGTTTTTTTTCCGCTTTTCTTTTTATTTTCACGTTATGTCTCCTCCTGTGACGATATCCTGCTTTTCCTCTCAGAAAACTCTCAGAAAAGCGCGCTGTCTTTATCAATCTTCCTGACAGCGAAATTCGAAGTCACCACGAGGATAAAACCTACCAGCGACTGATATAAGTTCGCCGCCGCCGCCATGCCGATATTTCCGTTTTCTTTCAGAGCCCGGAATACATAAGTATCGATCACATTAGTCACAGGGAAGAGCGGCCCCGAGTTCCTCGGGAGCTGATAGAACAGCCCGAAATCCGCGTAAAATATTCTCCCGATGGCCAGGATCGTCAGAATAATCATCATCCCTCTCAGAGCAGGCAGAGTGATGTATCTGATCTGCTGCCACTTTGTCGCCCCGTCCATCAGCGCAGCCTCATAGTAGTCGTCTGAAATCCCGACGATGGCTCCCAGATACATGACTGTGGAGTAGCCGATCGTCTTCCATATCTGGAATATGATCAGGATAAAAGGCCACGCCGCCTGTTGCGAATACCATGTAACCTCCAGTCCGAGCGCCCTGTTAATGAATCCGTCGTCAACGCTCAGAAGCGAATATGCGATAAACGATACGACGACCCACGACATAAAGTACGGCGCCATGAAAATTGTCTGGAACACCTTCGCCGCCCTCTTCTGCCGGAGCTCATTGAGAATGATTGCCAGCGTCACCGCGAATATCAGGTCCAGAACGATAAACGCAAAATTGTAAAGTATCGTGTTGCGGGTTATGATCCATGCATCCTTTGTCCGGAACAGGTATTCAAAGTTTTTAAAACCGTTCCACGCGCTTCCGAAGATACCGTCGCGGATGTTATAACGCTTGAACGCCAGTATAATCCCCGACAACGGCAGATATTTAAATAATACCATCAGAATCAGCGCGGGGAGCGCCATAACAGTCAGCGGGAGATTTTTCCTGAAGTAAAACCACCGGGTCTTTTTCCTGGCTCCGGCAGTGGGTGTTTTTGAGCCTGTTTTCATTTTCCCTCTCCTTCCCGACATTGTTCTCACATTTATTGTAGCGAGAGGAAACGCCTCCCGGCAACGCGATTTTTTTTCACTGAGGTGGAAATATTTCGGTATGTTTTCTGTCAGAAGGGGAGATTTTTTAGATTCAGTGTTTTCTTTTTCGGCACATTTGTATGGGCAGAAGAAATATAGTATACTTTAAGACATACCTGAACACAGGAAATTACGAATGTCAAAATCAGGGAGGGATATCAATGCTGAAGATCTTACTTGTCGATGATGAGCAGTTCACTACTGAAGGCCTGATTTCCACGCTTGACTGGGACCGTTTTGACGGAAGACTGGTAGGGACGGCCGCCTCCGGAGAAGAAGCTGTCAGACTCACAGATAAACTGCTCCCCGATGTGATCATTTCCGATATTAAGATGGACGGCATGACCGGCATCGATCTGGCCGGTATCATCCACCGCAAAAAGGAATCCATGCGTCTGATACTTCTCACCGCTCACGGAGAATTTGAATACGCAAGAAAGGCTTTGCAGTACGGAGTCATTGATTACATACTCAAACCAATCACGCGGGATAAGATCGAACATCTGACAGAACTTCTTGTGCAGCTCAACGCCCAGAAGGAACAGCACCGCAATTCTTATCTGTTCGCCTGGGACAGCAGTCTGAAGGGCGACCTCTTAAATGCGCTGAGAAACGAGAGCTGCGATTTTATCGATCAGTTTTTTCAGTCTCCACTCTTTGAGGAACTGATGTCCGGGGAGGAATGCAACACCATCGGCGTCCAGCTGATCGACTACCTTTATCAGTATCTGTCCGAGATCAATGTAAGTCCCAAAGCGCTGGACTACTCGCGCAATGAGACGATCAATGCTTTTCTGGATACGGACGGACGCCAGCACAAAATGGATTTTATCATAACCAAATACTATGATCTGCTTACCAGCAGATCAGAAGCCCCTCCGTCCCATGCGGATGCGATCACCGCCTTTGCTCTCAATTATATCAGGAAACACTATATGGATCCGGAATTCAACCTTTCCGGTCTGGCTTATTCTATGAATGTATCCCTCTCCCACCTGAGCACGGTTTTCAAACATGCCACCGGCAACAACCTGAGCACCTACGTGACAGAGCTGAGGATGGAACGGGCGAAAGCGCTGCTTTCAGACCTGCAGTATTCGATCACTGAAATTGCGCAGATGTCAGGCTACAACGACGCAAAATATTTTTCCAGACTCTTTAAAAAACGGACGGGAAGGACTCCGGGCGAATACCGGAATCTGGCGATCCAGGGAGGTGTACATGGGGTATAGAAAAAAAATCTTTCTTCTGCTCGCCTCCGCCATGCTGGCGATCCTTATTCTGTCATACGCCAGCATCTATTATTATCTCTACCATTCGACCTATCAGGAGACGCTGACCAGACAGCAGGCCACCATTACCCTGAATGAAGAGATGGCGGATAATTTCCTGACGTCTATCTACCGCACTGCGGTGCAGTTCGTCAGCGACCAGACGCTCGGGGAAAATCTGAGCACAGATGGAGAAGATACGCTGGATTTACTCCAGAGCAGGGAAAATATCAGGAGCCAGTTCTCCCACTACGCAGTGCACCAGGCCATAGACAGCAGCTACTATTATAAGAACACGCTGTTCCTCTCGGACAACATCCCTATCTCAACCCTTTTCGAGCCCTATACGCTGGACACGAACCCTTACGCCGCATCCAATATGGTCTTTTCCAATACGAATGTAAAGGAGGAGGACTGGTTCAACGACACTGTACAGAATATCACATGTGCGTTTATCAATGAGGGGACAGATGAGTTCTGCTTTTCCAGAAGGCTCAACAACACCTACTATCTCGGCCCCAATCTTCCCGAGGGCACTGCAGTAATGGTCGTGAGCGTCTCTCTGGACCAGCTCGATCAGGTATTTGGAAACGTCTCTGTCACGGACAACAGCGGCTATGCACTTTTGTACAAGGGCGAACAGCTCCTGTACTGCAGCAACAAGGATATCCCCCGGGAAACATACATCTCGGCTGTATCACAATTTTCCGGGGAGAGCGCTGACCTCCTCCCGAGTACCTCCGGAAGCGGGAAATACCTGATCAGCCACCGGGATATCCAGTACGGGCTTTCGTTTCTCTTCCTGACGCCAGAGAGCGATATCATCGCAGGGATCATGCCGATCATGCATACCTATTCCCTGATCTTCTTCGGGATCACCATCGTGGTGCTGATCGTGATCTTTTTTGTCACAAATGAGATCAGCCGCCCACTCATCCGGCTCGCACAGGCGATCGGAAAGGTCGACGACACGAGAACCTTTGATCCGGCGACCCTGCCCGCTTCCCGGGAAAAAGAGATCGCGACTCTCGAACGAAGTTTTGAACAGCTCATTGTCAAGACGAACCGGCTGATCAGGGATATACAGATACAGAACGAAAATGAACGCCGTTCCCAGTTAAAAGCGCTTCAGGCACAGATCAATCCCCATTTCATCTTCAATGCCATGGACATGGTCAACTGGCTCGCTCTGTCGCGCAGCTGTGACGATATCGCCGGCATTGTAGATTCCATCGCCCGGCTTATGCGGTACAGCATTACCGATGCAGATAATATGGTAGATATCTCTCAGGAATTAAAAAATATACAGGATTTTGTCTCCATATACCAGCTCCGGCACCGCAGCAGTCCGGAACTTATATGCCAGGTGGAGGAAGGCACGCGGATCATGATCCCAAAATTCACACTCCAGCCTCTCGTAGAGAATTCGGTCAGGCATGCCTCCCCGCCCCCCGGAGAGAATCTGAAGATTGTCATCCGGGCGTACCATGACCGCTTCCAGTGCACGATCACTGTCAGCGACAACGGTGTGAATGGTGATGCGGAACAGCTCAACCTGCATCTCGCCCACAAGCCAAACACCCTGAAGGTATCCAGCGGATTTGGCATACGCAATGTGGATGAGCGTCTGCGTCTTCACTTTAAAAACTCATCCGGGCTGACCTACCTGAACCGGGAGGACGGAGGTCTCACGGCCCGCATCCTCCTCCCGTGGACGCCTGCCGGCGCTGAGAGCTCTGACTCTCTTGCAGGAGAAACAGATCAAAGAACTGACAAACAGAATATTTCAGAAAAAGGAGAATACTATGGCGAAACAGACGATCGTTAACAATGGGATTCACACCTATACCCGCACTGAGGATTACAGGCTCACAGACAACGCCGCTGTCCGGGAACATATCAAATGGTTCACAGGGCTCAAGCTGGGCCTGATGATGCACTGGGCTCCCGGGTGCCAGCTCGGCACTTATGAGTCCTGGCCTCTGTCGGACGGCGATGCAGAATGGTCGCAGGAGGATGTGGACTGGACAGACATCGAGACCTTCAAGGAGCAGTATATCAACGCAAACAGGACATTTAACCCGGTCAGATTCCGTCCGGACAAATGGGCGCAGCTCGCGGAGGAATGCGGTTTTAAGTATCTGCTCTTTACCACCAAACACCATGACGGTTTCTGCATGTTTGACACAGAGACCACAGACTATAAGATAACCGATCCCTCATGTCCTTTCCACACGAGTCCTTACGCGGATATCACGGGTTCTCTCTTTGATGAGTTCCGCCGGCGCGGTCTGGCCATATCCGCATATTTTTCCAAACCGGACTGGCACAGCGACTGCTACTGGCACAGAGCGTTCGGTACTGCGCCTTCCCGCAATGTAAATTATACGATCAGCGAGCATCCCGGCTTATGGGAAAAGTTTGTAAAATTTACCCACCGCCAGATCGAAGAGCTCTGTACGAAATACGGTAAGATCGACTGCCTGTGGCTGGATGGCGGCTGGGTCAGGGAGGAAAACCTGGACCAGGACATCCGCCTGGGCGAAATCGTAAAAAAACTGCGCGCGTCCGCCCAGCCGCACCTGATCGTCTGCGACCGGACAGTAGGCGGTGAATACGAAAACATCGTCACCCCGGAAAAACAAATCCCAGAAGAGCCACTCCTTATCCCGTGGGAGACATGCACTACCATTGGCAGACGTTTTTCATTCCACTATACGGATGAGTTCAAGACAGGCCGCGAACTGGTGCATCTTCTCCTGGACGTCGTATGCCGCGGCGGAAACCTCGCTCTCAATGTCGCTCCTCAGCCCGACGGAGAGCTGCCTGCGCCTGCAGTCGTCTCCATGAAAGAGCTTGGCAGATGGCTGAGCATCCATGGGGAGGGGATCTACGGAACGGTATGCGCCGCTCCATATTCTGTCCGCAGATTCAGGTACACCAGCCGGGGAGACAGGATCTATGCCTTTTATCTCTACGAAAAAAACCCCCGGCTCCCGGGGCGCCTGCATATCGACACAGATGAGACGATCCGCCGTGTTACACTGATGCGCACAGGAGAGGAGATCTCCTTTGCCGCAGAAGGGACACGCATAATTGCGGACGCCTCTCATATTGACCTCACGGACGCTTTCTACGCGGATTGTTTTATCCTCCACAGAGCGTAAAATAAGAAGAAAAGGGAACCTGTTTTAGTGACCTGAAGTCACTTTCAGCCCAACGATCCCGATTAGAAGCATCGATACAAAAAAAATTCTTGCCGCTGTGACCGGCTCTTTAAACAGTACGATGCCTACGATCACAGCGCCCAGAGCTCCGATCCCTGTCCAGACCGCATATGCGGTCCCCAGGGGCAGGCTCTTCGTCGCCTGGGACAAAAACAGAAAACTGAAGATCATCCCCACGACTGTCAGTATAGAGAACTTCAAATCAGTAAAACCTTCCGAATATTTCATGCATGTGGACCAGAACACCTCCAGTCCTCCTGCAACGACTAAAAATAACCATTCCATTTATATGTACTCTCCTTTTTCTGTCTGCCCCGGACTGCTCTCTCCTGCATAATCCCTGCCCGGCCGGCGGGCTCCTGCATGGTCCCCGTCCGGCCGGCGGGCTGCCGCCTCCTCCCATGTCCCGGCAGGCGCAAAAGAAAAGCGCTGACCCTGTATCTTCTAAGACCTGACGACACAGTTTCAACGCTGCATTTACCCGGTGGCAAATTTCTTTTTCTTATTTAAAATTTTTTCTGACTGATATCAGCATGTAATTACACAAGCTCGATCAGAACTTCCATAGCCGCGTCGCCTTTACGCTGTCCGATCTTAACGATCCTTGTATATCCGCCGCTGCGGCCTGTGTACTTCGGAGCGATCTCTGTGAAAAGCTTCTCAGCCACATCTATCTTCTTTGTGTTGGCTTTCTTTCCGGCTGCCTTCGCAGGAACCTCCCTGACCGGGCAGAGAACTCTGAGCATCTCGCGTCTTGCGTGAAGTCTGCTCGGCTGATCCTTCCTGATCGTCTTGTCCACTTCATCGTAAACAGTTACTTTTTTTCCGTCAACTACTTCTTTTACCCTCTTGCCGTCTTTGTCCTTGCGGGCAACTTTCGCTTTTACGGTAACTTCATCGTAGTTGTCTTTCTCTTTTACAGCCAGGGCGATCAGACCTTCAGCGACCTTGCGGATCTCTTTTGCCTTTGCCTCTGTTGTAATAATCTTTCCGTTATTTAACAGAGCTGTTACCTGATTTCTGATCAGGGCCTTTCTCTGGCCTGATGTTCTGCCGAGTTTTCTATACTTTGCCATTTTATTATTTCCTCCTAAATTTCCGTTCAGCCGCGCCAATCGCAAAGCCGCACTTTCGTGCTTACTGCGGCTGCCGCCGCTCTTTGCTCATGAACAGGCGCTCATCCCATGTATATGCCCGCCCCCAAAACCATGCGAGCATGGTTTCTGTGCCCGGTCAATACATGGCTGAACTAGAATCTCACATTTGGTTATGCATCTTCGGGCTTATTAATCAAATGCCCCCGCCGCGCGCTTCGGTCTTACCGGCAGAGTATTTATCCAATTATCGCCGCGGGCTCTCTCTTATTCGTCGCCCTGGTTGAGCTCCAGATTGAGCTCTTTCAGCTTCGTAAGCACCTCTTCCAGAGATTTACGTCCAAGATTGCGGACTTTCATCATATCCTCCGGAGTTTTGTTTGTAAGCTCTTCCACTGTATTGATTCCGGCTCTCTTCAGACAATTGTATGAACGAACAGAAAGCTCAAGCTCATCGATGCTCATCTCAAGAACTTTCTCTTTCTCGTCATCCTCTTTCTCGATCATGACCTCTGCTGACTGGGCAACCTCAGACAGATCCACAAAGAGTTTCAGATGCTCGCTCAACACTTTTGCAGCGAGACTGACTGCCTCGTCCGGGAGCATCGTGCCTTTTGTCCATACGTCAAGCGTAAGCTTGTCATAGTCTGTGATCTGACCCACACGGGTATTTTCCACAGTGAGATTGACACGCTCGACCGGTGTGTAGATGGAATCGATCGGGATCACGCTGATCGGCATGTCCTCGGTCTTATTCTTATCTGCACTTACATATCCTCTGCCCTTTGAAATGGTCAGTTCCATATACAGTCTGCTGTCTTTTCCGCCGCTCAGCGTAGCGATGACCTGCTCCGGGTTGATGATCTCAATATCAGAATCCGCCTGGATGTCAGCGCCTGTTACAACGCCCTCTCCCTCGAACTGGATATACGCGGTCCTCACTTCATCTGATTCAGATGTGTTCCTGATGGCAAGAGATTTCAGGTTCATGATGATCTCCGTGACATCTTCCTTCACACCCGGGATGGAGCTGAACTCGTGGAGCACGCCGTCGATCTTAACAGAACTGATCGCAGCTCCCGGAAGAGAAGAAAGCATGATCCTTCTCAGGGAGTTTCCAAGCGTTGTCCCGTAGCCTCTCTCCAGCGGTTCTACGACAAACCTTCCATACTTTTTATCATCTGAAACATCCGTAATTTCAATATTAGGTTTATTAAAATCAAACACTACACAGACCCTCCTTATGGGTTTTAAAATGTTGAGGGGATACGCTGTTGCAGCCGATATTACTTAGAATATAACTCGACGATCAACATTTCATCTACCGGAACATCGATAGCTTCTCTTGCCGGAAGCTCTTTCACTGTTCCTTTCAGATTCTCCGAGTCAGCCTCAAGCCAGTCCGGAATCATGTTTCCGCCTGTCACTTCGAGAATCTCTTTGTATCTCTGTGAGCCTTTCTTATTCTCTTTGATTTCGATCGTGTCTCCGGCTTTTACAAGGTAAGACGGAATGTTCACCTGCTTGCCGTTTACGAGTACATGCTTGTGGTCAACGATCTGTCTCGCTTCTTTTCTTGTTCTTGCAAATCCCATGCGGAACATTACATTGTCCAGCCTGGACTCAAGAAGTCTCATCAGGTTGTCGCCTGTCATTCCTTCCATCTGTTTTGCCTTCTCAAAGTAGTTTCTGAACGGTTTCTCGAGAACGCCGTAGATGAATTTTGCTTTCTGTTTCTCACGGAGCTGAAGACCATACTCGCTCATTTTTCTGTTTGATCTCTTCAGCTGTCTGTTAGATTTCTTATTGATTCCGAGATAAATCGGATCCATGCCTAATGAACGGCATCTTTTAAGAACAGGAACTCTGTTTACTGCCATGTCTATCCTCCTAATTTTATCGCAGCGGCGTCACGCCGCTTTTCTTAATTTCCGTTGTACGTCAGTGATCAGATACGCAATTACACTCTTCTGCGTTTCGGCGGACGGCATCCGTTGTGCGGAACCGGTGTTACGTCCTTGATGCTCACCACATCGATACCGCATGCCTGAAGCGCGCGGATTGCTGCTTCTCTTCCTGATCCCGGTCCTTTTACGAATACATCTACGGATTTAAGTCCATGCACAAGAGCTGCCTTTGCTGCTGTCTCAGCTGCCATCTGTGCTGCATATGGAGTAGATTTCCTTGAACCTCTGAATCCCAGGCCGCCGGCGCTTGCCCATGAAAGAGCATTCCCCTGTGTATCCGTTAATGTTACGATCGTATTATTAAAAGACGACTGGATATGTGCCTGTCCCCGTTCAACGTTTTTCTTGACACGTTTTTTTGTTACTTTTTTTGCAACCTTCTTTGCCATTTAAACTAACCTACTTTCTTTAATCTCTTCAAAAGGTAGTTCGCTCAGCTAAGCTCATGCTGCGCTTTGCCGCTTGCATTCACTAAGATTCGCGAACGGCCTCGCACTAAATTCGAACTTCGCTTTCAGCTCGTTCTCATTAAGTTGCTTTCGGCCTATTTCTTCTTGTTTGCAACTGTTCTCTTTGGACCTTTGCATGTTCTTGCATTGGTCTTTGTCTTCTGACCACGTACCGGAAGTCCTTTTCTGTGGCGGATCCCACGGTAGCAACCGATTTCTTTCAGTCTCTTGATATTGAGCTGGATCTCTCTTCTGAGATCACCTTCTACGACCTGAGTCTCATCGATCACTGCACTGATCTTCTTTACTTCTTCACTTGTAAGATCTCTTACGCGAGTATTAGGATCTACTCCTGCCTCTGCTAAGATACGGTTTGAGCTTGTTCTACCGATTCCATAGATATAAGTCAGACCGATTTCTACACGTTTGTCTCTTGGTAAGTCTACACCTGCAATACGAGCCATGTGTCTTTCCTCCATTTTCTTTGTCTGATACTGTCTTTAACTGAGGCTGCGAGTGCCATCCAGTGCATCCTCTGCCTCCTGGTGCCGCACCCTACCGGGCTTTTTTCATAATTAAGACTTTCGTTTACCCGATATCCCAGCCCAGGCGTGTTTCTCTTCCACGCCCTTTCCCGGCGCGGATCCTCTTTTCAAAAATCCGTCAATGCAAATGCCGGGTATTAGAAGCAATATACAATCGCATTTTCGCTTATCCGTCTGGACATGCTGCCGTGAAAATGCCAGAACACGCGCCCTGCGGTACCTGTGTACAGGTGCGGTGTATCCTTACTTGTATATGAAACAGCTCTGCACACGCCTTGTGTGCCGCGCTGTCAGCCGCTTAAATCATGCCGCACGCTTTCCATTTATATTCACTGGTAAACGTGCATCAATCCACTGCACATCCGTGCGCCTAACACTGGATAATGAAACATCCCTCAACTAAGCTCGATAATGCCTCGCTAAGTTTCCGGATGGGCTTTCTCACTAAATTTGAGCTTCGCTTTCAGCTCGCTCTCATTAAGTGTTCAATGCCAGTGTTTTAGCCCTGGCGCTGTTTGTGCTTCGGATTCTCGCAGATTACTCTGATGCTTCCTTTTCTTTTAATGATTTTGCATTTTTCACAAATTGGTTTTACTGATGATCTAACCTTCACGTCAAATCCTCCTTCCCTTCTTTGCTCTGCCTACATTTTCCGGTCGATTGGGCACACCTCCCCAATGGTGACCATCTGACAGTATAGCATCAAATGCATATTAACGTCAACTACTATTTCACTGAATTTCTTTCAAGGAAGTTCCGTTCGCTAGGCTCGAAAACACCTCGCCAATCTCACGGAACGACCTCGCACTAAGTTCAAGCTTCGGCTTTGCCTCGCTTTCACTAAGTTGCTTTCGGTCATTTATCTCTCCAGATGATTCTTCCTTTGCTCAGATCATATGGCGACATCTCCAGCGTCACCTTATCTCCCGGCAGGATCTTGATAAAATTCATTCTCAGCTTACCGCTGATGTGGGCCAGAACAATGTGCCCGTTTTCAAGCTCCACTCTGAACATTGCATTCGGGAGTTTCTCTACTACAACTCCCTCAATCTCGATTACGTCAGCTTTTGACATATATTAATCCTCCTGATCACGGCGCGCCCCATTCGGGTTTACGCCTTCCCCCCTCGGGGCAAGTTTTAGTTATCTCCCGCTTCGCTTACGGATCACGCTCCCAGAATCTTCACTATTTCCGCGAAGACATCGTTGATATCGATCGTTCCGTCAACCTCTTTCAGGATACCCGACTGGGTATAATAGTCGATCAGAGGCTGAGTCTGCTCATGGTACACGCCAAGTCTCTTAAGCACGGTCTCCGGCTTGTCATCATCTCTCAGGATCAGACTTCCGCCGCACTTGTCACAGACGCCCTCTTCCTCTGTCGGAGCATATACGATGTGGTAAGTGGCGCCGCAGTCCACACATGCTCTTCTCCCTGACATACGGTTTACGATATTGTCATCCGGCACTTCCACGTTGATCGCGTAATCCATCTTCTGTCCCATCTCTGAGAGCGCTTTGTCCAGCGCCTCCGCCTGCGGGATCGTACGCGGGAAGCCGTCGAGAACATATCCATTCGCGCAGTCCTCCTGATTTACTCTGTCTACAACAAGATCAACGACCAGCTCATCCGGCACAAGAAGACCCTGATCCATATAAGTCTTCGCCTTCCTGCCAAGCTCTGTGCCGTTCTTGATATTCGCGCGGAAAATGTCTCCTGTAGAAATGTGCGGAATCCCGTACTTCTCCGCGATCTTTTTCGCCTGTGTTCCCTTCCCTGCGCCCGGTGCGCCCAGCATGATGATCTTCATTAACTCATACCTCCGTTCCTTTTTATATTCAAATAAGCCATGAGCCCGCGGCAGTTTCCTCTTCAGCGAGCAAACTGCGCGAGCTTTATCTGGCTTAATATCCGAGGAAGCTGTTGGACATGTTACTTCCTTTGTTATTTAAAAATCCTGTATAATTTCTCACAAGCATCTGTGACTCGATCTTCTTGATCGTATCAAGCACGACTCCCACAATAATGATAATGGAGGTTCCGCCGAAAGATACCTGGGCTCCGAACACACCATTGAAGAAAAACGGGATGACCTGAACGATAATCAGACCGCACGCGCCTATGAAAATGATGTAATTGAGGATCTTCTGCAGATACTCAACTGTCGGCTTTCCGGGACGGATGCCCGGGATAAAGCCTCCGCTCTTCTTCATATTGTTTGCGATCTCTAACGGATTAAAAGTGATCGATGTATAGAAATACGCAAAGAATATAGTGAGCACCACATATACCACAAGTCCAATCGAATAGATCGGTCTGTCAGGATCGCACCAGTTGCTGGAGTTCATTCCGGCCAGGATCTGGCTTCCGATCCCTGTGCCGTTCCCTTTCCCGAGGAATCCGGCGATCACGATCGGAGTCTGCATCAGCGACGACGCGAAGATGACAGGGATAACGCCTGCGGTATTCACTCTCAGCGGGATATGTGTAGACTGTCCGCCGTAAGACTTTCTTCCCTGTACCTTCTTGGAATACTGTACCGCGATCCTTCTCTCGCCACTCTGAAGTATTACGACAAAGATCACCACAACGAGGATCACTGCCACGATGATTGCACCCGCAAGAGCTGCCATCGCCAGTTTCTTCCCGCTCATGAACTGCGTATAAAGTGTCACGAAGTCGCTCGGAACACGGGAAATAATGTTGATCAGAAGCACGATAGAAATACCGTTTCCTACGCCATTTTCTGTAATACGCTCACCGATCCACATAAGGAATGCGCTTCCGGCTGTCAGTGTACATACAACGATCGCACAGTTTACAAAATTATACTCCACAAGGAGCCCCTGGCGTCCAAGACCTACTGCAAGCGCAGTTGACTCGATCAGCGCCAGCGCCACTGTCACATATCTTGTGATAGCCGCGATCTTCTTTCTTCCCTCTTCCCCCTCTTTCTGCATGTCCTCCAGCTTCTCAATCGCAATGGTAAGGAGCTGCATAATGATGGAAGACGTAATGTACGGTGTAATACTCAGGGCAAAGATCGAGAAATTTGTAAAGGAGCCTCCGGTGAACGCCTCGAAAAAGTTGAAAGCGTCACCGGTATGCTGTGCAAAAAATTCCTGAATAAAGGTCGGATCGACTCCCGGTGTAGGCAGTTCTGATCCGAGCCTCACAACAACGAGCATTATTAATGTATAGAAAATTCTCTTTCTGATATCTTCTATCTGAAATGCTCTGCGTACTGTCTTAAGCATTAGATCACCTCTGCTTTTCCACCAAGTGCTTCAATCTTCTCAGCGGCTTTTGCACTGAAAGCATTGGCCTGAACTGTAAGCTTCTTAGTTAACTCTCCATTTCCAAGAATTTTAACTCCATCTCTCGGGTTCTTAACGATCCCGCTCTCGATCAGTGTTTCAACGGACACTGTCGCGCCGTCCTCGAATCTCTCAAGAGCCCCCAGGTTGATACCCACGATCGTCTTAGAGTTCCTGTTTGTGAATCCTCTCTTCGGGATTCTTCTGTATAAAGGCATCTGGCCACCTTCGAAGCCCGGTCTTGTAGCGCCTGAACGCGCCTTCTGCCCTTTGTGGCCTTTGCCGGCTGTCTTACCGTTTCCTGACCCGTGTCCACGGCCTCTTCTGAAATTATCACTCTGTTTAGAACCGTCCGCCGGTCTTAAGTTTGATAAGTCCATGACGTTACCTCCTTATCTTTTTTATGCCTCTTCTTCAACCTTAACCAAATGTCTGACCTGCTGTACCATACCTCTTGTAGCCGCATTGTCCGGCAGCACGACTGTCTTGCCTGTCTTCCTGAGACCAAGAGCCTCAACTGTCTTTTTATGCTTCGGTATGGAGCCGATTGCAGACTTTACTAACGTAACTTTTAAGTTTGCCATTTCAATCTTACCTCCTTGTGTGACAGAACATGCTTTCATACAAGCCTGTCAGTTAGCCCATGATCTCCTCGATTGATCTCCCGCGCAGTCTTGCGACATCCTCGGGTGACTTCACATCTTTCAGTCCCTCGATCGTCGCAAGCACGACATTCTGCTTATTGTTTGATCCAAGAGACTTTGTACGGATGTTCTTGATCCCCGCCATCTCGATCACGGCACGAGCCGGGCCCCCGGCGATCACACCGGTACCGTCCGGAGCGTTTTTGAGAAGTACGGACGCGCTTCCGAATTTACCGATCACGTCGTGGATCACACTTGCGTTGTCATCAAGCGATACTGTGATCATCTTTTTCATCGCGTCTTCTTTTCCCTTGCGGATGGCTTCCGGGATCTCAGTAGCCTTTCCCAAACCTGCACCAACATGGCCGTTGCCGTCTCCGACAACAACTAAAGCTGTAAAACGGAAGTTACGACCACCTTTAACAACCTTGGTAACACGTTTGATCGATACTACTTTTTCTAATAATTCCATCTGACTAGCATCAATACGTTCCTGTCTCATCTGTGTTCTCCCTTCCCTAGAAATTCAGCCCGGCTTCTCTCGCCGCGTCTGCCAGTGCTTTGATTTTACCCTGGTAAATAAATCCGCCTCTGTCGAATACGACGTCTGTGATGCCTTTTTCTTTCGCTTTCTCAGCGATCACTTTTCCAAGGTATGCTGCTGCCTCGACATTGTTTGTCTTCTCCATCTCCGCCTTCACGTCTTTCTGAAGAGTGGAGGCTGCAACCAGTGTATTTCCAACCGTGTCGTCAATGATCTGAGCATACATATGATTGTTGCTCCGGAATACAGCGAGACGCGGTCTCTCTGCTGTTCCGCTGAAACGGTTGCGTAATTTCATGTGTTTTTTTCTACGAACTTCGCTTCTTGATTTCTTACTAACCATTTTCACACTCTCCTTATTTATTTCTTACCAGTCTTACCAACTTTACGTCTGATGATCTCGTCAGAGTACTTGATACCTTTGCCCTTGTACGGCTCCGGTCTTCTCTTGTCTCTGATCTCGGCTGCATACTGTCCGACTTTTTCTTTGTCGATCCCCTTTACTGTGATCTTGTTCTGACCTTCCACAACAGTCTCAACGCCTTCCGGATCGATCATCTCGACTGGATGAGAGTATCCAAGGTTCAGTGTCAGTTTATTTCCTGATTTGGCTGCTCTGTAACCCACACCGTTTACTTCCAGGATTTTTTCATACCCCTGAGTAACGCCTACGACCATATTGTTGATCAGTGTTCTTGTCAGACCGTGGAGAGATTTCATCCTCTTGAGGTCGTTTGGTCTTGTTACAGTTACTTCTTCGCCTTCAATTTTGATTTCCATTTCAACCGGAAGCTCTCTTGTGAGAGTTCCCTTCGGACCTTTTACAGTCACTACATTGTTTTCTGCGATTTCCACAGTCACTCCTGCGGGGATCGCAACCGGCAGTCTTCCGATACGTGACATACCTGTTTCCTCCTTAACTTAGATTTTCGGAGCGAATGCTCTAGTTCGCTCTGTTTTCAGTCTCGTTACGGGAGTTTGCACTCCCCAGTACACGTCCGTGCGCCTAAGCTCAAGCTGCGCACAAAAACATGCGGTAACATCCGTCAACTAAGCTTGAAAGTACCTCGCTAAGTTTCCGGATGGGCTTTCTCACTAAATTCGTGCTGCGCGTACCGCTTGCACTCATTAAGTGTTCAATGCCAGTGTTCAGTGCTTACCAGATAAAGCAGAGAACCTCTCCGCCTACGCCGAGTTTTCTTGCTTCTTTGTCTGTTACGACACCTTTGTTTGTAGAAAGGATCGCTGTTCCCAGTCCACCGAGAACCTTCGGAATATTCTCTGTGCTTGCGTAAACACGAAGACCCGGTTTGGAGATCCTCTTCAGGCCGGAGATAACTTTCTCATTCTTATCCACTCCGTATTTCAGTGTGATGTGGATCGTCTGGAAGTGTCCGTCTTCTACAAGGTCATATTTTGCGATATATCCTTCATCAAGCAGGATGTTTGCGATAGCAATTTTCATCTTGGATGCCGGTACATCTACTGTATCATGTTTTGCAGTATTTGCGTTACGGATTCTTGTAAGCATATCTGCAATCGGATCGCTCATAGTCATTGATAAAATTCCTCCTATAATTGATTACGGAAGTTCTTTTCGCTAAGCTCGAAAACACCTCGCTAAGCTCAAAGAACGACCTCTCACTAAATTCGTGCGGCGCCTTCAGCTTGCACTCATTAAGTGCTTCCGGTCACCAACTTGCCTTCTTAACACCCGGGATCTGTCCTTTGTATGCCAGTTCACGGAAGCAGATACGGCAGATTCCATATTTTCTCAGATACGCGTGCGGACGTCCGCAGATTCTGCAGCGGCTGTACTCTCTTGTGGAGAATTTCGGTTTGCGCTGCTGTTTGATCTTCATCGATGTCTTTGCCATGTCTTTCCCTCCTTTACTTAGCAAACGGCATATTGAACTGTGCCAATAATTCACGTGCTTCCTCGTCAGTCCTGGCTGTTGTAACAAAGATTACATCCATACCTCTGACTTTGTCGATCTTGTCGTACTCGATCTCAGGGAAGATCAGCTGCTCCTTGATACCAAGCGCATAGTTTCCTCTTCCGTCGAATGCGTTCGGGTTCACGCCTCTGAAGTCACGCACACGCGGGAGCGCAAGGTTGATCAGGCGGTCAACGAACTCGTACATTTTCTCGCCTCTTAAAGTAACCTTGCATCCGATCGGCATACCTTCTCTGATCTTGAAGTTAGCCACGGAATTCTTTGCCCTTGTCACAACGGCTTTCTGTCCGGCGATCTTCTCCATATCAGCGATCGCAGACTCTAAAAGCTTTGCGTTTTCCTTTGCCTCGCCGACGCCCATGTTGATCACAACCTTGTCGAGCTTCGGCACTTCCATAATGTTTTTATATCCAAATTTTTTGATCATTGCGTCAACGATCTCATTCTGGTACTGTTCTTTCAGTCTACTCAAAGTCCTGGACCTCCTTCCTTGATTAATCGATCACTTCGCCTGTCTTCTTAGCGAAACGAACTTTCTTGTCGCCGTCCATCTTAAATCCCACTCTTGTCGGCTGTCCTTTGTGTACATACATTACGTTGGACGCATCGATGTAGCCTTCCTGATGGATGATACCGCCATTCTGGTTCGCAGCGCTGGGCTTTGTGTGCTTTGTCAGCATATTGACGCCTTCAACCAGGACTTTACCGTCTTTTTTGTTTACGGCAATTACCTTGCCCTCTTTGTCTTTATCTTTGCCGGCGATGACCTTTACAGTATCGCCTCTTTTAATTTTCATTGTTGACATCTTCGGCACCTCCTAGAGTACTTCCGGAGCGAGGGAAACGATCTTCATGAAATGTTTCTCTCTGAGCTCACGGGCTACTGGTCCAAAAATACGTGTTCCACGCGGGTTTAAATCGTCTTTTATAATAACAGCAGCATTTTCATCGAATCTGATATAGGAACCGTCTTTACGGCGTGCACCTTTTACAGAACGGACAACTACGGCTTTCACGACATCTCCCTTTTTCACAACGCCGCCTGGTGTTGCATCTTTAACAGTCGCAACGATCACGTCGCCGATGCTCGCATATCTTCTTGTAGAACCGCCAAGCACACGGATGCACAGCAGCTCTTTCGCGCCTGTATTGTCTGCTACTTTCAGTCTGCTTTCTTGCTGTATCATGCAGGTAAACCTCCTTCAAAAATTATTTCGCTTTCTCCATGATTTCCACAAGTCTCCATCTCTTGTCCCTGGACAGCGGCCTTGTTTCCATAACTTTTACTGTATCTCCGATCTTACACTCGTTCTGCTCGTCATGAGCTTTCAGCTTGTAAGTTCTCTTTACGATCTTCTTATAAAGCGGGTGCTTTACATGGTCCTCAACTGCAACAACGATCGTTTTGTCCATCTTGTCGCTGACAACCTTGCCCACACGGGTTTTTCTAAGATTTCTCTCTTCCACTTTTCTTCTCCTTTCAATCATTTTATGGAAGTTAAGGAAGTTCTTTTCGCTAGGCTCGAAAATACCTCGCCAATCTCAAAGAACAGCCTCGCACTAAACTCATCCTGCGCCTTCGGCTTGGATTCATTAAGTCGCTTTCGGCTTATCGCCCGGCCTCTGTGATCAGAGTCTGAATACGAGCGATATTCTTTCTTACTTCCTTGATCCTGCTTGTGTTGTCCAACTGGTTTGTGGCATTCTGGAACCTTAAGTTGAAGAGTTCCTTCTTAGCAGCTACTAATTCCTGGTTTAATTCCTCTACGGATTTTCCTCTTAAATCTTTTACAAATGTATTAGTTTTCACTGTTATCACCGCCTTCTAAGTCTGCGCGAGAAACAATTTTGCATTTGCAAGGTAACTTATGCATTGCAAGTCGAAGTGCCTCTCTAGCGATTTCCTCTGGTACTCCTGCAATCTCAAACATTACACGGCCCGGTTTTACTACTGCTGCCCAGTATTCAACCGTACCTTTACCGCTACCCATACGGGTCTCAGCCGGCTTAGCTGTGATCGGCTTATCCGGGAAGATCTTGATCCAAACCTTACCGCCACGCTTGATGTAACGTGTCATGGCAACACGGGCTGCCTCGATCTGGTTGGAACGGATCCAGCACGGCTCTGTTGCAACGATACCGTACTCACCATATGAGATCGTGTTACCTCTGAGAGCTTTTCCCTTCATGGTACCACGGAACTGTTTACGACGTTTTACTCTTTTTGGCATTAACATTATTTATCGCTCCCTTCCTTATCTGCTTTAGTCGGAAGAACCTCGCCTTTGTAAATCCAAACCTTTACACCGACTTTTCCGTAAGTTGTGTCAGCTTCTGCGAATCCATAATCAATGTCAGCTCTGAGTGTCTGCAGCGGGATCGTTCCCTCGCTGTAGAACTCTGTGCGGGCCATATCAGCGCCGCCGAGACGTCCGGATACGGATGTCTTCACTCCAAGAGCGCCTGCCTTCATTGTCCTTGACATGCAGGACTTCATGGCACGTCTGAAAGAGATACGGTTCTCAAGCTGCTGGGCAATGTTCTCAGCTACGAGCTGCGCGTCCTTGTCCGGTCTCTTGATCTCTTTGATGTCAACGATGAGCTTCTTGTCTGTGTACTTCGCAAGCTCTTTTTTCACCTTCTCGATCTCGGAACCGCCCTTGCCGATCACAACACCCGGCTTAGCTGTATATACAACGATCTTCACGCGGTCGGAAGCTCTCTCGATCTCGATCCTGGAGATTCCTGCGCTGTATAATCTCTTCTTTAAAAATGTTCTGATCTCGTGGTCTTCAACAAGGTTGTCAGCGAAATCTTTCTCTGCGTACCACTTGGAATCCCAGTCTTTGATAACGCCGACTCTCAAGCCATGAGGATTAACTTTCTGTCCCATAATGCCCTCCTATCTTTCATTCAGCACGATTGTGATGTGGCTCATTCTCTTCTCGATCCTGTAAGCCCTGCCCTGTGCCCTCGGTCTGATTCTCTTCATTGTCGGTCCTTTGTTTGCGTAGCACTCCTCGATGTACAGGTTGTCTGCGCTCATACCGTTGTTGTTCTCAGCGTTTGCGATCGCTGACTTAAGAAGTTTCTCTATCACTGTTGAAGCATATCTCGGATTGTATGCCAGGATTCCGAGTGCTGTTGTTACATCCTTACCTCTGATGGCATCAAGAACGTAGCAGGCCTTCTGAACAGATACTCTTGCGTAAGAGATCTTGGCTGAAGGTCTTGTATCTCTCTGCTCGTTTCTCTCTCTCTTGATCTGGGATCTATGTCCTTTTGCCATGGATGAACCCTCCTTTCGAAATATATGAATCTTATCTTACTTTTGACTTCTTCTCGTCTTTGCCGTGGCCTCTGTAAGTTCTTGTCGCAACGAACTCACCGAGTTTGTGTCCTACCATGTCCTCTGTAACATATACCGGCACATGTCTTCTTCCGTCATGTACGGCGAATGTGTGGCCGACGAATGACGGGAAGATCGTAGAACGGCGTGACCATGTCTTAATAACTGATTTATCGCCAGATGCATTCATAGCGTCAACTTTTTTCAGTAAGTGAGCGTCTGCAAATGGTCCTTTTTTAAGTGAGCGAGCCATAGGTTCTAACCTCCTTGTGAATCTGATTATTTAATCGCTTTTCCGTCTCTTCTTCTTACGATCAGCTTGTTGGAAGCTTTTTTCTTCTTGCGGGTCTTAAGACCAAGTGCCGGTTTACCCCACGGAGTACACGGACCCGGGCGGCCGATACCAGTCTTACCTTCACCACCACCATGCGGATGGTCGTTCGGGTTCATAACAGAACCGCGCACTGTCGGGCGGATACCCATGTGACGTTTACGTCCTGCTTTACCAATGTTGATCAGGTTGTGCTCTCCGTTTCCTACCACACCTACAGATGCGCGGCAGATGATCGGAACCATTCTCATCTCACCTGACGGAAGTCTCAGTGTTGCATATTTTCCTTCTTTCGCCATGAGCTGTGCGCTGTTTCCTGCGGAACGTACGAGCTGTCCGCCTCTTCCCGGGTAAAGCTCAATGTTGTGTACCTGAGTACCAACCGGGATCTCAGAAAGCGGAAGGCAGTTTCCTACTCTTACCTCTGCCTCTGCGCCGTTCATGACAGTCATGCCGTCTTTCAGTCCTTCCGGAGCAAGGATGTAAGCTTTCTCGCCGTCTGCGTAGCAGATCAGAGCGATGTTCGCGCTTCTGTTCGGATCGTACTCGATACCGATGACCTTAGCCGGAATTCCGTCTTTCTTTCTCTTGAAGTCTACGATTCTATATTTCTTCTTAGCTCCGCCGCCGCGGTGTCTTACAGTGATCTTACCCTGTGCGTTGCGGCCTGCGTTTCTTTTCTTTGAATCCAGGAGGGATTTCTCAGGAGTTGTCTTTGTGATCTCAGAGAAATCAGACCCTGTCATCTGTCTTCTGGAAGGTGTATATGGGTTATAGGTTTTGATTCCCATTACTGTCTCTCCTTTCGTCTGCTCTAATTATTCGTTTCACGGAATTGCACCGTTTAGATTGAGCACTTAGCGAGGTATTTCCCGAGCTTAGTGCGAAACTACACCCGGCTCACTTAGCGAGGTTTTTTCGAGCTTAGTGACCGTGGTGTTTCCTTGTTTTACAGTCCTTCGAACAGTTCAATATCCTTGCTGTCTTCTGTAAGCTGTACGATCGCTTTCTTTGTCTTAGCTGTCTTTCCGAATGTCATACCGCGTCTCTTTTTCTTTCCGTCAAGATTCATGGTGTTGACGCTCTTTACTTTTGTTCCCTCGAACATTTTCTCAACAGCTTCTCTGATCTGATTCTTTGTAGCCTCTGTGTGTACAAGGAATGTATATTTCTTGTCAGCCATCAGATCCATGCTCTTCTCTGTGATGACCGGTTTAAGGATCACATCATAATACTGAATGTTTGCCATTATGCGTACACCTCCTCGATTGCAGCAACAGCAGCTTTCGTTGCGATCACTGTGTTGTATTTCAGGATGTCATATACGTTGATCGTGTTTGTGCGGGCTGTCTTCACGTCCGGAATGTTCTTTGCAGAGATCTCTGCGTTTGCGTTTCCATCCTCAAGCACAACCAGCGCTTTGTTTACGTTCAGGTTGTTCAGGACGTTCTGGAAGTTCTTTGTCTTGATCTCGTCGAACTTCAGCTCGTCAACAACGATGAACTTGTTCTCTTCTACTCTGGAAGTAAGAGCGGATTTCAGGGCTGCTCTCTTCTCTTTCTTATTCATCTTGAAGGAGTAGTCTCTCGGAACCGGAGCGAATACTACGCCGCCGCCTGT
>CALWDM010000024.1 GCA_944376695.1 uncultured Mediterraneibacter sp. | reverse complement strand
TTAACTAAGAGAACTTCAAAAAAGACAGATTCGATAGATAAATTTGTTGTAAGAGCGCCGATCGATTTTGCGGCATTGGGAGCGATTGGCATGGTGTTTGTCATAGGAGCGTTAATATTGTCTGCGATAGAGAATAGGACCTTTCCAATAGCAGTTATGATTATATTTAATACAACTGTAGTAGTTCCATGCGCTTTATTAATGATCGCACCGATAAAAGGTGTTTGGGATGTAATTGTAAACGATGACGATATTACAGTAGTAAAAGCCTTTGTTTACAGAAGACACTGGAAATTTTCCAAAATCACATATGGAAAGATGAAAAGAGGCGGAATGAAGGTGTATGTGGAAGGCAGAACCAGGAAAGCATTTTTTGTAGATGGTATGGGTGAAAATTTTTCCAATTTTATGGAGAGGATGGAAAAAGAAGGAAAGGAAGTCATATATCCGGAAGGCATGGAGCCGTATACAGAGGAAGAGATGGATGCAGAGGAAGAACAGGCTGAAGATTAAACGAATCCGGATATGGGGAACATGGTGCGGATGGAGTACGATGAAAACGGGAACCTGACCCGGGAGACCGGGGAATCCTTCACCTATGACGGAAACGGGAACCTGAAAAGCCACACCCTTCCCACCGGGTTCGTGCTTTCCTGCACCTACGACTGCATGGACCGGATCACAGAGATCAGAGGGAGCGGCGGGGAGAGCAAGAAGTACACTTACGACGCCCTGGGGAACGTGACGTCCATGACAGACGGATTGGGGAATAGGACCCGGTATGAGTATTCCCTTTCCGGGCAGCTTACAAAAGTCATCGATGCTCTCGGAAACGAGACGGAGTATAGCTACGATGTGTGCGACCGGCTGGTGGAGATCCGCCAGTACGGGGAAGAGGGGAACCTGAAGAGCCGGGAAGCGGGGACTTCCCCCACAGACGCGGCCGGGATCGACGAAGAGTGGAAGGAAGCGGAGCGCCGCAGCGGAAGGAACCGGACCTGCCAGGTGACCCGGTACCTCCGGGACCTGAAAGGGGCATCCTCTTCGGCTTGCGGCGCTAAGCTTTCATGCAGGGGCTTTTATATCAGATTGATTTTTTTCTTCATGATATAGTGCACTGCCGCGTACTGCGCAATGCAGAGTAACAAAGCCAAAACAGTATTCGGAACCTGGAGGAAGAGCATCCCGTCACCCAGGGCGTTTGACTGTGGTCCGTAATCTAACATTCCAAGTGCTGACATGATCACAAGCACGGCGATCTGAATCGCGAAGCTGGTGATAAAATATGCGGCAATCGCGCATAATACCCTGTGTGTGGGAAAAAGCTGTCCTACACAGATGCTGAAGTAGATCATAAGCACAGAACTGATACCTCCGATCATGCAGAAGCCAAAAATACTCAGTCCTAAAGAGGAGAGCGGCATTCCGAAAGATTCTGTTATCTCCGGCGCGATGGACTGATAAGCATCCGTGACATTTCTGCCGGTCACAAGAAGCAGGATCCCTGCGTATATGACGGTCATATCGAGCGCTGCCAGAAGATAGCCAGAAATGATCTTCGCCCACAGATGCGCGGCTCCCGAAACAGGGAGTGTCCAGCTTAAATAGCCCTCCTTGCTGAAAAGATTCCGGTAGAACCGGAAAGCAATCAGCAGGCTTGTACAGAGTGAAAGCGCTGAGATCAGCAGTGTTCCCAGAGCTAATATAACAGTGACAGGCGCGATCAGCGTTTCTGCAGGCGCGTGAAAGTTCATGCGGTCAATGAACAGAAAACGGACAGCAGCGCATACGAGCAGGAAAGCCGCGTGGAGCGGGATAAATATTTTAGACGACGCCTTTAAATCATATTTGATCAGTTTTCCTAACATTTAAATACCTCCCGGAATAAAACATCCACAGATTTTCCATGCTGTGTTCTGATCTCGTCTACGGACGCGTTGAGCGCAAGCTGTCCTCCCTTTAGAAAAATAACCCTGTCAAGTACATTTTCTATATCATAGATTAAATGTGTGGAGATCAGGATAGAAGCATTCTCATCATAATTTGTCAGGATGGTGCGGAGAATGTAGTCTCTCGCCGCCGGGTCAACGCCTCCAATGGGCTCGTCCAGTATATAGAGGTCCGCGACCCGGCTCATGACAAGCGCCAGCTGGACTTTCTCTTTTGTCCCTTTTGAGAGAGACTGAAGCTGCATATGCCGTTCGATCTCAAGAGAATCCAGCATTTTGCAGGCGCGTTCTGTGCTGAAATTTTCATAAAAATCCGCATAAAAGGAAAGAAGTTCCCTGACCCGCATATGCTCGTTTAGGAAGCTTCTGTCCGGCAGATAAGATACAATCTTTTTTGTATCAGTGCACGGAGCCATGCCATGAATCATAATATGGCCGTCCGTGGGAACAAGAAGACCGGCGGCAAGTTTTATCAGCGTGGTCTTTCCGCTCCCGTTCGGTCCCAGAAGCCCCACGATCTGTCCCCGGTCAAGAGACATGGTCAGGCCGGAAAGGGCATAAAAGCTGCCATATTTTTTTGTGAGTTTCTGACATTCAAGAATTGGTGTCATCGTCTCCCCCTCCTATAGTCTGTATTATCATTTCCAGCGTCTCACTCCTGCTGATCCCCAGGCGGCTCATCTGTTCCAAAAAGCTTCCGATATATTCCTGTGCAAGGTCCGTTTTGATTTTTTTCAGCAGAGTGCTGTCATCCGTGATAAACCGGCCGCTTGTCCGGTGGGAATATACCAGGCCGCTGCGCTCCAGTTCAGACAATGCTTTTTGCATCGTGTTGGGATTGACGGCGGCCTCCAGGGCAAGATCACGGACAGAAGGGAGCTTATCCCCGGGTTGATAGACGCCGGAGATGATATCGTGCTGGATCCGCTCCATGAGCTGAAGGTAAATGGGGTGGCTGTCGTCTAAATTCCACGGCATTAGATCATCTCACTTTCTTTTACAGGGACCGCCTCAGGCGGTCCCTTACAGGGCGAGGGATATCCCTCGCCCTGTATCTGTATTATCCAATTAATACAATGATATGTTGATTAAAGGAAAAAGTCAAGCAGAAGCGGAGATTTTGCGTGTTTTTATCACGGTTGCTCATTACTGTTCGCTGTCTTTTAAGATCTTTTCTCTGAGGTCAGGATCAAAGACGCCCTTCCTGAGCATTTCTATCTCATATTTGTAGGGGGCATAGGATTTTTTTGGATTTATCTGCGAAGGGATATACGGGGTCTCCAGTATTTTCGGCACATTTTTGAAATCCGGGTGCCGCACGATGTAATTGATCGCGTCAAAACCAATGTGCCCGAAACCAATGTTTTCATGCCGGTCTTTGGCAGCGCCCGGCGGGTTTTTACTGTCATTGATATGGAAGACTGCAACCTGATCTTTCCCAATGATGCGGTCAAACTTATCCATAACGTCATCAAAATGGTGAATGATATCATATCCGCTGTCGCTTGTATGGCAGGTATCGAAACATACTCTTAGTTTTTCGCTGTGGATAACCCCGTCGTAGATTTCTGTCAGCTCCTCAAAAGAGCGGCCGATCTCGGAACCTTTTCCTGCCATTGTCTCAAGCGCGATGCAGCAGTCAGTGTCTGCGCTGAGGACTTCGTTGAGCCCCCTGATGATCTGAGCGGTTCCGATTTCCGCGCCTTCTCCCACGTGTGCTCCGGGGTGGAGGATGAGTGTGTGGCTGCGGCAGCTAACTGTGCGCTCGATTTCTTTTGCCAGAAACTCAACGGCCAGTGAAAAAGTCTCGGGCCTGACCGCATTCCCCAGATTGATGATATAGGGCGCGTGGACAATGATTTCGCTGATCCCGTGCGCTTCCAAATACTCCCATGCCGGAGTGATATTCAGCTCGCTGATATCTTTCCTTCTTGTATTCTGAGGTGCTCCCGTGTAGAACATAAACGTATCCGCTCCGTAGGACACAGCCTCCTTTGCTGATCCGAGCAGCATGTCTTTTCCGCTCATCCCCACATGTGAACCTAAAATCATAATAAAACTCCTTTTCAAAATAATATCCATTATATCAAAGAAACCGATAAAAACAAGAGAAAATCTGTATTTGAGGGGGGCTTCCTTGTAGATATCACGTCCGAAAACCGTCGGTGTGATCCGGATGTTTTTCAGCGGACGGGGATATGGCCCGGGTTCCGGTTCCGTAATCTGGGAAAAACGTAAAAAAGAGAAAGCATGGCTAAAAGCAATTGTCCGGCGGAAGATTCGGCTCCGCCGGACAATAAACGCCACGCTTTCTCCATGAATACAGATTTACATCCCCAGTACTTTGCGGGTCAGTTTTCTTTCATCCTCCCCGGCGCTGCGGTAATTGGAGATCAGCTCCAGCTCTTCTTCCGTCAGGTACACTGTATCCCCGCTGGCGATGATCCTGCTGGTAAAATAGGGACCGGAAGTTTCGTTAATGATGCCGGTTTTCGTGCAGGTCTGAGTCAGGAGCTGTTCTAATGTGACCTCATAGATATCAGCTATGCGTATGAGCATATCTATGTCAGGGATGCGTTTTCCTGTCTCGTAATTAGAATAAGCCTGCCGGGAGATATTGAGCCTCTCGCCGATCTGCGTCTGTGTGTAATTGTGGTCTGTTCTGAGTCTGCGCAAATTTGCTGCGAGCTGGATGTTAGACACCGGCGTACCTCCATTTACAAGAAATTGATTAAACAATGCAGTAATTTTCATTATTATATCAATTTTTCCTGTAAACAAAGTTATATGCAACGCAATGAGGAATAAATAATAAAAGAAACAAAATGTTGCCTAGAGATGCATTTGGCTGAGGGTGCTGTTGTGGTACAGTGATGAATATGTCACTTCCTTTCCAAACCATTCCGGAGGAGAGTAAGAGTGCGCGGTTTTCTCGTCCGGAAATTCAATTTCAGCAAGTACCAGGGGAGCCAGCTCTTTTTCAAAGATATCGAGTTCCAGGGTAAGCTGGCTGTCCAGAGGGATCATATAGCGTTTTTTAACAATAATCCTGCCGTCGGCTTTAGGGATCAGATGTTCATAAGCTTCTCTGGAGAGGGGGAGATCATATTCTTCCCTGACCATGAGTCCCCTGGATTTGTATGTGAGAAAATAGCGCTCATCATCCCTGCGGATGCGCACTACGGGCTCAGTGCAGAGATAACCCTGTTCAATGTGGCGGCAGGGATAGTCCTCCGGACGGAACGGAAGCCTGTCTAAATGAATGAGAAATTTGCGTTCGATTTCCATAAGATCATCCTCCTGATTATTTGGAGCAGTTGTTGAGAACCTGATAATGACTGAGTTCAGGGCGTATATATTATAGAACATACCACACTGGAATTCCACATGAATTTTTTTCGGATATTGGAAAGGAAATGTTTTGAGCCGAACATATATTGGCAGGCGTTCAGAAATATCGGAAAAATTTCCAGAGAAAAAAATTCGGAAAAAATTTCCCGTGCGGCAGTGCCGGAGTGCGTTGCATTTGACCATCGGGTCTGCTAAACTGAAAAAGAATATACAGATACAGAATGGCAGGAGGTAATGAAGAATGAGTAAAGTTTGTGTATTTCTCGCAGATGGATTTGAAGAGATCGAAGGGCTTACTGTTGTGGACATCCTGCGCCGGGCCGGCATAGAGACGGAGACAGTGTCCGTTATGGGCAGAAAGGAGATTGTGGGCGCGCACGGGATCAAAGTAGAGGCAGACACTGTTTTTGAGGAGGCTGAGGCGGATAAGGCGGATATGCTGGCGCTACCGGGGGGAATGCCGGGCACTCTGAATCTGAAAGCCTGCGATGGACTCACTGAACTGCTGAAATCCTTTGACCGGGATCGAAAATATATTGCCGCGATCTGCGCGGCTCCGTGGATCCTGGCAGAGCTTGGTATATTAAAAGGAAGAAAGGCCTGTTCCTATCCTTCGTTTGAAGAGAAACTGGACGGGGCGGCTGTAGTCAGGGAGCCTGTTGTCACAGACGGTCACATTACCACTGGCCGGGGCATGGGAACCGCGGTCCCCTTCGCGCTCAGACTGACGGCGCTGCTGGCGGGAGAGACGAAAGCGGAGGAAATAAGGGAGTCGATCGTATACGGAGAATAGAAGGATAAAACCAAAACCTCCGGAAATGTAAAATCACAGCAGCAAACGCAGACAGACAAACACAGCGCCGCGCGCAAAAAACACTGGAAATATGCGGATGCGTGTGCTATACTGTGTTAATGACTGCAAATGTCTTTTTTCTCAGGAAAGAGATACTATTTTGCGCATTCAAGGAGGAAGAAAATGAGTTTACAGGTAGAAAAATCAGAACATAATATGGCGAAGCTGACGATCGAGGTGCCGGCAGAGGATGTGGAGAAGGCTCTCCAGGCCGCATATCTGAAAGAGCGCAGCAGAATCAGCCTGCCGGGATTCCGCAAGGGCAAGGTGCCGCGCCAGATGATCGAGAAGATGTACGGACCGGAAGTGTTCTATGATGAGGCGGCAAATCATATGATATCAGAGGCATATGGAAAAGCCTATGAAGAGTGCGGGCTTGAGATCGTATCCCGGCCAAAAGTTGAGATCACACAGCTTGAAAAAGGAAAGCCGTTTATTTTTACAGCGGAAGTTGCGGTGAAGCCGGAGGTTACACTCGGCGAATACAAAGGACTTAAGGTGGACAAAGTTTCCACAGAAGTGACCCGGAAGGAAGTCGACGAGGAGATCGACAGAGAGCGCGAGCGCAATGCGAGGACGATCGAGGTGACAGACCGCGCGGTACAGGATGGGGATCAGGTCATCCTTGATTTTGAAGGTTTTACAGACGGCGTCGCCTTTGAGGGCGGCAAGGGTGAGAATTACCCGCTGACTATCGGTTCCGGAGCGTTTATCCCGGGATTTGAGGAGCAGCTCATTGGCGCTGAGATCGGGAAAGAAGTAGAGATCAATGTGACCTTCCCGGAAGATTATCAGGCAGAAGAGCTGGCTGGCAAGGCTGCTGTGTTTAAGTGTACTGTACATGAGATCAAGGCGAAGGAGCTTCCGGAGCTTGATGACGAGTTCGTATCCGACGTTTCCGAGGAGAGCGAGACAGTTGATGCATATAAGGCTGAGGTAGAGGCCAGGATCAAAGAGCGCAGGGAGCGCGAGGGAAGACAGAAGAAGGAAGATCAGGCTGTGGAGCAGGCCGTTGCAAATGCGCAGATGGATATCCCGGAACCGATGATCGATCTTCAGACAAAGCAGATGGCGGATGACTTTGCGCGCCGTATTATGCAGCAGGGAATGAGTCTGGAACAGTATTTCCAGTTTACAGGCCTGTCTGAGGAGAAGATGATGGAGGAGTTCCGTCCGCAGGCTGAGAAGCGCATCCGTACGAGACTTGTGCTGGAGGCGGTAGTTGCCGCAGAGAATATCGAAGTATCTGACGAGCGCCTGGATGAGGAGCTGAAGAAGATGGCAGATTCCTACCAGATGGAAGTCGACAGGCTCAAAGAGTTCATGGGCGATAATGAGAAGAAGCAGATGAAAGAAGATATTGCGGTCCAGGAGGCAGTGACACTGATCGCAGACGCGGCAGTAGAAGGTTGATTCAGATTCCGTAGAGGTGTGCCGCAGGCACACCTCTTATCAGAATATCCGGCTCAGGAGGCGCCCTCCTGTTGACAGAAGCGGCCTCGGAGTCAGGACCATACAGAGTATTTACTTACAGAAAGGGGTATAGAAGATGAGTTTAGTACCTTATGTCATTGAACAGACGAGCAGGGGAGAGCGTTCTTACGACATTTATTCAAGACTGTTAAAGGAGAGGATCATCTTCCTCGGGGAAGAGGTAAACGACGTATCTGCAAGCGTGGTCGTTGCCCAGCTCCTTTTTCTGGAGGCAGACGATCCGGACAAAGACATCCAGCTGTATATCAACAGCCCGGGAGGTTCTGTGACGGCAGGCCTTGCGATCTATGATACGATGCAGTATATCAAATGCGACGTGTCTACAGTCTGCATCGGTATGGCGGCAAGCATGGGGGCATTCCTGCTCTCCGGCGGGAAGAAGGGCAAGAGATTCGCGCTGCCGAACGCAGAGATCATGATCCATCAGCCGTCAGGCGGAGCTCAGGGACAGGCGACAGAGATCCAGATCGCCGCGGAACATATTCTCCGTACAAAACAGAAATTAAATGAGATCCTGGCGGCAAACACAGGACAGGATCTTGAGACGATCAAGGCTGACACAGAGCGAGACAATTTTATGTCCGCGGAAGAGGCCAAAGCTTACGGCCTGATCGACGAAGTGATCGTGAATCACTAATATTGTATGAGGTGACATTTTATGGCAGGGAAAATGACAGATGACATCGTGAGATGCTCTTTCTGCAACAAGACGCAGGCTCAGGTGAGAAAGCTGATCGCAGGACCGAACGGCACATATATCTGCGACGAGTGTATCGCGATCTGCTCTGAGATCATAGAGGAGGAGCTGGATTACAGCGAGAGAGACGTGTTTGACGATATCAATCTTCTTACGCCGGAGGAAATGAAGGCGTTTCTGGATGATTATGTGATCGGGCAGGATGAGGCAAAGAAAGTACTTTCTGTCGCGGTCTACAATCATTATAAGAGAATCATGGCAGAGCAGGATCTCGGCGTTGAGCTGCAGAAAAGCAATATCCTGATGCTCGGGCCGACCGGATGCGGGAAGACGCTTCTCGCCCAGACGCTGGCAAAGATCCTGAATGTTCCGTTTGCGATCGCGGACGCGACGGCGCTGACGGAGGCAGGATATGTAGGGGAGGATGTGGAGAATATCCTTCTCAAAGTCATCCAGGCCGCGGACGGAGATATCGAGCGTGCGGAACACGGGATCATCTATATTGACGAGATCGATAAGATTACGAGAAAGTCTGAAAATCCGTCGATCACCCGCGACGTATCCGGAGAAGGCGTACAGCAGGCGCTCTTAAAAATCATCGAGGGCACGGTTGCATCTGTGCCGCCTCAGGGCGGACGCAAACATCCGCACCAGGAACTGATCCAGATCGACACGACAAATATCCTGTTTATCTGCGGAGGGGCATTTGAGGGGATCGATAAGATCATTGAGACGAGACTTGACAGAAAGTCCATTGGATTTAATGCAGAAATTGCCTCAAAGCACGAGTATGATATGGATGTGCTCCTTCATGAAGTGCTGCCCCAGGATCTGGTTAAATACGGGCTGATCCCGGAGCTGGTCGGAAGACTTCCGGTGACGGTGTCCCTGGATCTTCTGGACAAAGAAGCGCTGATCAGAATACTGACAGAGCCGAAGAGCGCAATCGTGAAGCAGTACCAGAAGCTGCTTGAACTGGATGGCGTGAAGCTGGAATTCGATCGGGACGCCCTGGTCGAGATCGCGGATACGACTCTGAAGAGAAAGACAGGAGCGAGAGGACTCCGGGCGATCATGGAAAAGATCATGATGGATACCATGTATGAGGTCCCGTCGGATGAGACGATCAAAGAATGCCGGATCACAAAAGAGGCAGTGAATGGTACAGGGAAACCCCTGTATCTGCGTGACGGCGAAGAGCGGAGATCATTCCTGACATCAGAGAGTGCATAACAGACTGTGCAGGGCGGGTGCAATGGAGCGGCCATATGTGCCTGCCCTTTCTATATATGAAATGAATGACACATACAAAAAGATCAGGAGGAAAATGAATGCACAATGAGAGAAAAAGCCTGCCCCTGGTCCCTCTAAGAGGGATGACGATCCTGCCCGGGATGGTCGTACATTTTGATGTGAGCAGGGCTCGCTCGATTGCTGCTGTCCAGGAGGCAATGTCAGAAGAGCAGAAGATATTCCTGACCGCGCAGAAATCGATTGACACAGATGAGCCGGGAGCGGAGGACGTATATGAGATCGGTACCGTGGGTACAGTCAGGCAGATCATCAAGCTGCCGAAGCAGATCGTCAGAGTGCTCGTGTCAGGGGAGACAAGAGGACGGCTTAAGGAGATCGAATTTTCTGATCCTTATCTGCGGGCAAAGGTCGAGATACTCAAAGAACAGGACGAAGAGCTGCCGGAAAATGCCAATACAGAAGCAATGGAGCGCAGCCTCAGAGACATGCTTGTGGAATATGCGTCCAGGAATGGGAAGATATCAAAAGAATCTGTGGCGCAGATCATGGAAATAAGGGGACTGCGAAGGCTGGTGGATGAGATCGCCGCGAATATTCCTCTTTATTATACAGACCAACAGGAAATCTTAAACGAGACGGATCTGAAAAAGCGTTATGAAAAGCTGGCGTTTAAGCTGGTGAATGAAGTACAGATCATGGACATTAAAGAGGAAATCCAGCGCAAAGTAAAAGAAAGAGTAGATAAACATCAGAGGGAATATATCCTGAGAGAGCAGTTAAAACTCATAAGAGAGGAACTGGGAGAGGACTCCGCAGTGTCTGACACCGAAGAATTTGAGGGGGCGCTAAAAAAACTGAAAGCTCCGAAAGAAGTCAAAGACAGGCTCCAGAAAGAGATCAGCCGGTTTAAGAGTTCTATGAACTCTCCGGCGGAGAACGGCGTCATCCGCACTTATATTGAGACGCTTCTGGAGATGCCCTGGGATAAGGCATCGAAAGACAGCCAGGACATCGGTTACGCAAAACAGGTACTCGACGAAGACCATTACGGACTGGAGCAGGTGAAGGAGCGCATCCTGGAGTTCCTTGCCGTGCGGACGCTGACGAAAAAAGGCGAGAGTCCGATCCTCTGTCTTGCGGGACCTCCGGGAACGGGTAAGACTTCTATCGCAAAATCTCTGGCGAGGGCGCTTAAGAAACCTTACGTCCGTATTTCTCTGGGCGGCGTAAGAGATGAGGCTGAGATCCGGGGACACCGGAAGACATATGTAGGCGCGATGCCTGGCCGCATCGCCAATGGACTTCGCGCGGCAGGGGTGAAAAATCCGGTTATGCTGCTGGATGAGATCGATAAAGTAAGTACAGACTATAAAGGGGATACTTTTTCCGCCCTTCTGGAAGTGCTGGACAGCGAGCAGAACAGCAGGTTCAGAGACCATTACCTGGAGGTGCCTCTGGATCTCTCGGAAGTCATGTTCATCACTACGGCAAATACGCTCCAGACAATTCCGCGCCCCCTGCTTGACCGTATGGAAGTGATCGAGATCACAAGCTACACTGAGAATGAGAAGCTGCATATCGCGATGGAGCATCTGATCCCAAAACAGCTGGAAAAGCACGGACTCACGGAGGAACAGCTCACATTCAGCCGGCACGCAGTCTGGAAGATGGCGCGCAATTACACAAAGGAAGCAGGCGTAAGGCAGCTTGAGCGCGAGATCGGGAATGTATGCAGGAAGACGGCAAAAGAGATCCTGATCACGGACCGGAAAAAGATCGCAGTCACAGACCGGAATATCCACCGGTTTTTGGGAAAAGAGAAGTATACGTATCAGATGGCGAACCCGTCCCCAGAGATCGGAATCGTCCGTGGACTGGCATGGACCAGCGTGGGTGGCGATACTCTCCAGATCGAGGTGAATGTGATGCCGGGCAGCGGCGAGCTGATGCTGACCGGACAGCTTGGAGATGTGATGAAAGAGTCCGCCCGGACCGGGATCAGTTATATCCGTTCTGTGAGCGGAAGATACGGGATCGCGGAGGATTTCTTCGAAAAGCATGATATCCATGTACATATCCCGGAGGGGGCCGTGCCAAAAGACGGACCGTCCGCGGGAATTACCATGGCGGCTGCCATGCTGTCTGCCGTCGCCGGGAAGAAAGTGCGGGCGGATCTTGCCATGACCGGCGAGATCACATTACGAGGGCACGTCCTGCCGATCGGAGGACTGAAGGAGAAGCTTCTGGCTGCAAAGAGCGCGGGTATCAGGACGGTGCTCATTCCGAAGGAAAACAAAGCAGACGCGGAAGAACTGTCTTCAGAGATCACGAAAGGGCTGGAGATCCTCACTGTGGGAAATATGGAAGAAGTGCTGCGCCATGCTTTGGCGGTGGATGAGGAAAAGACAGAGAATACCGCATGATGGCGTAAGCCTGCGGCAGGAGGAAGATATGGTTATAAAAAGTATAAATCTTGAGACAGTATGCGGGATCACGAGTACGCTTCCGGATCATGACAGACCGGAGGTGGCCTTTGCCGGAAAGTCCAATGTGGGAAAGTCCTCCATGATTAATGCGCTCATGAACCGGAAATCCTACGCCCGGATATCCGCCACACCTGGAAAGACCCAGACCATCAATTTTTATAATATCAACGACGCCCTGTATCTGGTCGACCTGCCGGGGTATGGATATGCCAGGGTCTCAGCGAAAGAGAAAGAACAGTGGGGCAGAATGATCGAGCGGTACCTGCACGGCTCATCTCAGCTTAAATCAGTGTTCCTGCTCATCGATATCCGCCATGAGCCGTCCGCAAACGACAGGCTGATGTATCAGTGGATCGTGGATCAGGGGTATGAGCCTGTCATCATTGCCACAAAATTAGACAAAATAAAGCGCAGCCAGGTGCAGAAACATGTTAAAATGTTAAAGGAGGGCCTGGCGCTCGTAACCGGGACTACTGTGATCCCGTTCTCATCTGTGACAAAACAGGGAAGGGATGAGATATGGGAGCTGATCGGAAAGGACTGTGAGATTGACTGATTCGGGAGGATAGAAATGGAAGAGAGACGACCCTACTGGCAGGTGGCGGTCAGACTGTTATTCAGTCTCCTCGCCACTGCGGCATTTGTGATCATCAGCATCAGGCTGATCGGGTTTCTCATGCCTTTTGTCATAGGCTGGCTGATCGCCGCGGTGGCAGCGCCGCTTGTAAACTGGCTGGAGAAAAGACTTCGGATCGTAAAGAAGCTGGGCTCGGCCCTTATCGTTGTACTGGTGCTGGCGGCGATCATCCTGGCGCTGTATTTCGGCATCAGCCGGCTGGCACAGGAAACCGGCGACCTGGTCAGGAATTTTCCGGAGATGTACGCGCAGCTTGAGGATGGGCTGAGGCAGATCGGGGACACGCTGTCAGGGATTTTTGAGCGGCTTCCGGACGGCATCCAGAGCGGATGGAACACTGTGGTGAAAAATCTTGACAGCTATATGGGGGATCTTGTTTCCGGCATCAGTGAGCCGACCGTGAACGCCGCGGGCAATATTGCAAGAAGAGTACCGTATTATCTGATCTCATTTATCGTGGCGGTCATGTCCGCCTATTTCTTCATCGTACAGAGGGAAGAAGTGCTGGGATGGATGAAAAAGACGGCTCCCGAGGCGGTGAGAAAGCGGATGACCCTGGTCATGGATTATCTGAAATATGCGGTGGGAGGATATTTCAAAGCACAGTTTAAGATCATGGGGATCGTATTTCTGATCCTGCTCGTCGGACTCGGATTTCTGGGGACAGGTTATTTCGTGCTGGTGGCGCTGCTGATCGCGTTCCTTGATTTCCTGCCGTTTTTCGGCACAGGGACAGCGATGATCCCCTGGGCTGTTTACGAATTTTTTATGGGGGATTACAAGATGACCGTATCCCTTGTCGTGATCTATGTGGTGACGCAGGTGGTGAGGCAGCTTCTCCAGCCAAAGCTGGTAGGGGACAGCGTGGGGCTGAATCCGCTGGTGACGCTGCTGCTTCTGTATATCGGCTACCGGATGGGCGGGGTAATATGGATGATCCTCGCCGTGCCCATCGGGATGGTCCTCATCAATATGTGTCAGGCAGGTGCGTTTGATTATATTTTTGACGATGTGCGCATCTTGCTTAACGGAATAATCGGATTGAGAGATAACAGTGGAAACGAAAATGAGAAAGAGAAAGAGGAAACGAAAGGAGGACATGAATGACAGAAAAATTTATTATCAAACGTTCCGGTGACAGAGAGATCTATCAGCCGGATAAGATCAAGGGGGCGGTTCGAAAGAGCTTTGCCTCATGCGGCACGGAAGCGAATGAGGAACAGTTACAGGCGCTCTGTCTGGCAGTTGAGGAGAAACTCGAAAAGAGAAATGCAGATTCTGTGGAACTGATACAGGATGTGGTTGAAGAAACCCTGATGGAGCAGGGATTTTTTCAGGAGGCGAAGTCCTATATTTTGTATCGGCAGAAAAGAACAGAGCTGCGCAGGGCGCGCCAGGAAATTGAAAATGAAGTGGGGATCGAAGGGCTGTCCGAAATATTAAAGGATATTCAGCAGGATTTTCCGTCGGACGTCTATCCGTTTTCGGCGCTTATGGGGAAGTTTATGGGATTCCACAAACCGGACATGGATGAGGACGAGAGACTGGGAGCGCTGGTAAAGGCGGCTATGGAGCTTACAAGTCAGGAGGCGCCGCGATGGGAGAATATTGCCGGATGGCTGCTGGCGTTTCAGTTCCACCGCAGGCTTCGAAGCGAGGAGCAGAGCAGAGGCCTGAGTACCTTCTTTGACAAGATTCGCTACCTTACAGATCAGGGTCTGTATGGAAGCTATATTTTAGAAGCATATTCACGCAGCGAGATCGATGAGGCGGAAATGTTCCTCGTTCCGCAGAGAGACCGGCTTTTTAACTATTCCGGGCTTGACATTCTGATCAGGAGATACGTTATCTCCACACACAGGCATGTGCCCCTGGAGAGCCCTCAGGAAATGTTTCTCGGCATTGCTTTACATCTGGCTATGAACGAAAAGAAAAACGAGCGGCTTACATGGGTAAAGAAATTTTATGACATGCTCTCAAAGCTCGAAGTTACTATGGCGACTCCAACGCTTGCGAATGCAAGAAAGCCTTTCCATCAGCTTAGTTCCTGCTTTATAGATACGGTGCCGGACAGCCTCAGAGGCATCTTCCGCTCGGTGGACAACTTTGCCCAGGTGAGTAAATATGGCGGCGGTATGGGAATGTATTTTGGAAAAGTGAGAGCCGCTGGCAGCGCGATACGGGGCTTTGAAGGAGCTGCCGGAGGCGTGATCCGCTGGATCCGTATCGTAAATGACACCGCGGTAGCGGTAGACCAGCTCGGTGTGAGGGCGGGAGCGGTCGCCGTCTATCTGGATGCGTGGCACAGAGATCTGCCGGAGTTCCTTCAGATCCGCACAAACAACGGAGATGAGAGAATGAAAGCCCACGATGTGTTCCCTGCGGTCTGCTACCCGGATCTGTTCTGGAAAATGGTAAAAGAAGATCTGGATCAGGACTGGTATCTGATGTGTCCTCACGATATCAAGATGGCAAAGGGCTACAGCCTGGAGGATTTTTATGGGGAGGAATGGGAGAAGAGGTACTGGGACTGCGTGCATGATTCACGGATCACAAAGCGCACCATCGGACTGAAAGATGTAGTGAGACTCATTATTAAGTCAGTGGTGGAGACAGGAGCGCCCTTTACGTTCAACAGGGACGTCGTAAACCGGGCAAACCCAAATCCACACAGGGGAATGATCTACTGCTCCAATCTCTGTACGGAGATTGCGCAGAATATGGCGCCCATTTCCACGGTCAGTACGGAAGTTCGGACGGAAGAGGGAGACACTGTGGTGGTCAACACTACAAAAGCAGGAGAGTTTGTAGTGTGCAACCTTGCTTCACTTTCTCTGGGAAGACTCCCGGTGAAGGACAGGCAATATATGCGCGAAGTGGTGAGGACGGTCGTACGCGCTCTCGATAATGTGATCGACCTGAATTTTTATCCTCTCCCATACGCGGAGATTACCAACCACAGCTACCGCTCCATAGGGCTTGGCGTCAGCGGATACCACCACATGCTGGCGAAAAACAGTATAAAGTGGCAGTCAGAAGAACACCTGGAGTTTGTGGACCGTCTGTTTGAGGAGATCAACTATGCGGCCGTGGAGGCAAGCTCGGACTTTGCCGCGGAAAAAGGAAGTTACCGCTATTTTGAAGGATCAGACTGGGATACGGGAGCATATTTTGACAAGCGGGGATATACTTCTGAGGAATGGTCCGCGCTGCGGAGAAAGGTCCATGAGCAGGGCATGAGAAACGCATATCTCCTGGCCGTTGCTCCTACCAGTTCCACCTCCATTATCGCCGGGACTACGGCAGGCATTGATCCGGTCATGAACAAATTTTTCCTGGAGGAGAAAAAAGGCTCTATGCTGCCCAGGGTAGCCCCGGATCTGAGTCTTGAAACTTACTGGTATTATATCAACGCCCACCATATTGATCAGACCTGGTCTGTGCGCGCCTGCGGCGTGCGTCAGCGCCATGTGGATCAGGCACAGTCCATGAATTTTTATATTACGAACGAATATACGATGCGACAGGTGCTCAGCCTCTATCTCATGGCCTGGGAGTGCGGTGTGAAAACAGTCTATTATGTGCGCTCAAAATCTCTCGAGGTAGAAGAATGCGAGTCATGTTCATCCTGACGGACAGGACAGATGAAAGGAGAAACAGATGAAGGAATTTGATATAAGACAGCCTCTTCCCCATAAACCGCTCTTTAATCCGGGCGGAGATACTGATGTGCTGAAACGGCGCATGATCGGCGGCAACACGACAAATCTCAACGATTATAACAATATGAAATATCCATGGGTGTCGGACTGGTACCGCCAGGCAATGAATAACTTCTGGATCCCTGAAGAGATCAATCTCTCGCAGGATATCAAAGATTACCCGAAACTGGATAAGGCAGAGAGAACAGCATATGATAAAATTTTATCCTTTCTTGTTTTTCTTGATTCCATACAGACTGCGAATCTTCCCTGTGTAGGAGAGTACATTACGGCAAATGAAGTGAATCTCTGCCTTAATATACAGACGTTCCAGGAGTGCGTGCACTCACAGTCCTATTCCTATATGCTGGATACGATTTGTTCGCCTGAGGAGAGGATGGATATCCTGTACCAGTGGAAAACGGATGAACATCTGCTAAAGAGGAATACATTTATTGGAGACTGTTACAATGAATTCCAGACAAAGAAAGACGCAGCCACTCTCCTGAAAGTGATGATGGCAAATTATGTGCTGGAGGGGATCTACTTTTACTCGGGATTTATGTTTTTTTATAATCTGTCCAGAAACGGGAAAATGCCCGGTTCGGCTCAGGAGATCCGCTATATCAACAGGGATGAAAATACACATTTATGGCTGTTCCGGAATATCATCATTGAACTGAGGAAGGAACACCCGGAACTCTTTGACGACGCCATGGTGGCACAGATGCGGGAGCTGCTTATGGAAGGAGTCCGCCAGGAGATCGAATGGGGCCATTATGTGATTGGTAACGATGTGGCGGGGCTGAACCGCAGGATGGTGACAGAATATATCCAGTATCTGGGGAATTTAAGATGGACGAGCTTTGGCTATGAACCGGTCTATCCCGGATATGAGAGGGAGCCGGAGTCTATGAAGTGGGTATCTCAGTATTCGAATGCGAACATGGTAAAGACGGATTTCTTTGAGGCGCGTTCTACAGCTTATGCAAAATCTACGGCGCTGGTGGATGATCTGTAAGGAATTATGACTTGTGCATTGAAAAAGCGGGCAGGGTGTGCTATTATAAGCAGGGGATAAGAGCCCCGGCCAGATAAAAGAGAATAAGCTGAGATTATTTTCAAAAATATGAGGAGGTAAATAAGAAATGAAAAAATACGTATGCGATGTATGTGGATACATTTATGACGAGGCGATTGGCGATCCGGATAACGGCGTCGAGGCTGGCACAAAGTGGGAGGACGTACCGGAGGATTTCCTTTGCCCGCTGTGCGGCGTTGGAAAAGATCAGTTCTCAGAGGTTGAGTAAGACCGCCTTTCGCAGAAACGGAAAAAGGTGCTGCCGTCCCATTTGCAAAATTGGGGCGGCAGCGTTTTTGTCAGGAACAGAGTAAGAGAGATAGAATGGGGGAAATATAAAGTGGAAACAAAAAAACAGAAATTTGCATCAGACACGTCCGGCAGGAGCGCTGGCGGCTGGGCGAAGGCGCTGCTCATCTTACTGATCGGCCTGACAGTCGCACATCTGGGGGTCACTCTGTTTCTTCTGTCTGACCTGGGGACGGATACGTTTACTGTCTTTATCCAGGGGCTGTCCCGAATATTCGGGCTGACAGTGGGGACGGTACATGTGATCGTACTCTGTATACTGATGGCTGTCATGCTGCTGACGACAAAAGGGTATGTGAAGCCGGGGACAGTTGTATGCGCATTCTGCGGGGGCCCGATCATCGATCTGTTTACATGGCTGCTGGGCGGCTGGCTCAATGCTGAGGCAGGAATGCCGGTGCGGATCATCAGTATGCTGGCAGGGTGCGTGATCCTCGCGGCAGGAATGTCCGTTGTAATCAACAGTAACGCAGGGACAGGACCCAATGATCTGGTAGCGGTCATTCTCTCGGATAAGATCGAGCGGGTCCAGTTCCGCTGGGTGAGAGTCGGATGCGACCTTTTCTTTGTGGTGCTGGGCTTCCTTCTCGGCGGAACAGTGGGGGCGGGTACGGTTGTGGCCGTATTCCTTACAGGACCCCTTGTCCAGTTCTGGCTTCCGAAAACAAAGAGAGCTGTCCAGGCTGTTCTGCACGAAGAATAAAAGAGAAATGGCAATAAAAGAAAGTGCCAGTAAGGGAGGATAAGGATTATGGAGAAATATGATGTGATGATAATCGGCGCGGGGCCCGGCGGCGTCTTTGCGGCGTATGAGCTGGTGAAGAAAGCTCCCGGGCTGAGCGTGGCTGTGTTTGAGTCGGGCAATCCACTGGAAAAGAGGAAATGCCCCATTGACGGGAAAAAGGTAAAGAGCTGTATCAGCTGCAGGACCTGTGCGATCATGAGCGGCTTCGGCGGCGCAGGCGCCTTCTCTGACGGAAAATATAATATTACCAATGATTTCGGCGGCACGCTGTATGAGTATATCGGCAAGGATACTGCCATTGACCTTATGCGCTATGTGGATGAAATCAATGTGGCGTATGGCGGGAAAGGGACGAAAATGTACTCTACCGCGGGCACCAGATTCAAGAAGCTGTGTATGCAGAACAGACTGAAGCTCCTTGATGCGTCTGTCCGCCATCTTGGAACGGATATCAATTATGTGGTGCTGGAGAATCTTTTCGAGGAGCTGAAGGAAAAGGTAGATTTCCGCTTTAACTGCCATGTGGATGATGTTGAGCTGCTGGACGGCGGTTATCGGATCGTTACAAAAGACGGGGCCTGTGAGTGCGGACAGTGTGTGATCTCCGTGGGCCGAAGCGGCAGCAAGTGGATGGAGCAGATCTGCGGAAGACTGAATATTCCAACAAAATCGAACCGTGTGGACATCGGCGTGAGGGTAGAGCTTCCGGCGGTCATCTTCTCTCATCTGACGGATGAGCTCTATGAGAGCAAGATCGTGTACCGTACGGAGAAATTTGAGGATCGAGTGCGTACATTCTGCATGAATCCATATGGCATCGTTGTGAATGAAAATACAAACGGGATCGTCACTGTGAACGGACACAGCTATGAGGATCCGGAGAAACAGACAGAGAATACGAATTTCGCCCTTCTTGTGGAGAAGCATTTTTCTGAGCCTTTTAAGGACAGCAACGGTTATGGAGAGAGCATTGCCCGCCTGTCCAATATGCTGGGCGGCGGTGTGCTCGTACAGCGCTTTGGAGACCTGATCAGGGGAAGGAGAAGCACCTGGGACAGGATCGAGGAGGGATTCGTGCGTCCGACCCTGGCGGCGGAGCCCGGGGACTTAAGCCTGGTTCTCCCCAAGCGGATATTGGACGGGATCATTGAGATGGTCTATGCTCTGGATAAGATCGCTCCGGGTACAGCGAACGATGACACGCTGCTCTACGGGGTGGAAGTGAAATTCTACAACATGGAAGTGAAGCTCGACGAGCGGCTGGAGACGAGACATAAAGGGCTCTATGTGATCGGCGACGGAAGCGGAGTGACGCATTCCCTGTCCCATGCATCGGCCAGCGGAGTCTATGTGGCAAGGGAGATCGCAGAAGGATCAGATAAATGATAAGATTACTTGCAGTGGATATGGACGGAACCTGTCTGGACAGCAGGAGCCGCATGACAGACCGGACGATCAATGCTCTGCGGCGTGCGGCGTCCGTGGGGATCATCGTGGTCCCCACGACCGGAAGAAACCTGGGCTGCGTGCCGCACCGGCTGGCAGCAGGCACGATCTTCGGGCCGGTGCTTCCATACAGCGGGAGAGAAGAGGACGCGGAGAAAAATAAAGGCCTTTTCCGGTATGTGATCTCGTCCAATGGCGCGGCGGTGACGGATATACGGGAGAAAAGGACCATTTTCCGGGCAATGCTGCGAAAAGAAGAGGCAGTCTCACTGTTGGAAGAGTGCAGGAAGATCCGGCTGGGAAATGCTGCCCATATCTGTCATCGTTACCTGATAGAAGGCAGATTCCTTACGATGGCGGGGAGGATCATCTACGGGAAGGACGCCGCCGGAGTATACAGTGTCAGAGATCTGCGGGAAGCCGTGGACAGGAGCCCTCAGGAAGTAGAAGAGCTGCAGTTCTATTTCCTCTCACGGAGAGCAAAGGAAGAGCTGAGAGAAAGCATGCGCTCCTATCCGGAGCTGAGCGCGGCGTATACAGGGCTCTATGCAGAAGTTTATTCGAGAAAAGCGTCTAAGGGAAACGCACTGTCCGCCCTCCAGAGATATCTCGGGATCTCCAGGGAGGAAACTGCCTGTATCGGGAATGGAGAAAACGATCTGTCCATGTTTGAGGCAGCGGGGAGAAAGATTGCCATGGGGAATGCCGTGGCTGAGCTAAAAGAAAAAGCAGATCAGGTAACTGCCTCAAACGACCGGGACGGAGCCGCTGCGGCGATAGAAAAGCTTCTGGAACTGTGAGACAGGTTCCGGTAAAATTGCGATTGGGGACGCAGTGAAATTGAAACTGCGTCCCCAATCAGCAGTTTAGTTCTCCTGCACGATGGATTTTACATGGCTGATCTCTTCCTGGGTCGCCTTCGCCGCGGGAACATAGTAGCTTCTCTCCCTGGCAGCATCGTACATTTTCTCCTGCGACATCTCGCACTGATTTCGCATCTGCTTTAAGCACTGTCTGAGTTCTTTGTTTTCTGTCTGAGGGATCATTTCCCCGAACATTTTCAGTTCACCGTTTATGCCGACAAGCGCGTCGGCAACCATTGTTTTTTCATCCATTTTATTCACCTCGTTTTGAAATCTTTTACAGGAATTTCATAAGTTCCTGCTTGTTCTTCATTGCAGAATCTGCCGCGTCCTGAAAGAGTTTTTTGATCTCAGGGTCTTCTGTTTTTGAAGCATAGTCTGTCATCTTACAATGGGTTGTGGAATAACCTCCTATGAGATGACGCAGATTCTGAAGATCGAGAACTGATATTTCTGACATAACTGCCGCCTCCTTAAATAAAATAGTTTTTCAGGTCTTAGTATGTCCGGAACTTTATCTGTTTATGAGTGAATGGGATACAAATTCATGAAAAAGCTCCCGCATTTCCCTGGAAGTGCGGTACATGCACTCTGGATGCCACTGCACGCCGACGGCAAAAGGGTGGGAGTCCAGTTCGATCGCCTCGATGGCTCCGTCCTGGGAGCGGGCGGATACAGACACCCCTTTTCCGGGGAAGTTCACTGCCTGGTGATGGAAGCTGTTTACATAGAGACAGGAACCCGCATACTGTTTCAGTCTGCTTCCTCTTTCGATGCGGATCCGGTGACTGACTTCGCTGCGGTTTGCCGACTGCTGCATATGGTTCAGGACCCGGCCCGGGATCAGAGACATGTCCTGCCAGATCGTGCCGCCGCAGGCCACGCTTAAGATCTGCATCCCCCGGCAGATGGCAAAGACAGGTTTCCGTGACGCGAGCACCCGCTTCATGAGACGGATCTGGAAGAGATCCACAGTGATATCGGTCTTTCCGTTCCCCTTTGCAGGTTCCTCTCCAAAGAGAAGAGGGGTGATGTCTTCCCCGCCGCAGAAGAGGAAGCCATCGCAGAATCTGACATACTCATCTATGACGTGGTCGCTTCGCACAAGCGGAAGGATAAAAGGCAGTCCCCTGGAATACCGGACGGACTGGATATAGGGATTGGTCACGAACTGGCGGTTCTCGGAAAAGCCGCATACAATAATGCCGATTTTTGGTTCCATAAGCACTCCTTATCGATTGAGATGATCTGCCGGAAGGCGGTCTGGCGCGGGGGCTGGATAAATTTCCCTCTCAGGAATATCCGCGGCGCGCCGATGATATGATAGACTATGTAAAAAAACAGAAAATTATACATCAAAGGAGTTTTTTATGAAATGGATCGATCTGCACTGCGATACACTCAGCATTCTGGCGGAGGAAGGACGACCTGAGAAAAAGAGCGAAAAAGACGGACTCTGGGAAAATGATCTGTGTGTTGATATACGAAGACTGCATGAGAGCGGCGCAGCGGCACAGTTTTTCGCATGCTATGTAAATGCCGCAGACTTTCGCGGCGGCGCCGGAGATGACCGCAGCGGCGCCAAAGATGATAACAGCGACGCGAAAGATGACCGCAGCGGCGCCAGAGATGACATCGGAGAGAGCAGGGAGAAGAACTGGAGGACGGGAGATTTATGGGACCGGGCGTACGGAAAGGCGCTGACAATGGCAGACTATGCGTCGCGCGCCCAGGGAGAACGGTTCGGGCTCGCCCGCTCGGCGGAAGAGATCCTGCGCATGGAGAGAGAAAACAGGGTGGCCGGAGTCCTGACCGTGGAGGAGGGCGGTGTGCTGAACGGCAGGCCGGAGCGCCTGGAGGAACTGTATGACAGGGGCGTGCGGCTGATCACGCTTACGTGGAATTATGAAAACTGTATTGGTAGCCCCAACAGCAGGGATCCGGAGATCATGCGGAGGGGGCTTACGCCATTTGGCATACAGACGGTGGAGCGGATGAATGATCTGGGCATGATCATCGATGTGTCGCACCTGTCAGACGGAGGCTTCCGGGACTGTGTCCGCCGCAGCAAAAAACCGGTGATCGCATCCCACTCGAACGCCAGGGCTGTCTGTCCCCATCCCCGCAACCTGAGCGATGAGATGCTCCATGCTCTCGGGGAAAAAGGCGGTGTGGCAGGAGTAAATTTCTATGGGGCGTTCTTAAGGCCTGCCGGGAAGACAGCAGAGAAAGACCGGGCGCAGGCCGCAGATATCGTCCGCCATATCCGGCATATGATGGACCGGGCCGGGGAAGATGCCGTGGCTCTGGGGACAGACTTTGACGGTTTTGACCGGGAGTCTCTCCCGTCAGGGATCCGCGGCGTCCAGCATATGGACGTCCTGTGGGCTGCCATGAAGCGCGCCGGGTTTACGGAACGCCAGATGGAGAAGACAGCGTATGGGAATGTGATGCGTATCCTGAAAGAATGCATGAGCTGATCCGGGAGAAGGATTCTGAAAAATACCGGCCCGGGAAACGTCTGTCTGGGAAATGTCCCGGCCGCCGAAGAGAAATTTCTGGTGCGTACGCCCGCGGCGTGGTATGATGTATGGGAATGAGGTTTTACACAAAATCACAGCTGCTGAAAGGAAGAGAGGTAAAAAATGGAAAACAAAAGAATCATCCAGGTAGAAGAGAAAGTACCATTTAAGCTGCTGGTGCCGCTGAGCATCCAGCATATGTTCGCCATGTTCGGCGCGTCCGTCCTGGTGCCCTTTGTATTCGGCATCAATCCGGCGGTCGTCCTGTTTATGAACGGTGTGGGTACCCTGCTTTTTATCCTGATCACAAAGGGAAGGGCGCCCGCTTATCTTGGCTCCAGCTTCGCGTTTCTCGCTCCGGCGGGTGTCGTGATCGCAAAGTGGGGGTACAGTTACGCTTTGGGCGGATTTGTAGCCGTAGGTTTTCTGGGCTGTATCCTGGCGCTCATTATCTATAAGTTTGGCTCAGACTGGATCGACGTGGTCCTGCCGCCCGCGGCAATGGGGCCGGTGGTCGCCCTGATCGGTCTGGAGCTGGCGGGGAACGCTGCTTCCAATGCGGGACTTTTGGATGAAACAATAGACGCAAAAAATGTGATCGTATTTCTTGTCACCCTGCTCACAGCAGTGCTTGGTTCCGTCGTGTTCCGGAAGTTCCTGGCAGTGATCCCGATCCTGATCGCCATTATCGCGGGATACGCGGCGGCGCTGATCTGCGGCATCGTGGATTTCTCAGACGTTATGGCCGCTCCGCTCTTTTCCCTGCCGAACTTTTCCCTCCCGAGCTTCAAGTGGGAGGCGATCGTGACCGTCCTGCCGGTGCTCCTTGTGATCGCCTCAGAGCATATCGGGCATCAGATCGTCACGAGCAAGATCGTGGGGAGAGATCTTCTGAAAGATCCGGGGCTCCACCGTTCTCTGTTTGCGGATAATTTCTCCACGATGCTCTCCGGCTTGATCGGCTCTGTTCCGACTACGACTTACGGAGAAAATATCGGGGTCATGGCAATGACAAAAGTATACAGTGTATACGTGATCGGGGGCGCGGCAGTGCTGTCCATCATCTGTTCCTTCATCGGGAAGATGACAACTCTGATCAATACGATCCCCGGGCCTGTGATCGGCGGGATCTCCTTCCTGCTCTACGGGATGATCGGGACATCCGGTATCCGCATCCTGGTAGATTCCAGAGTAGATTACGGTCGGTCAAGAAATATGGCGATGACTTCTGTTATCTTTGTTGTCGGTCTTTCCGGGATCACTGTACAGTTCGGCAGCATCCAGCTTACAGGAATGGTGCTGGCGTGCGTGGTCGGTATGATCATGGGCCTGACGTTTTATGTGCTGGACAAACTGAAACTTACGAATGACAGAGAAGAAGCCTGACAGCCGGATTCTTCATCCAAACTTAAGAATTTGTTTCGAAAAAACGCTCCTTTTCTTTTTTATAATCTGCCTCAGTGGAAAGGAAGGCTGCTCCTTTCCATGATCTTGAAAGTTTAAGGAGGCGGACGATAAATGTCACAGCATTGGATGGAGTATACAGGCGAAGAAAGGAGAAGGAATTATCCGTCAGACAGGCGCCGGAGAAAGAGGAAAAGACGGCGGGGCAGTTTTCTCAGGAGAATCGCGGCTGTACTGGTAGTCATTGCAGTGCTTTTTGCCCTGAAAAATGTGATCGGGGACCATCTCATACTGACGAGAGACGGGATTGCCTGGAGCGGGGAGCTTGATCCTGTATACCAGCAGGCAGGGAGCATGTCGGATACATTGAGACAGCTTGTAAAAAATAATCCGGAGACCATTGATTTTGTCCGGGATTATCAGGAGAAAAAGGATCTTCCGCCGGCGGAGGATATCGGAGAAGTGACGCCGGGGGTGATCCCTCATCTCCTCCAGTGGGACGAGAGATGGGGCTACCAGATATACGGGGACAATCTGATCGCGGTAAACGGATGCGGGCCGACTGTGATCTCTATGGTGGCGGCAGGGCTTACCGGAGACAATACGATCACTCCGTACAAGGCGGCAAAATTTGCGGAGCAGAACGGATATTACGAGGGAGACGCGGGAACGAGCTGGGCGCTGATGACAGAAGGAGCAGCGCAGTTCGGGATCCACGGGGAGGAGCTGGGGCTGAGCGAAGAGGCAGTCTTTTCCGCCCTGGAAAACGGCAATCCCATCATATGCAGCATGGGTCCCGGGGATTTTACTGCCACAGGCCACTTTATCGTACTTGTCGGGCTCGAAGACGGGAAGATCCGTGTCAACGACCCGAGCAGTGTAAAGCGCAGCGAGAAGCTGTGGGATTTTGAGACACTGTACACACAGATCAGCAACCTCTGGGTCTATACGGCAGGGTAAGTCCTGCCCCTGAACTGTGTTCGGATCCGGGCTAATTTTTCCCCGTGAAGAGAGTCCCTGCCTGGCCGCCCCTGATGATATCATAGAGGGCTTCCGGTCTCTTGCCGTTGGTCACGATCGTATCGATGCCCTGGGAGGTGGCGAGCTGGGCTGCCTGCAGCTTTGTGCGCATGCCGCCGGTGCCTCTCCTGGAGCCCGCGCCTCCGGCGAGGGAGTATACGCTGTCATCGATGCAGTCGATCTTTTCGATCAGTCTGGCATTCGGATGGAGCCTGGGATCGCTGTCGTAAAATCCGTCAATGTCGGAGAGGATCACGAGACGCTTTGCCCTACAGAGGACGGCGACGACAGAGGAGAGCATGTCGTTATCTCCGAAGAGCCTGTCCTCAGACTCGATCTCCGTGTAGCTTACAGAGTCATTTTCATTTACGACCGGGATGACCCCCATCTCCAGCAGGGCGTTGAAGGTGTTGGTCAGGTTTTCTTTTTTTTCCTCCTGCTCGATATCCTCTGCATTTAAAAGGATCTGAGCCACTGTCTTATCATAATCTCCGAAAAACTTGTCGTACAGGTACATCAGGCTGCACTGTCCGACTGCGGCAGCTGCCTGCTTCATGCGCATGCTGTCCGGTTTTGAGTGCATACCGAGCTTATTTCTTCCCACTGCGATGGCGCCGGATGACACGAGGATGACCTCATATCCCATGTTGTGGATGTCGGCGAGCGTGCATACCAGGCGGTCTGTGGCGCGCAGATCGCTCTTTCCCGCATCGTTCGTCAGAGTGGATGTGCCTACCTTAACTACGATCCTGTTATTATAAAGTCCCATAATCTGATTCCTCCCTGGGGTATCTTCGTGTTACTGTGAGCAGTAACATCTTAAGTATAAATATTTTTTATAAGTCTTTTCTTTGACATATCAGCTTTTCTATCGTATCATACACCTGAAGATTACAAAAGCGAATAATTATCATCCGTAATATGATAAATTCAGATGATAAGCTGAAATCAGACTGTGTGACAGGAACAGATAGGAGGAGAAAGTATGGAGGGGAGCATCCAGAAATATCTGGCGTTTGTAAAGACTGTGGAGTGCGGGAGTTTTACCCGGGCCGCCGGTGTGCTCAATTATTCCCAGTCAGGAATCAGCCGCATGATCGGAGATCTGGAGCGGGAATGGCAGGTGACGCTGCTGGAAAGGGGAAAATCGGGCGTGCGCCTGACCAGCGAGGGGACGCGTCTCCTCCCATACGCGAAGCGCGTGTGCGATGAGTACGAGAAGCTCCAGTCGGAGGTGGACGAGATCAACGGCCTGAAATCAGGACTGATCCGGATCGGGACGTTTTCCAGCGTGGCGACCCACTGGCTGCCGAATATCATCCGGGAATTCCAGAAAGAATATCCCGGGATCGATTATGAGCTTATCCTGGGAGATTATACAGAGATCGAGACATGGATCGAAGAGGGGCGAGTGGACTGCGGCTTCCTGCGGCTCCCTGCCCGGAAGGAGCTGGAAGCGGTGTTCCTGGAGCAGGACCGGCTGCTGGTCGTGCTGCCGGAGGGACATCCCCTGGCAGCGCTGGAAAAGATCCCGGTATCCGCCCTCTGCGGGGAACCGTTCATGCTCCTGGAAAAGGGGGAGAAGACGGAAGTGTGGGAAATTTTTGAGAGGAACGGGTTTACCCCCAGGGTGCATTTTACGACATGGGATGACTATGCAATCATGTCCATGGTAGAGAGCGGGCTGGGGGTCAGCATCCTCCCTGAACTGATCCTGAAACGGATCCCGTACCGGGTCGTGGCGAGAGAGCTGGAAATCCCGGCATACCGCAATATCGGCCTGGCCTGGAAGGAAAAGAAGGGGACGTCCCCCATGCTGAAGCGGTTTATGGAATATCTGGATTACCGCTGATCTCTGACAGAACCGGGCTGCAGGACCAAAAGAAGATGCAGCAAAGAGCGCCTTGCTATTTTCACCTTGCTATTTTGATGGATTCTGATTTATAATAAGCCGTATTATTAATTCTGCACCCCGGCTGGCGTTTTGTACATGCCGTGGGAAGCGGAGAGGAAGAGAGGATATTATTATATGAAAAAAATAGTCGCCAGCCTTCCGTTCCGACTGCTCCTCGGAGTAGTTATCGGTATCGTTGCAGGGCAGTTTTTTAATACGGCGCTGATGAACATTGTCGTAACAGTAAAATTTGTACTCGGAGAGCTGATCAATTTCTGTGTTCCGCTGATTATTATCGGATTTATCGCACCGTCTATCACAAGGCTTGGGAAAAATGCGTCACGTATGCTGGGAGTTGCGGTTTTCTGCGCATATATGTCGTCCATACTCGCAGCGTTCCTGTCCATGGCGGCCGGATATGGCCTGATTCCCCATCTGTCTATCGTATCTGAAACAGAGGGGCTTAAGGAACTTCCGGAGGTAGTATTCCAGCTTGAGATCCCCCAGATCATGAGCGTCATGAGCGCTCTTATGCTTTCGGTGTTAGTCGGGCTTGCCGCAGCGTGGACAAAAGCAGAACTGGTCACCGGACTGCTGGAAGAGCTCCAGAGGATCGTCCTTGAGATCGTGACAAGGGTAGTCATACCCATTCTGCCGGTCTTTATCGGATTTACTTTCTGCGCCCTTTCTTACGAGGGAACAATTACAAAACAGCTTCCGGTCTTTTTGAAGATCGTTCTCATTGTGATTGTCGGACATTTTATCTGGCTGGCAGTACTCTATATTACAGCGGGGATCTATTCAAGAAGCAATCCTATGGATGTGATACGCAACTATGGGCCTGCTTATATCACTGCGGTGGGGACGATGTCGTCCGCTGCGACTCTTGCTGTGGCGCTGCGCTGCGCAGGCAAGTCAAAAACACTGCGTGAGGATATGGTAGATTTCGGCATCCCTCTGTTTGCCAATATCCATCTGTGCGGTTCTGTGCTGACAGAGGTATTCTTTGTAATGACAGTATCGCAGATCCTCTACGGGTCGATCCCCTCCGTTGTAACGATGATACTGTTCTGCCTCCTTCTTGGTGTGTTCGCCATCGGAGCTCCCGGTGTTCCGGGGGGAACGGTTATGGCGTCGCTGGGACTGATCACGGGAATACTGGGATTTGATTCCACGGGGACAGCGCTTATGCTCACAGTGTTCGCACTTCAGGACAGTTTTGGCACTGCATGCAATATTACCGGAGATGGGGCGCTGACTTTGATACTGACCGGATATGCGGAAAGGCATAACATTAAAAATCAGGAGGATTCTTTCTGTAACTAGGGAGCAACGATAAGTACGCAAAAGGAGAAAGTATGGAAAAGGTATATATGAACAGGGAACTGTCCTGGCTGAAATTTAATGAAAGAGTGCTGGAGGAGGCGGAAAACCAGGAGACGCCTCTGTGTGAGCGCATGACCTTTGTTTCCATCTATCAGAGCAACCTGGATGAGTTCTTTATGGTCAGAGTCGGCTCTCTTCAGGATCAGATGCTGCTCAATAAGAAGATCAGAGATAATAAGACCAATATGACGTCAGAGGAGCAGATCAGGGCAATCCTGAAAGAAGTAAAAAGGCTGAACAAGAGGAAAGATGAGGCGTATCAGAATCTGATGGCAAAGGTGGCAGGATACGGAATACAGCTCATTAATTTTCAGAGTGCGGATCCGGAGGAGAAGAAATATCTTGAGCAGCATTTTAACCGCAACATCGTGCCTTTGAGCTCCCCGACGATCGTGAGCAAGCGGCAGCCGTTCCCGTTCCTGCGCAATAAAGAGATCTATGCAGTGGTCGTTCTGGAGACGAAGAGCGGAAAAGAGCGCCTGGGCATCATCCCGTGTACAAACAACATGGTCGAGAGGATGATCGAACTGCCGGGAGGCCGAGGGCGGTACATGCTCTCGGAGGATCTGATCCTGCACTATATCGGAAAGGTATTTAAAGGATACAAAGTAAAAGGAAAATCGCTGATCCGGGTCGTGAGGAACGCGGATATTGATGCGGACGCCCTTTATGACGAAGATCTGGATTACAGAGAATTTATGGCGGATCTTATGAAGGAGAGGAAGAGACTGTCCCCTGTCCGCCTGGACCTGTCCAGGGATATGGAAGGGAATGTGGTAGAAGCGCTCTGCCGGTATCTGGACGTATCCCCGGAGAGAGTATTTAAGAGCAGAGCTCCGCTGGATGTGTCATTTATCTTCCAGATCCAGGATCTGCTGCGCATGAACCCGGAACTCTTTTACAATAAGAGAGTGCCGCAGAAATCGCCGGACTTCCGCGACGGGGAGAGCATACTGGAGCAGATCAGGCAGGAGGACAAACTGCTGTCCTACCCGTATGAGTCGATCCGTCCTTTCCTGAATATGCTCAACGAGGCGGCTGAGGACGACCGGGTGGTGGCCATCAAAATGACGCTGTACCGCCTGGCTAAGCAGAGCAAGGTGATAGAGGCGCTGTGCGAGGCGGCGGAAAACGGGAAGGAAGTGGTCGTGCTCGTGGAGCTGCGGGCCCGCTTTGACGAGGAAAATAATATCCGCTGGTCCCGGATGCTGGAGAAGGCAGGATGCCAGATCATTTACGGACTGGAAGGGTTTAAGGTGCACTCCAAGCTCTGCCTGATCACAAGACGAGGGCGCGGCGGCGTGGAGTATATCACGCAGATCGGTACAGGCAATTATAATGAAAAGACGGCTCGTCTGTACACAGACCTTTCTCTTATGACAGCGGATGAAAAGATCGGACTGGAAGCGACACGCGTGTTCCAGGCGCTGACTAAGGGAGAGACAGTGGAGGAATCGGAACATCTCCTTGTAGCGCCCAAATGTCTCCAGTCAAAAGTGATCGATATGATCGATGAAGAGATCCGCCGCGTACAGAACGGTGAGGAAGCGTATATCGGGCTGAAGCTCAACTCGCTTACAGATAAGAAGATCATGGATAAGCTGGCAGAGGCTTCACGCGCGGGCGTACATGTGGATATGATCGTGAGAGGAATCTGCTGCCTGATCCCGGGCGTGCCGGGCGAGACAGAGAATATCCGGGTCATCAGCATTGTCGGAAGATTCCTGGAACACTCCAGGATCTATATCTTCGGATGCGGAGAGAGGACGAAGTATTATATCGGGTCCGCAGATTTTATGACCAGGAATACTGTCAGGCGGGTGGAAGTGGCGGCGCCGGTCTGTTCAGACAAGCTGAAAAAACGCATACGCGGAATTTTCGACCTGATGCTCAGCGACAATAAGAAAGCGCGCGCAGAGGGAAGTGACGGGAAATATACTTATGTGAAATGTGGGGGAGAATCCGTTAATTCCCAGGAGCGCCTGTATCAGGAGGCATATGACAGAGCGGCAGCGAGAAATGAGCGGTGGGAGGAGACCTCCTCTGTGAACGGGAATGAGACAAATCTCTGAGATAAGGTTCAGAACCGGACAAAAAGGTTACGGAGAAGAAGACGAACCGGTCTGTCAGGAATGCCCCCGGTATTGGCTGACAGACCCTTTTTCTGACATAACAAAAAAACAACACAATAAGCATTGTGTTGTTTTTTTTGTTAAGACACAAATGTTTGAAAAATGTATTTAAGATATATTTACATGATTCTACATACTTTGTCAACATAAAATTCATAAAAAATACAAAATATCGAAAATAAAGTTCATTTTTCCCGGAGATAAACAGCCTGCAACCTGTTGATTTTGCTGTCGATTGCTGCTCTGAAGCAGAAGTCCGCCTCCGGCGGGGCAACAAAAAGCAACACAATGCTTATTGTGTTGCTTTTTTTAGACAAACAGAAACCACTCAGGACAGGTTTTGAAAATGCTTCTGCAGGAAAGGGGAGAGAATACAATGCAGTTTAATATTACGACCGACTATGCCATCCGCTTTCTTTTATGTATGGGAAATATGAGCGCTCCTGTGTCTGGAAACACAGTGGCGGAGCAGGCGAAGATCCTGCCGAAGTATCTCCTTAAGATCGCCCGCAGGCTGCGGGAAGCGGGGCTTCTTGGTTCCCTGGCCGGGGCGAAAGGAGGATATTATCTCCGAAAGACGCTCAGGGAGATCACGCTTTACGAAGTGCTCAGGATCATGGAACCGACCATTAAAATCAGCCGGTGCCTGGAGCCGGATTCCTATTGCTGCCGCGGCGCGTCGGCAGACTGCAAGATGCACAGGTATTACGAGCGCATCCAGGAGGAACTGGAGAGCAGATGGTTTTCCAGAAGTCTGGAAGAGATCACAGACATGGCGGACGAAGAGGAAAAACCGTCCGGGCCGCCGGGAGCGGCAAGATGCGTAATATATATTCCAGATAAAATTACGGAAAAAGAAGGCAAATAACAGTGAAGAACAGGAAGAGAAAAATTCTGGCTTTGACAGGACTCTGCGCGGCAGCGGTCCTTGCCCTGGCGGCTGGTATGCGGATGAGCGGAAGCGGCGGTCCGGAGCAGAAGGGAAAAGAAGCTGCCGAGGACAGCGGGAATGTCTCAGAAGAGACAGCAGAGATCACGGAAGAGCAGAAAGCGCAGATCGAGGAACAGACCGGGGTGACCGTCCGGGAGGACGGAGCGGTGGAGGTCAATATCGGCGAGATCATGGAGGAGGAAGCCTCCGTCCCTGTGAGCCGGGAGGAAGCCGGGGAGATCATTACAAAAGAAGCCGGGGAAGGATATTCTATCGAAAACATCACCCTCACAGAGAGGCAGGGAAACTACTACTGGGCAGCGCAGGCCAGCAAAGGAAATGAGGACAGACTGATATGGATCGATGCAGAGACAGGCGGGATATTTGCCAACCAGAAAGAGTAAAAAAACCGGGAGGAGGTGAAGAAGGGAAATGAGACAGATCAAACGAAGAAAAGAAAAAAACAGGAGAACAGCCGGAGGAAGGGCCAGAGGATGGAAACGCTGGCTGGCAGCGGCGATGGCAGCGGCCATGCTGCTCCCGGTGGGAAACGGGATCTTTACGCAGGCTTACGCCCAGGGGGCAAAAGCCCGGGCTGAGGCAGGAACTCCGGAGGAAGAGCAGGCGCAGGAATCCCAGAGCCAGGACAGCGTGTCCGGAACCGGAGGCATACAGAGCCAGCAGACGGAGGCGGACGGCAGCACCCGGGATATCCCGGCTGGAGAGCCGTCACAGGGGCAGACAGCTGCGTCAGAAACGGCAGCCCAGGAGTCTCAGGGCCAGCCCGCGCAGGAGGGCGGCAGCGCTCAGGACGATCAGGCTGACGCACCGGCTCCGGAGGGGGCGGACGGAGCAGAGCCGGAGGGCCCGCCAAACGCGGTGGCTCTTTCCGTGCTGGAGGAGTCGTTAAAAGAGTTTCAGAGCGCCCCGGCCGCGGCCAGGGCAGAGGCTTCCATTGAGGTAAAGCAGTACGCGGCGGAGAGCATTACAGTCAGCCTGAGCAGTACGGCATTTGATTTTCAGGGCGGAAGCCTGGTCAAAGGCGAGAATCACAGCATCCCGGAATATAACGAATCCGGCAAGCAGCCGAGGGAATATGAGGAGGCAGGATTCGTCTATAGCGGCACATCGGATGAACCGGTGATACTGACCGGACTCTACCCGTATCAGACAGACGACGGTCAGTGGGAGTGGTACTATACGGCAAGCGAGACAGATAAAACAGACGGAGACAGCACGCTGGATAACGCTCTGGACGGCGTGGAGGCGGCGTACCGGCTGCCGGACAATGTGGAGATCCGTCTTTACTATGCACTGACAAGCCAGACTACATATACAATCACAGATAATACAAAGGACGGAGACCCTCAGGACAAATATGACTGGAATCTGCAGATCGATACAGAAGCAGGCGGCAACAAAGCCAAAGCAGGCGAATGGGTGACGGCAAGAATCAGCCTGAACCAGGGCATAAAGCGAGCAAAAGTAGGAATCAGCGGAATCACTGCAACTTTTGGCCTTGCCCGAAGCTCGGACGACCGGGGGAACATGAGCGCCACAGAGTGGCCCGGCATATTAGACGAAGCGACCACGACTTTCCAGTTCCGGTTTGAGATGCCTGCGCAGAATGTCACGGTGACGATACCGGAGATGGTAGTCTGGGAGGATGACGGAGACGGCGTCGTATGGGGAGGAATCTGGGCATATAATCCAGGACAACATCAGTATTCGCACGGGATCCTCTGTTTCTATGCCACAAGTGTAACGAAGGCAGATGGCAGCTCCCATGCAGCGATTACGGCTCCGAGATATACGGCGCGGAGCGGGGATGTGGATGGGTTTGGTACCTATGTGGATGGAGGAAGGCCCTATGTAGGATACGAGGCCTATGCCACTGGTTTTGGCAGCACACCTGGGACACAGTATTATAGCGTGAGTGAGGGCGTGTCCGGGCAGGGGAATTATGGTAGTGGGAAGGGTACAACAACGCTGAACCCTCACAACCCGGCAACGACCAGTATCCCTGTCAGGGAAGTGCCTACCGGCGGCGGAATGGACTTCGTGCTGGAATCGTCGTGGGGAAGATATGCGTCAAACGGAAATTTCGTGTATGCACCCCAGGGGCTGTATGTGGACATTTACAGACAGGGCGGTCAGTACGCCACCGGAAATTTTGAGCGTACCTACATCGAACTTCCCAGAACAGCGGGAGCCGACGGTACAGTGACACGTCAGCTGCCCGGCGGCGCAGTACTGACAGTACGATGCACCAACTTTGCAGAGGGAAACGCTGCTGGCACGGACAGGAACGGCAGCACTACACAATCACTGAACAGTATGTATCGGTTCACCACTGGCAGCGGAAGTGCGTACCAGAAACTGACATGGTACCGATTTTATATTACGATCAGGAACTGTACCAATGATTTCAAAATTTTATATACCAATGGAAGTACAGTACAGCAGAACTATATCATAGAAAAGATCGACGGCGTGCATGAGGGTGGGGGAGCTCAGACAGACAACCTCTACGACGTTACAAGCGGCACACCTACGGGAAGCTATATGGAGGACAACAGCGGTAAGAGAAGGCTCCTGGTAGAAGGAAGCTATTTTCAGCCGGGTGTATATCCGTCGGATCAGATAACACCTCCGGGCGGAACGAAATCGGGACTTTGGTTTTACCTGCAGCCATATGAAGGCTACGGGCTCCCTGCGATCACAACAAGAGGATGGAACAGCAAGGAGGATGGCTACAGGGGGGACAGCGCCCAGTATGCAGGACCATATAAGCAGAATGGTTCCATTTATGTGGAGAAGATGTCAGGCAGCACATACAGATATGCCTATCAGCCGCTGGGAAATACCGCAGCCAGTCAGCTGCCGGGATTTAATCAGAGCGAGAAGCCCATGGGAGCGATTTCCATTGTGTCAAAACCGGTGGAAATGGCAGTAGCTTATTGGGATACCAGCAGTAGTAAGTACTATCCAACGGACAGTACCTCTGCCGCCACGCTGAAATACAGCGGTACGGAAAATTATATCATACAGCCACATGTGCCTTCCGGGACGGATAAACTGAAAGGCTATAAGTTTGAGGTATGGGCCAGCAAGGATGACGATGCCGGGGTTCCGGAAAAGCAGGCAGCTGCTTATACATATAAAGACCTCTATCCGGACGATACGGGGCACAGCGAACAGTGGCTGCCGGGAGACGCCATAAACGTGAGGACGCTTTACCAGAAGCTCCTCAATGATGGAAAGCTGATAGGCGGGGCGAACAAGTATGAAATCCGTCTCATCCCGGATACCGCCGGAGATGGAAGCCAGTGGCTTGTAAACGGCGTAAGCTATTCCACCTATCTGCAGAGCGGGTACTTCACTCCGGGGACAGGAACGGGAAATATTTACCCAACGGATGCACTGCAAAACAGCTTCGAAAAGGAAACGCGTCAGGTAAGCGCCTATGAGGGCACGGAAGTGGTGCTTGGAGGATTCCCCTACCGGTTTGAGGCAGAGGATGGAACGAAATATATTTACGACCAGACAAACAGTCAGGCAAAGGCGCAGGTAACATCCGGCGCACAGGGAGATCTGGCATGGCTGTATTACCTGAGGGGCGTGGGCGTACAGATGACCGCGCCGCAGGGCGTCAGTCTGACGGCAGAAGCTCAGGAGTACATGAATCAGTGGAATGCAGACCACGCGGACCGATGGTATATCGGAGAGGACATTGATATCGGCGGAGAACATAACCATACCGTCGAGTTGCCGAATGTACTGGGTGAAGGCCAGACCGGCACAACCGGATTGCCCGCATCTATAGACGGCAAACGGTTTGATGGATGGGTCATCCGGCAGGGAGCTGATGCATCAGCCGGAACGTATGACTACACAATTGCAAAAGAAGAGACGACGCTTGACCTGGCCGCGCTGGGAGAAAACAATTCGGATATCTGGAATGCCCTGTTCGGTGAGAAGAACGGCGCCAGCACAGGACTTGGCACCCTTTACCTGAGTCCCCGCTATGCAGATTCCGCCATCACCAGCACGGATAACAACAACATCCTGAAGGCAGGCGCGCCAGTGACTACCTACACACATGGAAGCCCTGAACCGGGCGTACAGAATGGTTCTTTTGAGATTACAGGTACCTTTGGATTCAGCGGAGATGCGGACGCGCTGGACGGCGTACAGTTCGCCGTGACGAAGCAGGAGATAGGGCGGAATGCCAGTGATCCGACAGAGGTAATAGAATCTGATAACAGCAGCAGCGTGATCGGATACGGAACCATCAGCCAAAAAGCAGACGGAAGCCTGAGCGCAGAGCTTGAGGGAGGAACCTATGTTGCGAACAACATGCAGAAGCTGGGAGTGGATGGCGAAGGCGTATCCACGAGTGGAGATACATTTACTTTGGCGTTCGCTGTCAAAGACAACGGTGGCAGCATCAGTTACGAGTGGGATGAAGGTGCAGTTTACGGCGTACATGCATGGGGCGACGGCAATATAGACAAGCCGGATAATGGCGAACTGGCGAATGCAGGAAACAGTACCATAGATCCGGCGGTTAGAACACAGGCGACGGAGGAACTCTTCCTCCAAACGGGCAAAGACATCCCCGGCGAGACTCATGAGGTCACCGTGCTGCCAAAGAAGATGGTGAGCGGGGATGACAGCAATATGATCAAGCAGCTTACAAGCCCCGAAGCCAAACTGATCTACTCGGAGACGGCCTTTCGCCTGACAGCAGATTTCGGAATCGACCCGAATTATCCTGAAAGCCTTCAGATCGGAACAGATGCGCCGGAGGAGAGCAAGGTGCACACCGCTGTGTATAAAGTAAATCCGGACGGTGACGAGGCCGATGGATGGGTATTCGAAGGGGAAATCCTTGAGGGAGGACAGACCTCTGGTAATCCGTCGGAAAGCAAAGTGGACGCGGGAAGCGTGGCAATGAAGACGGAGCCAGATGGTGCGCAGTCAGATGATACCGTAACCGTATCCTATAACTTTACAGAGGTGGATACGATCACACATCAGTGGGAGGACGAGGCAGTCTATTACATCGTGGCGTGGAACAACTCCAACGAAGAAGGCAGCGATTTTACAGAGACAAATCTGAACCCGCTAGATGGAAGCTCAAGAACAAAGGCGCCAAGCGTAAAAACCGGGCTGGAGATGAGCAAGATCATGTACAGCCAGGAAGGCCTGATGTATCCCGGCGAGGAAAACCAGAAAGAAGGAGAGGAAAAACCGCCTGTTACCCCGGTGGAAACGAATGTGTACATGGAGGGTAAGAAGGAGAATGCGAAAGGAGACGAAGGCACATATTCACTGGAAGCTACGTTCTACATGAAAGGGAAAGTAGACGAAAGCAGCGACAAAACTGCTTATTATGCGGTTTATGCACAGGAGCCTCCACAGCAGCCGAACGCAGATAATACTATATGGGGAATTACTGAAAAGGGAAGTATAAACCTGAGCGATGGAAGCTCTGAAAGAAAGGAGACGAAAGAGGAGGGGATGTTTTATACCAGGTTTGCCGAGGGAACAAGCCTTGAGGTGTCTGTAACTGAATTTGAGGATGAAGATATTACAGGGATTACCTTGAAATTTACCGGCATCAATGAAGTGGGCAGAAGCCCCATGATATACCGAATCTATATGTGGAATGCAGGAAACGGGGACAAGACGCAGGCAGATGCAGGCAGAAGTTACAGCGATGATAGCGGACTGGAAGCAGCATTCCTGAAGACAGACTACCCCTGCAATGCAAAGCAGCTTTATGTGATTCCCCGGATCTACAGCGAGGGAGCTGCGAGCGGGGCTCCTACAATAGAAAACCAGACCAAAGGCAAGATGTTCTACGAGGGCGACGGTGAGGGAGACGACATTAAGATCAGCGGCACATTTGCGATGGCGGGAAGCAGCATTATATCTGTGGATGATTTGCTCAACGATCCGCAATTCGCCGGAGAGCTGACTGTGGCATTGTACAAGCAGAACCCTGGCAATGACGAGGGCGCTTACCAGATATTCGCTGTGGGAAAAACAGACGGAAGCGGCGGTGTGACAATGCAGGGACAGCAAACAGGAGACGCTGTGACAGAGGCCGTCATAGAACCTGATGGTGAGGATGGATTTACGGTAACGTTCCCAAAGGCCAATGTGTCTCATGAGTGGGATGACGGCGCGAAGTATCGCATCTACGCCTGGACAAACAGCAATGGCACCACATCTCTTCCGGACAACTTTGGAGAGAAGGAAAGCGGAGCAACATATATTGCAAAAACTGACATAGAAGGTATCACAACACTCCCCAGCGTGGAGACGCTTACAACGGCTGTGCTGGGAACCGAGGTGGAGAGCATCATCCACTATCCGAAACAGATCACCATGCTGGACAACGTGAACCCGGCGGATAAGCATATATATTCCGCAAACCAGAAGATCACGATCACGCCTGTCCGGGATGACGACGGAAATCAGGCAGAAATACCTGACCCGGATCCCGGGGTGGACGTGGTGATTCAGGAGATCCAGCAGTCGCAGGATGTGAATGCAATACAGATTTCCAGAACTTCAGGAAGCGGCACGGAAACAATCAATCTGACCTGTTTCCTCGGAACAATCAATACGGCGCCGGCAGCCTCACAGATCGGTGGAGACGGCAAAGTGGGAACCCTGAAGTTTGCAAGTCCAAATGAACTGCCATTGTACTTCCGCTCTTCTGCAGAACCAAATGTGGCGGACGGAGCGCCGTTTACAGGGCAAATCAACTTTATATTCAGTAAGGCAGCAGCAGGAAACTAACAGTCAGGAGGCGGAATAATGAAAATGAAGAAATGGATTTTAACCGGGATTTTCAGCCTGTGCCTCCTGACAGCGCCCTTAGGCGCGGTGGAAGTGCATGCAGCAGGGGACGCGCAGGCGACGACGGAGTT
>CALWDM010000023.1 GCA_944376695.1 uncultured Mediterraneibacter sp. | reverse complement strand
AATGCGGACAGCCTCGCCCAGGGGGTGTCTCTGGTAAGCGTGACAGACGCGGAAGGCAGGGAATACAGCCCGTCTGAGTTCAGTTACCCGGTAACAGAAAATGGAGACTACACCTTTACAGTAGACTACAACGTGGAAGATGGGGAAACCGTCAGGGAAGAAGAGGAAGAACTGACGGTGACGGCAGATGGGATTGAAAAACCCGTGACAGATGAGGAGACAGCCGGGAAAGAAGAAGCGCTGACAGTATCGGCAGACGAGGCTGAAAAAACAGGGACAGAAGAAGATGGGCCAGCCGGGAGCGCCGGTACGCCGCAGCGGATGGCGGTATCGGAGCTGCTGACCCGGGCTCAGAGTACAGAAGATCAGATACAACCGCTCAGTATTCCGGTGTATACGGCGGAGTCCAATCTGCGTCTCGGGACAGCTGCAATTTCCTATTTAGGGGGAAAATTCTCCGAGGAACTGACTGGAGAATTATCCGGTTATCCGGGACGCGTCTTTGATTACGCTTACTTTGTTTTCCCGGGAGATGACACGGAGTTCCCGCTGCTGGGCCTGTATCCTCTGTATGATGCAGGGACACAAACGACAGACTGGTATTATATTCTGGAGGATAAGGATAACACCGGAAGTGCGGGAGATCAGGATTCCGACACAGACAGCATAGACGCTCAGGCGGCGGTAGCATTGCCGGAGAACGCGGAAATCCGGGCGAAATATAAAGTGACGGCCACACCTTTTACAATAACGCAGAAGTATATAAAGCCTGAAGGTACCACAGATACGAATCAGGAGAGTATAAAAAGATGGAACACCTCTTTGGTAAATCAGGGAAGAGCTACAGAACAAATCGTAGTCACCTTTACTCTTCCCGTAGAGTATACTTCGGCTGTCGTAGAGGTCGCCGGAGCAGATGGAGTTCCGTTTAAAACCTTTGATACTGCAAATGCAGCAAGTACAGGTCTGCAGGAAAATGTAGGGGGCATTGACAACCGTTACTCAGGCGTTTTCGAGATGAAAAGTGGGAGCGTCACTGTTACATTTAAGGCGAAGGTTGACGGAGAGGGAGGCTTCCAGAAGTTTGGAGTTGCATGGCCCAGATCGGAGAACAGAGACGGCGGAAACAGACAGATAGAGGCGGGAAGGACTTATGCTTCTGTCAATACGGATTCTAAGGGAAAGCCAGAATATAAGATCAGTTATATTTCGGACAGGGGAGAATCTAATACAAAGACGTTTTCCTGGGTAGATCCGAATTATCGCGGGGGAGGAATTCAGCAAGTTCCTTTGTACAACTCAAGCGATGTGATAAGCAACAGGAGGACGATGCAGGGACAGTACAAGAAGGGAGAGACTCAGACGATTCAGATACAGTATGAAATGGGCTCTTTATCAAATCCCCGCTATACATATATCCCTACTGTTCTGGACTTCTATGTATATAAAGGGGTCTCCTTGGGGACAAACCCATCGAACAGCGGTGTCATACTGGAACAGATCGCTTTGCCTCAGACGAAGAATGAGACCATTACATACCCACTGGAAACTGGCGGGACGGTAAACGTTACGTTAACAGAGAAGAAAAACAGGACCATTGATGAACAGACGCCGGATGGAGATCTTGGATATCGTACGGTATTTGGTCAGCGATATCCAAACGATAAAAATGATGAAGTCAGCTATCAGAATGTTGCCCATCCCTATTGGGTATATGAGATCAAGGTCAGCGGAACCAGATATCCATACGTGGTATCCATGCTCGACGACAGCGGGGCTCAGGAAACCTTTATTATAAAGGAAATGAACGGCGTAGAAACAGGTCAGACCAAAGCCGGCGGGGCCACAGACACCGAATACAGTACTTATTTCGAAAACCGAAACGGCAGTGGACGCAAGGAATATCCTTTAAATATGGGCAGCATAATGTGGCAGAAGTACATGGCTGATACGCATCCAAGTACACAGCGGAGCGCTACAATGCTTCATCTGGTTCCAAAGATGGGATACGGATGGCCTAGGGTGACTTTGAAGAATGAGACTCCGGGACAACAGGCGGGAAGAGATACAACTCCCGGAAAAACTCCGGGTGAAAAGACATATTATACCCATTACATAAGCAGCGCAAGCAGTGGCGGAAAGTATCGAGAGACGGTTACTTCAATCGAAATTACGGCAGAGCCGATCGCATTGAATGTAAAGTATTCCAGCGGGAGCGGGGAAAACGATCCGTCAAGCGGAGCCGTAAGCCTTAAACCGGCGTCCGACGGTTATTATTCCGTGATCCTGCAGAACGGCCTGGTGCCTGACGGACAATACATGAATGGGTATACTCTCACAATAAAAAACAGCGCAGGCGGAGTAATTACTGTAAATAATCCAGAGCATAGCAGTAATAAGTGGTATCCGGGGGACATTATAAACGTACAGGATCTGTACTGGGAAATGGCTTCAGCCACCACAGGCGGAGGAAATCCATTCCTGCAGCAGGGACAAGGGACAGCTCCAAATACTTATACGATGACTTTTACTGCCAGCATCAGCAATACCCCCACAACGGGAAGCTACGGAAACGTGGAGTACAAAATCAGAACCCAGAACAGCTACAGCCCATGGACCGGCGACCCATCTTCGGCAGATCACGAAATAATGTACAGTGATGACAACGGGTTTACGTCCACAACCGGCAGCGTTATGGCGTATATCGGAAGTCAGGTATTGCTGCGCAACTATCGGGACATGATAGAAGGACCTCCAAACCTTATTTTAAGCGAGTATTCTCTGACTGATGTGGAGAAGGCAGAAGCGCAGAGCACCCTGGACCTGGTGTATCTCGCGGGAGTACAGGTTGAGTTCACCGGCCTGCAGAGCGGTCACAGCAGCACTCTGGTGGAGATGTCTGGAGGCAGCGGCAAATATACCTATGCTGAGGAGACCTGGTTTACAGGAATGGACAAACACGGCAATGTGATTGATCTGAACAGTATTAACCCCGGAAATGCGCCGCAGGATAAAGTGTTTGCAGGCTGGAAGATTACAAATACCGGCGGGGATTCTTATAACGGCGGCAACCCTGTAACGGGTGAATTAAATCTGCACACCGTGGGAAAGGAAGCTTCAGATTTATGGAATCAGATCTTCCTCACAGATGGGGTAATCAAACTGGAGGCTCAGTGGAAAGATGCCATGGAGCGGATCACACTTCCGGATGGCGCAATGAGCGGATCAAAAGATGTAAAGCTGTATCAATCGCCTTACACTATATCAGCTACATTTCACATGGCAGGCGCGGTGTCCCCGGGGAACACCGCAGACTATGCGATCTATATATCCGAATCCAATGCTCAGGGATGGGGGATCGCTGAAATAGGGCGTATCGATTTGTCTACAGAGAGTGTAACAAGGCCGCCTACAGGGGGAAACAGATATTTCGAGAATCTTCAAAATGCGGATATTTCTGCTGAAGTGCAGACATCTGGCAACAGTACGGATATCACCCTTACTGTGACGAACTTTGAAAAACTTACCGGAAATCAGAAAGTATACCGGATTTATATGTGGAACAGTCAAAACGGAAATGCGAACCTTTGGAGTGGAGGCACTGCAGGAAATGCTATCAACACCGCCTATCGCGAGAATGTAAATGCGTTTACGCCGGTGGAGGATTATCCATATATGGATCTGACGCTGCACCAGATACCAAAAGTGCTGCCGGAAACCGATACAGTGATGGAAAGTGAAAAAGACATGCTGTTTTATGAAGGCCAGGCGTTTACCGTAACAGGTACCTTTAATCTGGAAAGCGGCAAGGATACTTATGACGAGATACATACAGACAACGCCAATACTGAGATAAAGGCAGCCTTATATAAGGTCAACCCTCCAGACGACGAAGGGAATTATGGGGATTATGCTATCTGGGCAACGAATGAGGGCGCTGTCCAAAGTCATCTTAATAAGGTCAGTGCACCGACCATCCAGAAGGTAAGCGATACGAAATTTACTGTAAGTTATACAATTTTAGACAACAGTGGTTCCATAGCAAATATATGGGACGACGGAGCAAAATACAGAATTTTCGCGTGGACGGCCACCAATGGAGAAGTAACCAATAATCCTGACTTTGGTGAGGCGGGGGATAAATTCGCGGAGGACGCCAGTATCGAGATACCAAGCACGACAGTAACCATGACGGGCGTACTGGGAGATCAGGTCTGGAATATGATCCATTATCCAAAGCAGATTTCAATGATGGATAATGTCAGACCAGGCAACAAGAATATATTCTCAGCAAATCAGGTGATAACGATCAGCAAACTGGGGAATGCGGAAATCCCGGATCCGGATGTTGGCGTGGATGTAGTTATCGAGGAACTCAATGGTAATCCGACGTTCGATATTACCCGCGGCAGTGAGAGCATTGCGCTGAAAGGGTTTATCGGAACTGTTGGCGCAGGAAGCGTGATTCCTAATACCGGCAGGCTGGGAACGTTAAAGTTTGACCCGAGTAATACTACTACACAAGACCTTTTGGAATTTTACTTCCGGTCAGAGACTCCACCTACAGTGGCAGACGGATCAGCATTTGAAGGCACGATCCACTTCCAGTTTTCAAATGGAAGCGGTACAACAAATTAAGGGGGCGATAGATGATGAGAAAAATCATACTTGTAGCGATGACCTGCTTCAGCCTCCTAGTAATACCTGTAAATTCGGTACAGGTGCATGCCGCTTCAAACAGCGCGGAGGCGACAACAGAATTCGTCTATAAAAGTACAAAGAAAACACAGATCGACCGGGGCGGCACATCCGTCAAAACAGGAGACAGTACAGAACTTGGAAGCTGGCTGATGCTGGCTTCCGGTTCAGGAATCCTCCTTCTGCTTCTCGCAGGACTTAGAAGGAGAAGGGAGGAGGAAAACGGGGAAGCATAGAGCTTTCCGGGAGAGCGAAAAGGCTTTCCGAAGAGATGGCTTCAAAGCCGGAAGGGCTTGAAGATAGAAACAAAGAAACAGAAACAATAAAAAAGGAGAGAAAACTTATGAAAAACAGGAAACTTTACGCAGCAGCGCTGGCGGCAACACTGGCAGTAAGCGCATTCGGAACAACTGTAATGGCGGCAGAGGGAACAACAAACTTCAAATATCAGCCGGGAACAGCGGGACCGACAGAACCGGTAAATCCGGGAGATGAAGAGAGTTCAGCAAATAACTGGATGGTAACTTATCCGAGACAGATCACTCTGATGGATAGTAATGAGATGAAAGATGATACTGTTGCCACTGCGGCGACAATAGGTCAGAAACTTGAGTTTACTGTCAAACAGAGAGTAGCAGGTGCAGACGGAAGCAGCGCAGTGACATCAGGCAATGTGGGTACTGGAATTTCTGTAGCAGCAGGAGAGGGCACTACTGGTTCATGGACAACTGCCTCTGATATTGTGATGAAAGGAACGACGAAGGATACGAATACTGTCATAATGCAGATCGCAGATGCTGAGACTACAAAGTTTGTAAATAAGGCAGATACACTGATGACTCTGACACATGAAACGGATAAAGATTCTGATCAGGCTTTTGCAGTAATCAAAAAAGACCAGGTTAAAACTGCCGTAGAAGGCGAAACTTATACGGTAGATGTAAAGTTCACTTTTACCAGAGGAGCCTAGTTCCTGATCTGATCAAGAAGAAAAAACCGTTTAAAATTCAGAGGGGCGGTTTTATCCTGCCTCGGAGAAAAACTGACAAGCAGCGGACATTGGGGCGACCTCTGTAAAGAAGGCGCCCCAATGCTTTTGTATCTTAAATTAAAAATTGTTTTGTTGAAGCGGTGCAGCCTGCTGGCTATGCCGTTTTTTCTTTGCTGCGTTCCCGCTCTTCTAAATGCTCTTGGTCTTGTCCGTTTCGGTTTCAAGATAACTATCCATCCGGTTGAACGCTTTGACTGGTATTTAGAAACTGTGAAAGAGTAACAGTATCAGGAACGGCGCGCCCAGGCGCTTAATTACCTTCCGGGATGAATGTTTTATCAGAAAATGCATATCCTGACCATATCAGACCGTCTCGCGCGGCTTCGGTCTGTTTCCGAAAGAAATGTGAGGCATTCACGGAATGGTTTGCCGGATAGGAGATAAAACATGAGTAAAAGAGAAGAGACGAACATCAGGCGGATCACAATGGATATGGCCTGCAATATTGCCGGCAGCATTCTGTATGCTGCCGGTATTTATACTTTCGCGGGCAACGCGGGCTTCGCGCCGGGCGGCGTCTCCGGGCTTGCTCTGATTATGGACTACCTGTGGGGGCTGCCGGTAGGGACGGTGACGCTGCTGCTTAATATTCCTCTGGTTCTCATCAGTTACAGGGCAGTGGGGAGGCGGCTGCTTGTGAAGAGCGCGGTTACGATGGTGATCTCCTCTGTGTTTCTGGATCTGGTATTTCCGCTCTTCCCGATGTACAGCGGGGACCGCCTGATCGCCTCTGTCTGCTCAGGAGCGTTTCTGGGGGCGGGGATGGCTTTGTTTTACATGCGCGGTTCCTCCTCCGGCGGCATTGATTTTCTCGCCTTTACGATTAAGAAAAAGAAGCCTCATATGACGATCGGTGTGATCACCATGCTCATAGACCTGGTGGTCATTCTTCTGGGGTGGCCTGTGTTTGGGGATGTGGACGCCGTCCTTTACGGTGTGATCGCCACGTTTGTGTCCACGATAGTAATCGACAGAATCCTGTACGGGGCGGGCGCGGCAAAGCTGGCTGTCATTATCACAGACAGAGGGAAGGAGATGGCAGAAGAGATCAGCGCGAGAGCCGGCCGCGGCGTCACGTCTCTCCGGGCAGTGGGGGCATATACACGGAAAGACAGAGAGGTGCTGTTGTGCGTCTGCACAAAGGCAGAGGCGTCTCTGGTTAAAGCTGCCGTCCAGGAGGCGGATGACAAGGCGTTCTTTATGTTTGTTGAGACAGGGGAAGTGTTTGGAGAGGGATTCAGACGAAATGAGCAATAGGACTGTAAACAGGGATAATATGAAGTAAAAAACTGTGAAAATATCCAATAAAAAATAAAAAAATTCAATGAGGACAGAAAAATATTCTATGTTTTTTAAAGAGTTTGCGAGATATACTGCCAATATCAATAAATGATACAATGATGATAAAAAGGAGGATAAGAAATTATGAAGAAGAAACTTGCTTTACTGACGATGGCAGCCGTTATGGCATTTTCGCTTGCGGCGTGCGGAAGCACAACGACTGACGGCGGCGGCGCCGCGGATGCAGGCACGAGCGATGTTGCCAACAAAGATAAACCCCTTGTGTGGTTCAACCGCCAGCCGTCCAACAGCTCCACAGGAGAGCTTGACATGACAGCTCTGAATTTCAACGAGGATACATATTATGTAGGATTCGACGCGAATCAGGGCGCGGAACTTCAGGGAACGATGGTCAGAGACTACATTGAGGCGAATATCGATAAGATCGACCGCAACGGCGACGGCGTGATCGGATATGTCCTGGCGATCGGCGATATCGGACACAACGACTCCATCGCGCGTACAAGAGGCGTTCGCTCGGCTCTTGGCACAGGCGTTGAGGCTGGCGGCAATGTCAACAGCGATCCCATCGGAACAAATACAGATGGATCTGCATCTGCCGTTCAGGATGGAACGATCGAGGTCAATGGAACAACATATACAGTCCGCGAGCTTGCTTCACAGGAGATGAAGAACTCTGCGGGAGCTACATGGGATGCGGCTACAGCGGGCAACGCCATCGGAACATGGTCTTCCTCTTTCGGCGACCAGATCGATATCGTTGTATCGAACAACGACGGTATGGGAATGTCAATGTTCAATGCGTGGTCAAAGGACGAGGGAGTTCCGACCTTCGGTTATGACGCAAACGCTGACGCGGTCGCTGCCATCGCGGAAGGATACGGCGGAACGATCAGCCAGCATGCCGACGTACAGGCATACCTGACGCTCCGTGTTCTCCGCAATGCTCTTGACGGGGTTGATGTTGACACAGGTATCGGCACAGCAGACGAGGCGGGAAATGTTCTCAGCGAAGACGTATACGTATACAATGCAGACGAGCGTTCCTATTACGCGCTGAACGTTGCCGTTACATCTGAAAACTATCAGGATTTCACAGATTCCACAAAGGTTTACGAGCCTGTATCAAAACAGCTTGATGAGAGCGCGTCTCCGGTCAAGAAAGTATGGCTGAATATCTACAATGCTTCTGATAACTTCTTAAGCTCAACATATCAGCCGCTGCTTGAGAATTATGACGATCTTCTCAATCTGGATGTGGAATACATCGGAGGCGACGGCCAGACAGAGTCCAACATTACAAACCGTCTCGGAAATCCGGGTCAGTACGATGCGTTTGCCATCAACATGGTTAAGACAGACAACGCTGCTTCTTACACATCCATACTTAGCCAGTAATCAATACATATTCGGAAATAAGGAGGAGGGGGATCAACAGGGAGAAGCAATTCTCCCTGTTACCTTCTTTTGACAGAAGTAGATTATGATAATACAGGAGTAAAAACAATGACAGATAAGAAAGATGATATCGTCTTATCGATACGCGGCATGAGCAAGTCCTTCGGGCGCAACCGGGTGCTGGATCACATCAGCCTCGACGTAAAGCGCGGTACCGTTATGGGGCTTATGGGTGAAAACGGCGCCGGCAAGTCAACGATGATGAAGTGCCTCTTCGGCACTTATCAGAAAGACGAAGGATCGGTCTTCCTTGACGGCAGGGAAGTGAGCTTCTCAGGTCCCAAAGACGCGCTTGAAAACGGGATTGCAATGGTGCATCAGGAATTGAATCAGTGCCTGGAAAGAAATGTAATGGACAATTTATTTCTTGGGCGGTATCCGGTGAATCCCCTGGGCGTGGTCGATGAGGGAAGGATGAAAAAAGAAGCCTCCGAGCTGTTCAGAAAGCTGGGGATGACAGTGAACCTCACGCAGCCGATGCGGAATATGTCTGTTTCGCAGAGGCAGATGTGCGAGATTGCCAAGGCGATATCCTATAATTCAAAAGTGATCGTTCTCGATGAGCCTACGTCCTCTCTGACCGTGCAGGAGGTCGATAAGCTGTTCGAGATGATGAATATGCTGAAGGAACAGGGCATTTCCCTGATCTATATCTCGCATAAAATGGATGAGATCTTTACGATCTGCGACGAGGTGTCCGTACTCCGCGACGGTAATCTGGTTATGACAAAGGGAATCAGAGATACAGATATGAACGAGCTGATTGCGGCGATGGTCGGACGGTCTCTCGAGAACCGGTTCCCTCCGGTGGACAATACCCCGAAGGAGGTGATCCTGTCCATTCAGCATCTGTCCACAAAATTTGAACCCCATCTGCAGGATATTACATTTGACGTGAAAGAAGGGGAGATATTTGGACTGTACGGCCTGGTGGGAGCCGGGCGGACAGAGCTTCTGGAGACGATCTTTGGCGTGAGGACCAGAGCGGCCGGGCGGGTCTATCTGAATAACCGCCTTATGAATTTTAACAGCGCCAGAGAAGCGATGGATCACGGGTTTGCCATGATTACGGAGGAGCGTAAGGCGAACGGGCTTTTCCTCAAAGGGGACCTGACGTTCAATACGACGATCGCGAATCTGAACCAGTATAAATCCGGACCGGCGCTTTCGGTTTCCAAGATGGTGAAAGCGACTGCAAAGGAAATCAAAGTCATGCACACGAAATGCATGGGACCGGATGATATGATCTCGAGCCTTTCCGGCGGGAATCAGCAGAAGGTTATCTTTGGGAAATGGCTGGAGCGCAGTCCGCAGGTGTTCCTGATGGATGAGCCCACGAGAGGGATCGACGTGGGAGCGAAATACGAGATATATGAACTGATCATTGATATGGCGAAGCAGGGCAAGACGGTCATTGTTGTCTCATCTGAGATGCCGGAGATCCTGGGAATTACGAACCGCATCGGCGTTATGTCAAACGGACGCCTTTCTGGAATTGTCAATACAAAAGAGACAAACCAGGAAGAACTTCTGCGGCTCAGTGCAAAGTACCTATAGTGAGGGAGATTAAAGGATATGACTAATGGAAACAGTAAGATCCTTACGGCGGAGCAGGAGCTTGAGCTCCGCAGGCCGATCGAGGATCATGTTGGTAAAATTCAGAAAAAGATCGATAATTTGAGGGTAGATGGTACGGATAAGATCGTATCTCTTCAGAACGCGATCGACGCGGCGAAGAGGGATAAAAGCCTGACATCCGGTGAAAGACAGAACAGAATCGCACAGGCCAGGAGCGAACTGGAAAATGCGAAGGCCGTGGAAGCAGAGAACAGAGGAGAGATCGCGAAGCTGATCTCTGAGGCGGAGAGTTATATTAAAGCACACTTTGACAGTGAATACTTCCAGAAGGTAAAAGAGAGCTGCGCGCAGGAAAAGGCAGCCGCAAAAGAGAAGTATCAGAAAAAAGTGGAGGAACTGCACAAAGAGCATCAGCAGAATCTGTCAAAGCTTTCTGACCAGCAGGAGATCAGGGACGAGAAATATGTTTATAAAAACCGTCTGTTCGACGCGAAGCTGGAGCTGCAGAAAGATTTCCAGGAGATCAAAGACAGACAGCACGCCGCCTTTGCCTGGAAATATCATCTGATCGACCTGCTCCGCATGTCCAGGTTCACCTTTGCGGAGTCAGCGGCACAGAGATGGGAGAACTATAAATATACGTTCAACCGCAGGGAATTTCTCCTGCGCAATGGTCTGTATATCGCGATCATCCTGATCTTCATCGCTCTTTGTATCATTACGCCGATCGTGAAGGGATCGCCGCTGCTGACATATAACAATGTACTGAATATTCTGCAGCAGGCTTCGCCCCGAATGTTCCTCGCGCTTGGCGTCGCGGCGCTCATTCTTCTTGCGGGCACGGACCTGTCCATCGGGCGTATGGTCGGTATGGGTATGACGACAGCGACGATCATCATGCATCAGGGAGTGAATACAGGCGGGGTGTTTGGACACGTTTTTGACTTTACGTCAGTGCCGGTTGTCGGAAGAGTGATCCTCGCGCTTGTGATGTGCGTTCTTTTATGTACGTTCTTTACGACGATCGCAGGGTTCTTTACCGCCAGGTTCAAGATGCATCCGTTCATCTCGACTATGGCGAACATGCTTGTGATCTTCGGACTTATTACATATGCTACAAAGGGTGTATCCTTCGGCGCTATCGAACCTTCGATCCCGGGCATGGTCATCCCGAAGATCGGGACATTCCCGACGATCATCCTCTGGGCGATCGCGGCGATCGTGATCGTATGGTTTATCTGGAACAAGACGACATTTGGTAAAAACCTGTATGCTGTCGGAGGGAATGCGGAGGCGGCGTCCGTTTCCGGTATTTCTGTATTCGCTGTGACAGTGGGGGCGTTTGTTCTGGCGGGTATCCTGTATGGATTCGGTTCCTGGCTGGAATGCCTCAGAATGGTAGGCTCCGGCTCTGCAGCTTACGGGCAGGGCTGGGAGATGGATGCGATCGCGGCCTGCGTTGTGGGCGGCGTATCCTTCACGGGTGGTATCGGTAAGATATCAGGCGTGGTTGTCGGCGTGTTTATCTTTACAGCGCTGACATATTCTCTGACGATACTTGGCATAGATACAAACCTTCAGTTCGTATTCTCAGGTATCATCATCCTCGTAGCGGTAACGCTGGACTGCCTGAAGTATGTTCAGAAAAAGTAATCGGTACGGCTCCGGGGACAGAAGAGTACAGTGCGGGCAGGACCGTGACAAAATGGGGAAATTTAAAAATGGGAACAGAGCCGGATGTCAATCCGGTTCTTCTCATTTACAGGGGTTTATCTGTTTGATATAATGATTTGAGAAAATTAGCTGCGGAGATAAAATATGAATTTATATACAGTACTTTTGGCAGACGATGAAGAAGAAGTGATCCGTGTGATCATGAAGAAGCTCAACTGGGAGAGTCTCGGTTTTTCTGTCATTGGATATGCCAACAATGGGATAAAGGCGCTGGAGATGGTAGAGGAATACCAGCCGGATGTGGTTATGACAGATATCAGGATGCCCTACATGGACGGGCTGGAGCTCTCACACAGGATCAGGGTGGAATATCCTGCCACAAAGATTTTGCTGTTTACCGGATTTGATGAGTTCGAGTATGCGAAAGAGGCGATCCATCTTGAAATCGCGGACTATATCTTAAAGCCGGTCAATGCCACAGAGCTGACCAATGTTTTTACAACGCTGAAAATCAGGCTGGACCAGGAGATCAGTGAAAAGAGAAGCGTGCAGATACTGCAGAAGTATTATATGGAGTCCCTGCCCTTACTGCAGGCAAACTTTTATTCTATGCTGATCGAGGGGCGGATACAGGAGGAGGAGCTGGAGGCGTATCTGTCAGACTGTCAGATCTCCTTTGCCGGACCGTATTTCTGCTGTATCGTCATACATACTTCTTCTACGCAGGTGCCGGAGAATATGAATCCGCTTCTGATGGCCACGTCTGTCAGGAAGCAGGCTGAGGAGCGTCTCGGCGCACGGTGGGACACGAAAAGCTTTTCCTATCTTGGGAATACGGTCATGATCGCCCGGCTGGAGAATCTGGATATGCTTTCAGAACTGACTGACGAGTGCGACCGCTTCTGCAAGTATGCCAGGAAGATCATCGGCGCGGTGGTTACTGTCGGAGTGGGGCAGATCTGCGAGAATATCATGGATCTGCCGCAGTCTTACAGCACTGCCAGGGAGGCGGTGTCCTATCGCGTGATCTACGGGGCGTGCAGAGCAGTCAACATCAGGGAGATCGCGCCCCGGGAGAAGGGGGAGGCCACAGCCCCGGACAATGAACTCAACGCGCTGTTTAAGGCGATTCGTCTGGGGACCGAGGAGAATGTGACTGAGGCGGTAGATAAATATATGAAGAAGGTGGTATTCCCGGAAAAATCACTCCAGTATCACCACATCGCAGTCATTGAGATGACCGGCGCGCTTTACCGGTTTTCCGTCAATAACGGCATAGCGGATGGGAATTTCCCAGCAGATATGAAGGATCTGTACAGCAGCCTTCTCGACCTGGAGCCGAAAGCTCTGCGAAACTGGCTTCTGGAGATCAGCCAGGCTTTCCGCATCAGTCTGATCAATGCCCGGAGCAGATCCACCCAGTCGTTTGTAATTAAAGGTCAGGAGTATGTGCGCAATAATTATGCGGATGACACGCTGTCGCTGGATAGCGTGTGCAGCGCTTTGAACGTATCCAATTCTTACTTCTCTACGATTTTTAAGAAGGAGACCGGGAAGTCTTTTATCGGATATCTTACGGATTACCGCATGGAGCAGGCTTCCCGTCTGCTGATCGAGACGAATGAAAAGAATTATATTATAGCAAAGCAGGTAGGCTACGCGGATCCGAACTATTTCAGCTATGTATTTAAGAGACAGTTCGGGGTGTCGCCGTCAAAGTACAGAGCGGAGCACACGGATGGGGAGAGATAAGAAGTTAAGCTGTTTGGAAAGGCTGAGACCGAGCGGCATACAGTCTACGATCATTGCGGCATTTACTGTGATATCAGTCTCTATCATGCTGATACTGGGTATTGTGCTGTACATCAGATTTTCTACTATATCGCGGGAAGCGATGGTCCAGAGCACCGGAATGCTGATGGAACAGACCGGGGAGACTCTGGAGGATTACCTGGTCAGCATGAGACAGATATCGGACGCCGCGTATTATAATGTCATAAAAGAGAATGACCTGTCTGCCCGGGATCAGGAAATCCAGACAAAGATGAACCTGCTGTATGAGGCGAACAGAGATAATCTGCAGAGCATTGCCATTTACAATGATTATGGAAGCCTGATGGCTGCAGAGCCTGTCGCCGCGCAGAAGGAGGCCCCCGGCGTAGTGGAGCAGGACTGGTATAAGCAGGCGATGGAGGAGATGGAGAATATGCATTTTTCTACCCCTCATATCCAGAACCTGTTTGACGACGGCACGCATCGGTATTATTGGGTGATCTCTCTGAGCCGTGCGGTGGAGCTGACGGACAATGGGGTTTCCCAGCTTGGGGTGCTGCTGGTGGATATGGATTATTCTGCCATTTCCCGCATGATGAACCAGATCAATACTGCAGATAACGGGCAGTACTATTATCTGTGTGACAGTAAGGGAGAAATCATCTATCATCCCCAGCAGATACAGATCAGCGACGGTATCATCAGTGAGGACAGCGAGGCGGTGGCAAAATACAAAGACGGGGTGTATGACCTGACATTCCAGGGGGAACAGAGAAAGGTGATTGTCAATACGATCAGCTATACCGGCTGGAAGCTGGTCGGTGTGCTCCCCTACGATGCCTTGAGCGCGGGGACGATCAACATCCGCTATTTTATCATTCTGATTATCCTGCTTATGGCGATGATGCTGGCGCTCATTAACCGCGTGGTAGCGCTCAGGATTTCCAGCCCGATCCTGAAGCTGAATGATTCAGTCAAAGAATATGAGGCGGGGGAGACTCCGGAGATTTATATCGGAGGCTCATCGGAGATCAGACATCTGGGATTGTCCATTCAGAATTCCTATGAGCAGATCGACACACTGATGAAAAAGATCGTGCTGGAGCAGAATGAGCGGAGAAAGAGTGAGTTTGAAGCGCTTCAGAGCCAGATCAACCCTCATTTTCTCTATAACGCTCTGGAATCTATTACATGGATGGTCGAAGGGGAGCGCAACGACGAGGCGGTATTTATGATCTCACAGCTGGCAAAGCTTTTTCGGATCAGCCTTTCCAAAGGACGCACTGTCATCAGTATCAGGGATGAGCTGCAGCACGCGCAGAGCTATATGAACATCCAGATGATCCGCTACAAAAATACTTTTTCGGTTGTTTTTGACATCGATCCGGCGGTGTATTCGTACTGTATCGTAAAGCTGGTCCTGCAGCCGCTTCTGGAAAATGCGATCAACTATGGCGTAGAGGGTATGGATGACAGCGGGGAGATCCGCGTGACCGGAAGGGAAGAGAACGGGACGGTCCTCCTCTCCGTGTCAGACAACGGCTTTGGCATGTCCGAAGAGCAGGGCAGCCTTGTGCTCACAGGCAGAAGCCGGAGCCATAAGCACGGTTCGGGAGTAGGTCTTGTAAATGTGAATAACCGGATACAGATCCTTTTTGGGAAAGAGTACGGACTTCAGATAAAAAGCGAGCCGGATGAGGGAACGACTGTCTCGATCCGCGTCCCCGCGATCCCGTATACGGAGGAAAACCGGAAGCTCCTGGAACAGGGACGCATCTGGGGCAGAGAGGGGACACAGGATACGGGGACACAGGAGAAACAGGGATGAAAAAAGGCAGTAAAATATTTATAATCACAGAGGCTGTACTGGCTGTTTTGGTGTGTCTTGTAGCGATCACCATGTTGTGGGAGCGGAGGGGGAGAAACCTGGATCAGCTCTCCGTGATCGTTGCGGATTCTGACGATACACAGTGGTCGGCCTTCAAGTACGGATTGAGAATGGCGGCGGAGGATAACGGGGTGGAGCTGTTTTTCGTAAGTACCGGGGAGGAGCTTACGGTGGAGGAACAGCAGCGGCTGATCCAGACGGAGATCGATAACGGAGCGGACTCTGTCATCGTGCAGCCGCTCCCCGGGGCGGAGGAAATGCTCCTGAAGCTGGAGCGGAAGCTTCCGGTCATGCTCATAGGGTATGCGCCTGAAGAAGACGGCGTTTCGGACCTTCCGGCTGTGGCGCCGGATAACTATGGCATGGGGACGGCGCTTGCGGAGGAACTGCTGGAGGACAACGGGGGAAATCTGGAGGGAAAGAAGCTGGGGATTTTGCTGGAGAGTACGGCTTCGCAGGCGGTCCTTGACAGAAAACAGGGCTTTCAGGATACGGTGAAAAAGGCCGGAGCATCCGTTATCTGGAGTGTGGAAACCGGCGCTTCCGGAGAATGGCCGGCAGACATGACCGCGCAGCCGGAGGCAGACTGTGTGGCCGCCCTTGATGACGCCAGCCTGACGGCGGCGGGAGCGTATTCTTCCTCCAATGATCTGCAGGGAGCCAGGGTATACGGGATCGGGCATTCCACGGAGGCGGCATATTATCTGGATACGGGGGCTGTGGAGTGCCTTATCGTGCCAGACGAATTTAACGTAGGGTATCAGAGCCTGACAGAGGCTGCCAGCCAGCTGAGAGAGCTTTTCTACCGGATGCGGGACAGAACCGTCTCATATACGGCGATCCGCCAGGAGGAATTGTTCACAAAAGAAAATCAGGAGATACTTTTTACCATGAGCCAGTAGCGGCCGCCTTTCATGCGGAAGGGAGGCAGGAAACCGGAGGTGTCATATGAGATTAAAGAAAATGTTTCTGCCAGTTTTGGCGCTGTGTATGGCAGCGCAGTTCCTGGGCGCCTGTTCAGACAGGTCGGCGGTGGTTTCGGAGAAGCTCCATATCGGAGTGACATATTATAATCAGAGCGATACCTTCCTGAACGGCCTGCTGGAAAGCTTCCGGGAGCAGCTGGGGGAGCTGGAGGAGGACGGGATGGAGGTGACGGTGACGATCCGCGACGCGGCAGGGTCGCAGAGGACCCAGAATGACCAGGTCAAGGAATTGATTGACGCGGGATGCGGCCTGCTGTGCGTGAATCTGGTGGACCGCGCCGATCCGTCGGAGATCATCGATCTTGCAAGGGATAATGATGTCCCCATCATCTTTTTTAACCGGGAGCCTGTAGCGGAAGATCTGATGCAGTGGGAGAGGCTTTATTATGTGGGCGCGTATGCGGAGCAGGCGGGCGTCATGCAGGGGGAGCTCGCCGCGGAAGCGATCCTGTCTGACGATTCCATAGACCGCAATAAAGATGGAAAGATCCAGTATGTGATCCTGGAGGGTGAGGCGGGACATCAGGATGCGATCATCCGCACGGAAAACGCGGTTGACGCGCTGAGGAACAGCGGAGTTGAGCTGGAGAAGCTGAGCTATCAGATCGCCAACTGGAACCGCGCCCAGGCTCAAAACCGTATGGAACAGATGGCCAGCCAGTATCACGACGAGATCGAGCTTGTACTGGCCAATAATGACGATATGGCGCTTGGCGCGATCGACGCATATAAAAATCTGGAGGTTGCCCGGGAGGAAGCTCCGGTGATCTTCGGAATCGACGGCACGGATGTGGGACTCCAGGCTGTTTTGGATTTGGATATGCGCGGCACAGTATACAATGACAAAGAAGGACAGGCAGAAGCGATGGTCCGGCTGGCTGTGGCGATCGCCACCGGCGAGGGGATGCAGGAGATCGATTTTGAAAAGGAAAGATGTATTTATCTGTCTCACTGGAAGATCACCAGGGATACTGTAGAAGATTATATAAAAGACGGCGGGGAGGCGGCAGAGGAATAGGGAAGCGCCCGGAAATCGGCCGGGATCAGCGAAGCTGCAGGGGAAAACACCGGGAAAAGGACGGGGCTTGCAAAATACAGATTCATGCCGTAAAATAGAGACCATATGGGCCGGGACTGCCGGGCGGACAGATCGGATATGCCGGCAGCCGCAGACCGTGAATGGAGGACAGAAGAGCCGATGGAAATGATCCACGCAGAGAAACTGATCTATGAATATGACAGGCGCGACGAAGACGGAAATATTGTGGGTACCAACCGCGCGATCGACGGCGTGGATATCGATATTCCCCAGGGCTCTTTTGTTGCGGTGCTTGGTCACAACGGCTCCGGCAAGTCCACGCTGGCGAAGCATATGAACGCGATCCTCGTGCCGACAGGCGGAACGATGTGGGTGGACGGACGGGACACGAAAGACCCGGCAGAGCTGTGGAATGTGCGGCAGACTGCGGGCATGGTCTTTCAGAATCCGGACAATCAGATCATCGGGACTGTGGTGGAAGAGGATGTGGGTTTTGGCCCGGAGAATCTGGGTGTGCCTACGGAAGAGATCTGGAAGCGGGTGGAGGACAGCCTGCGCTCTGTGGGAATGATCGAGTACCGCAAGGCGTCTCCGAACAAACTCTCCGGCGGGCAGAAGCAGCGCGTGGCCATCGCGGGAGTGATCGCCATGGAGCCGAAGTGCATCGTGCTGGACGAGCCCACGGCGATGCTGGACCCAAATGGAAGGAAAGAGGTCATCCGCGCGGTGGAGAAGCTGAGGAAAGAGAAGAAGGTCACAGTGATCCTGATCACACATTATATGGAAGAGGTCATTGACGCGGATCAGGTGTTTGTCATGGACGGCGGGCATATTGTTATGCATGGCACGCCCAGGGAGATCTTCAGCAGGGTGGAGGAGCTGAAATCGTACCGGATGGATGTGCCCCAGGTGACGATGCTGGCGGAGGAGCTGCGGAGACGGGGACTGGAGATTCCGGGGGGGATCCTGCGGAGAGAAGAACTGGTGGAGGCATTATGTCGATTGCGTTAGAACATATCAATTATGTATACAGCCCTGGGACTGCCTATGAGAAACAGGCGCTTAAGGATGTGAGTCTTGTGATTCCCCAGGGACAGTTTGTGGGGATCATCGGGCATACAGGCTCCGGGAAGTCCACTCTGATCCAGCACCTGAACGGGCTTGTCAGGGCGGCTTCGGGCAGGCTCCTGTACGAAGGGAAGAATATTTACGAAGAGGGGTATGACATGCGCTGGCTGCGCAGCCAGGTCGGCCTGGTCTTTCAGTACCCGGAGCATCAGCTTTTTGAGGTGGATGTCCTGAGCGATGTGTGCTTTGGGCCGAAGAATCAGGGACTTACTCAGGAAGAGTGCGAAGAGCGGGCAAAAGAGGCACTGGCTCTGGTGGGATTCCCTGAGAAGTATTACAGACAGTCGCCCTTTGAGCTGTCCGGAGGGCAGAAACGCCGCGTGGCGATCGCCGGAGTCCTGGCCATGCGCCCGAAGGTGCTTGTGCTGGACGAGCCGACGGCAGGACTGGACCCGAAGGGGCGGGACGAGATCCTGGACCAGGTTGAGAGGCTCCATAAGGAGACCGGGATGACGGTCATCCTTGTGTCCCACAGTATGGAAGATGTGGCGAGATATGTAGAGCGCATTATTGTGATGAACCGGGGGGAGAAGATGCTGGACGGCGCTCCCCGGGAGGTGTTCCGTCACTGTAAAGAGCTGGAGAAGGTAGGTCTGGCGGCGCCGCAGGTGACTTACGTGATGCATGACTTAAAGGAGAGGGGCTTTGACCTCTCGCCGGACGCTACGACGATCGAAGAGGCGGCGGATGAGATAATGAGGAGCTTGTCATGATAAGAGATATCACGATCGGGCAGTATTACCCGGCAGAGAGCAGGATACACAGACTGGACCCCAGGGTGAAGATCGTATGCACCCTGCTTTTTCTTGTGTCTTTGTTTATCCAGAACAGCCTGGCCGGATATGTGATCGCGACGGTCTTTCTTGGCGCGGTCATTCGGCTGTCAGAAGTACCTCTGAAATACATAGTGAAAGGGTTGAAACCCATAGTTATTCTGCTGCTGTTCACTGTGGCAATGAATCTGTTCCTCACCCAGGGGGGGGGAAGGCTGGTGCATTTCTGGATCTTTACGATCACGGAAAACGGACTGCGGACCTCTGTTTTCATGGCTGTGAGACTGATGTACCTGGTGGCGGGTTCTTCGATCATGACGTTTACGACTTCGCCCAACGGGCTGACCGACGGGATGGAAAAACTTCTCCATCCGCTGAATAAAGTTAATATCCCGGTGCATGAGGTGGCGATGATGATGTCCATCGCTCTCCGGTTCATCCCGATTCTTCTGGAGGAGACGGACAAGATCATGAAGGCCCAGATGGCAAGGGGAGCGGATTTTGAGAGCGGGAATATCATCCAGAGGGCGAAGGCGATGATCCCCATTCTTGTACCGCTGTTTGTCTCCGCATTCCGCCGGGCAAATGACCTGGCGATGGCCATGGAGGCGAGATGCTATCATGGCGGAGAGGGGCGCACGAAGATGAAGCCGCTGAAATATAAAGCGCGGGACAGGATGACTTATATTATCACCGTGGTCTATGTGGCGGCTGCTTTCGCGGCAGGAAGATTTGCAGATTTTAAATTATGGATATTCTGATGAACAGCCAGAGCGTTGTCTGAGATGCGTGGTCCGGAGCTGCGGAGCTATCGCATCTCATGTTTTATACACAGAGAAAATGGAGGGTGTTATGAAGGGTATCAAGAAGGGGATCAAGAAGGGGATCACGAGGAGGATCAAACTGACAGTTGCCTATGACGGCACGGATTACTGCGGATGGCAGATCCAGAAAAACGGCGTGACAGTGGAAGAAGTGCTCAATCAGGCGCTGTCCCGGCTGACCGGGGAGAAGATCACTGTGACCGGGGCGAGCCGCACGGACGCGGGCGTCCATGCCCGTGGAAATGTGGCTGTGTTTGATACTGATACCAGGATACCGGCAGAGAGGATCGCCTATGCGGTAAACGCGCTGCTTCCGGAAGATGTAGTAGTGGTGAGATCCGAGGAGGTACCGGCGGGATGGCATCCGAGGAAGTGCGTGTCTGTGAAGACTTATGAGTACCGGATACTGAACAGGGAGTTCCCCGATCCGGTGAGGCGCAGGGATACTTATTTTGTCCCTTTTCCGCTCAGTCTGGAACGGATGCGCCGGGCTGCGGATTATCTGAAGGGCACCCATGATTTTAAGAGTTTTTGCAGCGCGCAGACTACGGTGGAGGACACTGTGCGGACCATTTATGAACTGGAGGTGGAGCAGTCGGGAGACTTGTTTACGATCCGGGTCCGGGGAAACGGATTCCTTTACAATATGGTCCGCATCATCGCAGGCACGCTGGCGGGCGTGGGAAGAGGATATTTTGAACCCGGGGAAGTGGAACGGATGCTGGAGGAGAAGGACCGGACGAAGGCAGGGGTGACGGCCCCGCCCCAGGGGCTGACTCTGGTGGGGATAGAGTATGGGGAGACTGCGCCGGACAGCGGAGAAAACACAGGGGAGAGCATCGGGGAGAACACAGGGAGAAAGATTTGTTCTTCTTGACATTTATCCAATGGATTGTTACTATAATTTTAATAATATCACTGGGATGTTACGAGGGAAGACAAAACCAGATTTTCAAGTAATAAGGTCTGACTTTATGCTTCGGAAATCTGGTTTTTTATCTGTCCTGCGTGCCTTCCGCGGCGAATATATGATTTGAGGAGGAAGAGAATATGATGAAGATCTATGAAGCAAAAGACTATCAGGAAATGAGCAGGAAAGCCGCGAATATCCTTTCCGCGCAGGTGATCCTGAAGCCGGACTGTGTGCTTGGTCTGGCTACGGGTTCCACGCCGGTCGGGACATATGACCAGCTCGTAGAATGGTATGAAAAAGGAGATCTTGATTTTTCGGAAGTAAAGACAGTCAACCTGGACGAGTACAGAGGGCTGACCCGTGACAATGACCAGAGCTACTATTATTTCATGCATGAGCATCTGTTTGACCGTGTGAATATTAAACCGGAGAACACAAATGTGCCGGACGGCACAGAGCCGGACGCGGATAAGGAGTGCGCAAGATATGAAGCGCTGATCGAGTCTATGGGCGGCGTCGATATCCAGCTCCTCGGGCTGGGACACAACGGACATATCGGATTCAACGAGCCGGACAGCTCCTTTGCGCAGACGACGCACTGCGTAGACCTGACAGAGAGTACGATCGAGGCGAATAAGAGATTTTTCGCCTCTGCGGATGACGTGCCGAGACAGGCGTATACAATGGGGATCGGAACGATCATGAAAGCAAAGAAAATCCTTCTCATCGTAAACGGAGAGGCAAAGGCAGATATCGTGGCAAAGGCGTTCTTCGGTCCGGTAACGCCGGAAGTCCCGGCGTCGATACTTCAGCTGCACAATGATGTTGTAATTGTAGGAGACAGCGCTGCGTTGTCTAAGATTCCGAGATAATTTGGAGAGTAGTCTGAAAATGGAAGCAAAAGGGGTCAGACCCCTCTTAAGAGGGGTCTGACCCCTTTTGCCAATATCGTCAGAATATTCTGAAAGGAGCAGCTATGTCTTTTTTACTTGAGGTCTGTGCGGACAGTGTCCAGTCTGCAATTGCTGCCCAGGAGGGCGGTGCGGACAGGATCGAACTTTGTTCGGGGCTGGTTATTGGCGGGCTTTCTCCGTCGCCGGCTTTGTTCCGGGAGGTCAGGCGGAATACGGATATAAAGGTAAGGGTGCTGCTGCGCCCGCGTTTCGGAGACTTTTGTTATGACGGATATGAATTCAGTGTACTCAGGGACGAGGTGGAGATGTTCCGTGACCTGGGGGCCGACGGTGTGGTTATCGGCATCCTGGATCCGGACGGGACGATGAATATGGAGCAGATGGAGGAGCTTGTGAAGGCTGCCGGAGGAATCGGCGTTACCATGCACCGGGCGTTTGACGTATGCAGGGATCCTTTTGAGGCGTTGGAGCAGTGTGTTTCACTCGGGATCGATACTATCCTTACGAGCGGGCAGAAGAGTTCCGCCTGGGAGGGAAGGGAACTTCTCAGGCAGCTTGCGGACAGGGCCAGAGGGCGCCTGGATATACTGGCAGGAGCCGGGATAGAGCCGGATGTGATCGGGAAGCTGGCGGAGTATACCGGAGTACGATCGTTCCATATGTCTGGGAAAAAGGTTGTGGACAGCCGGATGGAATTCCGGCGGGAGGGGGTTCCTATGGGCCTCCCCGGTCTCAGTGAATTTGAGATCTGGCACACGGCGGCGGAAAAGGTGAGAGAAGCCAGTGTTGTGAAAATGTCTCTCGCAGCGTCAGAAGCTATCGCGGAGAGAACAGGCGGGACTGCAAAGCCGGCAGCAGATGAGGCGGGAGCCGCGTACGCAGAGGGCACAGCGGGACCCGCTCTGGCGGTTATGAACGCATATGTGGGAGATGAGAAGCTCCTGGACATGGGGGAAGATTATGATTCGCTCAGGGACGGCAGCGGAAGCATATTCAGCGGAACCGCATGGAAGGCGGATGAGCTCAACTCCAGGATCGTGATTGCTGCAAATCAAGACGTGCACAACGTACAGGTGACAGCGTCTGATCTTCAGACAGAGGACGGAAGGACGCTTTCAAAAGACAGTATTGATATCAGATGGCTGAAGGAAGTCACGGCGAATGAAGGAAGAAATGCCGCGGGACAAAAAAAGAAGTACCCGGATATCATCTATAAAGGCGGCGCAATAGATATGAAGGCAAATGACGTCCGGTTCGCGTGGGTGCAGATCGCTGTCCCCGGGGACACTGCGGCGGGCACATATACCGGAACGGTGAGGGTGACAGCGGATGAACTGGATCAGGCGTTTGAGCTGACATATACGGTTGAGGTCATCAATCTGGTACAGCCGACAGCGCGGGATGTGGGGTATGAAGTACAGATCTGGCAGCATCCATTCTCAGTGGCAAACTATTATCTTGGCCTGGAAGAGAGCGTGGATGCAGATGGAAACAGAACGGGGATCTGCAATGAAAGCGCGGAAGCTTTCTACTTTACAGAGGAGCATTTTGCTCTGATGAAAGATTCCATGCAGGCGTACAGAGAGCTGGGCGGCCGCGACGTCGCCGCAAATATCGTGGAAGAGGCGTGGAACCATCAGTCCTTCTACGGCGACCCGTCTATGGTCCGGTGGACAAAGAAAGAGGACGGAACATGGGAGTTTGATTATGACTGGTATGACAAATGGATCAGCTTCCAGATCGAGATGGGGATCCTGGATCCGGCAAACGGAGAGGGACAGATCAAATGCTACAGCATTGTGCCGTGGAATAACCAGATCGCTTACTGTGACGAAGCGTCAGGTAAGACAAAGAAAGAAGTCTTTCTCCCGGGAACGGACGCATTCAGGGAGATGTGGACGATATTCCTTACAGATTTCATGAAACATTCCGAAGAAATGGGATGGTTTGACATTACGTACATTTCTATGGATGAGCGCGGCCTGGACCTGCTCAAACCAGCGGTCGATGTGATCGAATCCGTGACAAACGGGGACGGGAAGAGATTTAAGATCTCCTCTGCAATGAATGCGGAATCCCTGCATGAGAGAGAGTTTTTAAAGAGGGTGGACGACATTTCCATCAACCTGGACAATGCAGGCGATGTGGAACTGATGAAGGAAGCGGCGGCGGAGCGCAGGGCGCAGGGCTTAAAGACGACATACTACACATGTACGGGCAATTATCCGGGCAGTTTCATGATCAGTGATCCGGGGGACAATTACTGGACGGCATGGTACTCTCTGACTCTTGGGACGGACGGTTTCCTGCGCTGGGCATGGGACAACTACCTGTATGATATGTTCGGGGACGCCACATACCGTTACTGGGAGCCGGGAGACGGATGGTATATGTATCCGGCGGAAAGAGGCGCGGAAGATACAGCGGAGAGCACAGTGTACAGCACCCCGCGCCTGGAGCTGTTCAGACAGGGCGTGCGCGACGCGTGCAAGGCAAAATATCTTCTCTCCTCTGACAGAATTACAGAGGAGCAGAAGGAAGTCTACAGGGCGGTCGTGGAAAATCTCCGGAGACCGGAGAAGACGATGTATGCAGGAGCGGCGGTCCCGGCGGATGAAGAGCAGAGGATGCTGGCGCACAGGGAGACAGCACGGGCGCTGAAGGCTGCAAACGACCTGGCGCGCCAGATCGCGGACAAAACAGGAACGCCGGAACAGGGCGGCGTGATTTGCCGCGAAAAAGCGCTTGACAAATACAAAACGATGGGCTAAGATTGCCTCATACGATACAGGCTGTGAAGGGAAGAAGTAGCAGACAACCGTGAAAACAGAAAGCTGCCGGCTGATGAGAGGCGCGTGATACGGTATCAGTGAATACATCCCGGAGCTCCGCGCTGAAAATGGCCGTAAGAGACTGAAGGGCAGGGCGATGAGTAGGCTGCGGCGGAGTGGCGCGCGTTATTGTGCTGAATAAGACCGGGAGCGCTTCAGCAGGCTTCTGGTGAATTAAGGTGGTACCACGGAAAGATCCGTCCTTATTGTGAGAGCAATAAGGACGTTTTTTTGTCTGCGGGATCACTTGCCGGCGCTGTGTGTAAGAATTGCATCCTGATGCAAAATACATCCCGATGTAAGAGGAATCAGAGAAAAAGGAGAAGAAAGATGGGAATCTATGAAGAACTGCAGGCAAGAGGGCTGATCGCCCAGGTGACGGACGAGGAAGGCATCCGCGAGTTGGTGAATAGCGGGAAGGCTGTATTTTATATCGGCTTTGACCCCACGGCGGACAGTCTCCATGTAGGGCACTTCATGGCGCTGTGCCTGATGAAGCGCCTCCAGGAGGCGGGGAACAAACCGATCGCCCTGATCGGCGGAGGGACAGGCTATATCGGCGATCCGTCCGGGCGCACAGATATGCGCAGCATGATGACCCCGGAGCAGATCTGCCACAACTGTGACTGCTTTAAGGAGCAGATGAGCAAGTTTATCGATTTTTCTGATGGCAAGGCTCTTATGGTCAACAATGCGGACTGGCTGCTGGATCTGAATTATGTGGAGCTCCTGCGGGAAGTGGGACCGCATTTCTCTGTGAACAGGATGCTCACGGCAGAGTGCTACAGGCAGAGAATGGAAAAAGGCTTAAGCTTCCTTGAGTTTAACTACATGATCATGCAGGCGTATGATTTCTACGCACTGTTCCAGAAATACGGCTGCAATCTCCAGTTCGGAGGGGATGACCAGTGGAGCAACATGCTGGCGGGTACAGAGCTGATCCGCCGCAAGCTGGGGAAAGACGCAGGGGCTATGACCATCACCCTCCTGCTCAACTCAGAGGGCAAGAAGATGGGAAAGACACAGTCCGGCGCGGTCTGGCTGGACCCGAATAAGACGTCGCCGTTTGAGTTCTACCAGTACTGGCGGAATGTGGCGGACGCGGACGTGCTGAAATGCATCCGCATGCTGACCTTCCTGCCCCTTGAAGAGATCGATAAGATGGATTCCTGGGAAGGCGCCCAGCTCAATACTGCCAAAGAAATCCTTGCATATGAACTGACAAAGCTGGTACACGGAGAGGAAGAAGCAAAGCAGGCGCAGGAGAGCGCCCGCGCCCTGTTCAGCACGGGCAATGCGGCGGAGATGCCGACGACAGAGCTCGCGGACGGAGATTTTGAAGAGGGGAAGATCGATATCCTCACCATGCTCGTGCGCAGCGGACTTGTCCCGTCAAAGTCAGAGGCAAGACGCGCGGTGCAGCAGGGCGGCACTGCCGTGGACGGAGAGAAAGTGACGGACATCAAAGCAGTGTTTGCAAAGGAGGTATTTTCAGGGGAAGGTGTGATCCTGAAAAAAGGTAAGAAAAATTTCCACAGACTTGTGGTAAAATAGTATTTTGCAAGGGGGCAGGAGGAATCTTGCTCCCTGTTTTCGTTTACAGAGAGACAGAAGATTTCATGGAGGGATGAATTATGAGTTTGAATCAGACGCCTGCCGCTGAGAGAGTGCACATCGGATTCTTCGGCAGGAGAAATGCAGGAAAATCAAGCGTAATGAATGCGGTCACAGGGCAGGATATCGCAGTGGTCTCGGAAGTGAGAGGGACGACCACGGACCCGGTATACAAATCGATGGAGCTTCTGCCGCTGGGGCCGGTTGTGATGATGGACACGCCGGGCATCGACGACGAGGGGGAGCTTGGAGCGCTCCGGGTAAGGAAGAGCTATCAGGTGCTCAACAAGACGGATGCGGCAGTGCTCGTCATAGACGGGACGGTCGGCGTCACGCCTGAGGATATGGCGCTTCTGGAACGGATCAGGGAAAAGAAGATCCCCTGTGTCATCGCGGTAAATAAAAAGGAAGCGGCGGAAGAAGCTGCCCTGAAAAAGACAGTGGAGGAGCTGTGCCGGGAGAAAACCGGCAGCGGCGGAGAAAGCGGAGAAAACGGGAAGAGCGGCAGCGAAGATTCTGCGGAGGATACAGGCCGGGTGATCTGCGTGAGCGCGGCGACAGGCGAGGGGATCGGAGAGCTGAAGGAGCTGATCGCCTCAGCGGCCAGGACGGAAGAGCCAGAGAGATATATTGTAAGGGATCTTTTAGCTCCTTCGGACATGGCGGTGCTGGTCGTGCCGATCGACAAGGCCGCCCCGAAGGGCAGGCTGATCCTCCCCCAGCAGCAGACGATCCGGGATATACTGGAGGCGGATGCGGTGTCCGTTGTGGTGAAAGAGACGGAACTGAAAAATGTACTGGGGCAGTTCCGGGAAAAGCCGAAGCTGGTCATCACGGACAGCCAGGCATTTGAGAAAGTGGCCGCGGATACGCCGGAGGATATCCTGCTCACATCATTTTCCATCCTTTTCGCCAGATACAAGGGTGACCTGGACACAGTAGTGAAAGGAGTGACCGCGCTGGATACAGCAGAGGACGGCGATGTGATCCTGATCAGCGAGGGCTGCACCCATCACCGGCAGTGCGACGATATCGGGACAGTGAAGCTGCCGCGCTGGATCCGGGAATACACAGGAAAAGAGATCCGCATTGAGACAACGTCAGGCACGGAATTCCCGGATGAACTGACAAAGTATAAGATGATCATCCACTGCGGCGGATGTATGCTGAATGAGCGGGAAATGAAGTACCGGCTGAAATGCGCGGAGGACCAGGGAGTTCCTGTGACGAATTACGGGATCGCCATCGCGTTTATGAAAGGGATACTGAAGCGGAGCGTGGAAGTCTTCCCGGAGATATATAAGATGCTGTAAACTCCCGAACAGTTGGGTATAAATATGGCGGTCAAAAACTGACACCGCAAGTGTGGCTGTTCAGAAGAAGAAAATGATTGCCAAAAATTTATAATTTGTTTATAATTAGTTCCATATCGTGCCGGAAAGACGGGAGACGCAACTGCATATGAAATCCGGCAGGGAATCAATTAAAAGTACCGCAGGTATGGAGAACAGAAAGGATAATAAGGAATGGGAGATACATTGCAGATTCTGGTCGCTATGGTCATCTATATGGCTGTGGTGATCATTTTGGGAGTGACTTTTGCCAGAAAGGCAAACGAAAGTTCAGACGCTTATTTCCTCGGGGGCAGGAGCCTGGGCCCCTGGGTGACGGCCATGAGCGCGGAGGCGTCGGATATGTCCGGGTGGCTGCTCATGGGCCTGCCGGGCGTCGCGTACTGGTGCGGGATCGCTGACGCCGCGTGGACGGCGATCGGCCTGGCGGCGGGCACATATATCAACTGGCTGATTGTTTCGAAAAGGCTTCGCCGGTACAGCGAGAAGGCGGGAAATGCCATTACGCTGCCGGAATATTTTTCCAACCGCTTCCATGAGAAGCGCAAAGTGATTATGACGATCTCAGCGGTGTTTATCCTGGTCTTTTTTACAGTGTACGCGGCGAGCTGCCTTGTGACATGCGGCAAACTCTTCTCCACACTGTTTGACCTGCCCTACGTCCCGATGATGATCGTGGGCGCGGTCTTTGTGCTGGTCTATACGATCATCGGCGGGTTCCTCGCGGAGAGCGCCTCGGACTTCATGCAGGCAGTGGTGATGATCATCGCCCTCGGCGTGATCGTCTGTGTGGGTACGGCGTCAGCGGGAGGGCTCGGCGCTGTGATAGACAATGTAAAAGAGATCCCGGGCTTCCTTGATTTCTTCGGGATCGCCACGCCCCAGACCGTGGACGGCGTACAGCAGGCGGCGGACGGAGTGCCGCTCTTCGGCGAGGCGGCGGTGTACGGATTCCTTCCCGTGGCGTCCGCTCTTGCATGGGGGCTCGGATATTTCGGGATGCCGCAGGTGCTCCTGCGCTTTATGGCGATCCGCCGGGAGGACGAGCTGACCCGCTCCCGCCGCATTGCAGTCGTGTGGGTAGTCATCTCCCTGATGATCGCGGTGTTTATCGGACTCGTGGGCCGCACGCTGTTCCCGACGGCGCTCACGACGTCTTCCGAGGCGGAGAATGTATTCATTCTTCTGTCCACGAACCTGCTCCCGCCGCTGATCGCTGGATTTGTGATGGCGGGCATCCTGGCGGCGACAATCAGTTCGTCGGATTCCTATCTTCTGATCGCTGCCTCTGCGTTCGCGAAGAATATCTATCAGGGCCTGTTCCGAAGGAAAGCGTCTGACAGGGAAGTGCTGAATATTTCCAGGATCACTCTCCTCCTGATCGCTGTGGTGGCGATCATCATCGCCCTGGATGAGAACAGTGTGATCTTCACGATCGTAAGCTTTGCGTGGGCGGGCTTCGGGGCGACCTTCGGGCCGCTGATGCTCTTCAGCCTGTTCTGGAAGAGGACGACAAGGGCGGGGGCAGTCGCCGGGATGATCGGCGGCGGAGTGATGGTCTTCGTCTGGAACCTGCTCGTGCGCCCGCTGGGCGGCCTGTGGGATATCTATGAGCTGCTGCCGGCGTTTCTCTTCTCCTGCCTGTGCATTGTCGCGGTATCCCTGCTGACGCCGGAGCCCTCGGAGGAGATCTGCAGAGAGTTCGCGGAAGTGCAGGAAGGCAGATGATCCGCGGCGCGCATAAGGCATTCGCATAACGATCACAGAACCGGCGGAAAAGCGGTCAGCCCTGCAGGAACATCTTGCGGTAGGCTGACGGCGTCATGCCGATGATATGAAAGAACAGTTTGGAAAAATGCTGGGAGTCTTTCAGCCCGATCCTGCCGGAGATCTCGGTCAGGGTGAGGGTGGTAGTCTCCATCAGCTCGATGGCCCGGTTGATCCGGTAAATATTGATATAGTTGCCCGGAGAGACGTTCATGTATCGCGTGAACAGCTTTCCGAGATATCTGGAGGATATGTGCATTTCTTTTGCGATATCCTCCAGAAGTATTTTATGCATGTAATTGTTTTCGATATAATTCAGGGCGAAGGAGACATACTTCTCCTGAAACTCGGGCTGGGCGCGGACCGTACCGTCCGAACCGGAGCGGTGCAGAACATGCATGAGCAGACAGAGCAGGAGCGAGTTGATCTCAGCGGGAGAATGGGCGCCGGACTGATACATGCGGATGATGGATTCTGTGAGCGCTTCCAGTTCGCTGTCAGCAGTCTGACTGTGGCAGGCGGGGGAGGCGAACAGCAGGGCATGGATCAGGTTGACAGGCGTATTCTCGCTGGGGAAGATCCGGGAGAAAAGCCCTGTAAAAAAGTGAATGTGGCAGAAAGTGCATTCATCGCTGCCATCCAGATAGAAAGAGTGCACCACATTGGGGAAAATCATGACAAAGTCCCCCTTTGAACAGTGGATGGTAGTGCCTCCGATATCCATGGAGCAGCTCCCGGAACGGATCAGATAGATCTCCATGCTGGTGTGCAGATGTTTGCCGAAACTGTACCGGTCCGCCCTGTGCTGTACTGTAGCGCCCGCGATGGAATTGATATAAAAAGGGATTGCGGTCGTGTCGTTTTTCATTCTCTTCTCTCCTTTGCATGTGTCAGAATGGAAGCTGCCGCTCACTGTTATTATTATAGAACGGGAACAGGGAGAAGTAAATTGCTCAGTTCCTGATTATACAAAAAATGCCATTAACAGTTTCAGATTATACAAGCCAAAAAGATACACAAGGATTATAATTAAGAAGTATGGAAGGTTGTGCATATTGACATGAAAAAGACTGGGAAAGTCAAGTTTTTTATTGTTATTGCTGCTGTCCTTCTGGCTTCTGTGGCTGCCGCCGGTATTATTTTATCCGTGGCGGCGGGCGGGGAACGCCTGCGTCTGCGGATCAACGGGACCGAAATCTCCGAGGAGGAGTACCTGCAGGCTGTAAAAGACGTCCGGTATGATGTGGCGGCGTATTTTGCCGGCGTATACGGCGCGAAGGAGGAAGGCAGCTTCTGGTCCGGGGAATACGGAGGTGAAGTCCCCTGTGAAAAGCTGGCTGAAGAGGCCGTGGAGCGGCTGAAATATATCCATGCGGTGTACGGGCTGGCAGAGGAAAAGGGCTATATCGACGACGCGGGGTATGAGGCCCTTGTGAGGAGGCTGGAGGACGAGAACGCCTCCCGGAAGGAAAAGATCGAGGCCGGGGAAGCGGTCTACGGGCTGTCTGAATATACGCTGGACCTTTTTATGGAATATGAGATCAGCAGCTTTAAGGAAAGATACTGCAATGACACGGAAAATGAAGGGATGGACCTGACAGAAGAAGAGATCAGGGAGCATTATGAGAGCAGGGAGTGGATCGTCGGTGAAAGCGGGGATAAGCTGGAGCTGGAAGAGGCGCGCCCTGCGGTAGAGCAGGAACTCCGGGAAATGAAATATGACGATATGATCCTGCGGCTTGAAGAAGATTCTCAGGTGGAGACGGACAGAGAGGCTCTGTACCGGTTCACTTTGGAAAAGATATAAAAGGAGGGAAAATATGAAAAGGAAATGGATTGCAGGCGCGCTTGCGCTGGCGCTTACAGCCACAACGATCTTTGCAGCAGCACCGTCTGCGGTGGCGGCAGCCGGTGACGGAGAGAATGATCATGGGATCGGATCAGGAACTACGTATTACGTAAGTTCGGAAAACGGCAGTGATTCAAACGGCGGGAAGTCGGAAAGCCAGGCGTTCCAGACATTGGACAAGATCAATGAGATCACGCTCCAGCCGGGAGACCGGGTGCTCCTGGAGAACGGCTCTGTGTTTGAGGATCAGTATCTCCATATTAAGGGGAGCGGTACGGAAGAGGCCTATATCGAGATCTCAACCTATGGGGATGAGAGTGAGGGCAGACCGCTGATCAACACAAACGGAAAGGGTGTGTGGTATCAGGATTACGGACACCAGTTGGACAACAAAAACCATAAATATCAGGGAAACGTTTCAAGTTCCATACTGTTGAAAGACGTAGAATATATCGAGGTGCGCGGGCTTGAGATCACGAATGACAGGACGAAGGGCATTGACGAGGCCGATAAAGGGCTTGCGTATAACGATTACCGCGTGATGGACAGGACCGGTGTGGCGGGAGTCGCCCAGAATAAAGGGACTCTGGAGCATATTGTGCTGGACGATCTGTACATCCATGACGTGACTGGAAATGTCCAGAACAAGCATATGGCAAACGGAGGAATCTACTTTATAGTCCAGGAACCTGCGGATGAGCAGACAACGGGAATCGCGAAATATGACGACCTGGTGATCGAAAACTGCCGCCTTGAGAGGGTAAACCGGTGGGGGATAGCGGCGGCTTATACGACTTATCACGGGAAATTCGGGGCAGCGGCTATCCCGGATGATCTGATCAGAAAATACGGCGCTACGAATGTAGTGATCCAGAACAATTATATTAAAGAAGCGGGCGGAGACTCCATTACAACGATGTACTGTGACAGACCGATTATCCAGAACAATGTTTCGGAAGATGCTGCTGCGCAGATCAAAAATGGTGTTTATGATGCTCCTGGAATGCCTGGTGGGGCAACATTTGGAAAGGTTGCAGCGGCAATCTGGCCGTGGAAGTGTAAAGACGCGGTGTTCCAGTACAATGAGTGCTTTGATACGCTGAATGCCTTCAACGGGAACGGAGACGGACAGGCATGGGATGCGGACTATGGCGACGGAACGCTGTATCAGTATAACTACAGCCACGGGAATACGGGCGGGACGGTGATGTTCTGCGGCGTGGATTCCATCAACAATACATTCCGCTACAATATCAGCCAGAACGAGGGGATGGGGCCTCTTGACCCGGCAGGCAACACGGGTATCTGCCATGTGTACAACAATACCTTCTACATAAAAGAAGGACTGAATACGATCTGGAGCACCGCTCATGCCAATAACGGACCGGTCACAATGGAAAATAATATTTTCTATTTTGCGGGAGATACGCCGAGAAGTGGGATCAACTGGCAGCCGTCCACAAACAATAACAAGGTATACGACAATAACCTGTACTATAATCTTGCTGAGAATAACCGTCCATCAGATTCCAATGGGATCTATATGAGCGCGGGAGAAGCTCTGCTCGCGGACGCAGGAAACGGACCGACAGCGCCGGCAGCTGATCTGACGGCAAGGGTACATAATGATCCAAACGCGGCAACAGAGTTTGACGGCTATAAGCTGGCGGAAAATTCTCCGGCGATCAATGCCGGAAAGATCATCACCGACCAGAACGGCTTTGAGATCGAGCATGACTTCTTCGGCCATAAGATCACGGCGACACCGGAGATCGGAGCGGCTGAGAGCGATGTGCCGTCAGTCGGGCTTGGATCGACTGTGTACATGACGGATGAGACGGATGAGGACAATAAGCTGATCTACATCCCGTTCACTGATAAGAATCCGACGACAGCCGGAGAGGTGATCATGAACGTGACTACAGATGACACGGCGATCGTGTCAGTAGTCGATGCGGCTGGAGATGCCATTGCCTATACAGATGCAATAGCAGAGGGTATGAAGCTTCGCATCAGCGATGGCAGGGACAGCGTCAATGAATATACGATCAAACAGAAAAATACATACCAGTGGGCGAAAGATTACGTCCACAGACAGCAGGGCAATGTATGGTTCTCCCAGGCGCTGACCGGCGGTGAGTGGCGGAACATGACCACGGTAGATAAAAACGGCTGGCCGAACTGGGTGCTGGATACCTATTATGGACCAGGCGTAGACGCGGCTCAGAATACAACGTCAGGTTATGGCGATGATGTCCACGGCCTGATCTCCACGCCGCTTAAGACGGCGACAGCGGAAGGAACAGCGATGGCGTTCCGCGCGCCGAAATCAGGAACCGTCAATTTCAGTGTAAAGGATGATGAGCCGTATCTGAGACAGGAGGGCAATTCGGGCGGCAGCGTGAAGATCACGCTCTATGTCAACGGCGAGGAAAAGCAAAGCTGTGAAATGTCTGTAAGCAAACAAAAGGCGGAATTCCCGGCTCTAAATGATATCGAAGTGCAGCAGGGCGACTGGATCCGCGTAGTGGCGGCTAACATTGACAGCCCGAGCAAGGGCAGCGTCCATATCACGCCGATGATCGAATATCAGGATGTGGCTGCTGACGATACGACCGCTCCGAGAGCGCCGAAGAATGTGGCTGTATCCGATATTGAGAAAAACACAGCGACAGTGACCTGGGATGAGTCGATTGACAATGTCGGAGTAGAGGGATACAACATCTATCTCGGGGACAGCGGGGATCCGCTGAACGGAGAGAATCTGGTGACAGAGCTGACTTACAGCCTGGCAGACCTGGAAGCAGGGACAGGATATACGGTATCTGTCGAGGCGGTCGATGCGGCTGGCAATAAATCTGATCAGGCATCCGCTGATTTCACAACCGTAAGAGACGGGGACATAACACCGCCGTCTGCGCCGACAGGCCTGAAAGTGGATGAGAGAACGGATGAAAGCATTACGGTATCATGGACAGCGTCCACAGACGATACAGGTGTGACGGGATATAAAGTTCTGGTAAATGGCCAGGAAAAAGCTGATGTGAAAGAGACAGTGTGCCAGATCACCGGGCTGGAAGCAGGGACAGAGTACACGGTCAGCGTAAAAGCCTACGACGCGGAAGGGAATACATCAGAAGCGTCGGAAGAGCTGGCTGTTACTACGATGAGCGCCAACTGCAGCCTCATAGAGAGCATGTACATGACGGACGAAGAAAACGGTGTGATCTACGTGCCCTTTACGGAGAATAACCCGACAACAGCGGCGGAAGTTCTTGGAAATATAACAGTCGATCCAGCGGCAACAGCCGAGGTAGTGGCCGGAACAGATGCGTCTGGAGCTGTCCGCGCTGATAGTCTGTATAAGATCGCAGAGAACATGATCCTCCGCATTACCGCGGAAAATGGCGATACAAAGGATTATACGATCCGGCAGAAAAATGAATACAGCTGGACTATGGATTACGCGGGGCCGCAGCAGGGCAATGTGTGGTTCGGACAGATGAAGACAGGCGAAGACGGAGCATGGGGAAATATAGCAGGTTATGACTCCACATACCCGAACTGGCAGGTCAATACATATTACGGTCCGGGCGTCGACGCTCCGACTCATGAGACTCCGATCACGGAAGAAACCCACGGGCTTCTCTCCGCGCCGCCAAACACAGATATATACACGGCGATGGCGTTCCGCGCTCCGAAGACAGGAACGGTTTCCTTTGCGGTGAAGGATGGTGAGCCGTACCTGAGACAGGACGGAAATTCGGGCGGGACTGTAACACTGTCGCTTCTGGTGAATGACGTGGAAAAACAGTCTGTCACATTGGAGACAAGTAAGGTGCAGGCGGAAGACTGGGCGGACTTTAATTCGATTGAAGTGACCTCAGGAGATTATATCCGTGTGATTGCGAAAACCAATGGAAACGCATTAAAGCCGTCTCTTCATGTGAGTCCGGTCATCACATATATGGATGTTCAGGCAGACGACACAACAGCACCGAGCTCACCGGAAAATGTGAGTGTGTCCGGCATCACGGAAAACAGCGCGGCAGTGACATGGGAGCAGGCTTCGGATAACGTTGCGGTTGCCGGATACAACATTTACCTCGGCGACAGCGAGACTCCGGTAAACGGCGATCAGCCTGTGACAGAGCTCACTTACACGCTGACAGGCCTGGACGCGGCGACAGCGTATACGGTGAGAATTGAGGCGGTAGACACATCGGGCAACAGGTCGGAGGTAATGGCTGAGGCAGCGTTCACTACGGCTGAGGCGCAGGGGACCGTAGATGAGGAAGCGCCGACAAAGCCGACAAATACGACAGTTGAAGCAAAGACTGAGAACAGTATCACGATTTCCTGGACAGCGTCAGAGGACAATGTCGGCGTTGTGGGCTACAAAGTTCTCGTGGACGGCGTGGAAAAGGCGAACGTAACAGAAGGGACTGCCTGTACGCTCACAGGGCTTGAGCCGGGAAGAGAGTACAGCATTCTTGTGATCGCGTATGACGCGATGGGAAGCCAGACGTCGTCCGAGGCTCTGACTGTCAGCACTCTCTCAGCGTCGGGAGAGGAGCCTGGTCAGGCTCCGGAAGTAAAACCGGAAGAAAAGCCTGCCAATGATCCTGCGAACGCAGGGGATAAGGCGGTACAGACCGGCGATGCGGCTGATTTTTCCGTATGGGCGGCAGCACTGCTCGTATCGGCAGGAGCGGTCATCGCAGTCAGAAGGAAGAAAAAAGAAAGTTAAGACCAGGAAAGAGCAGAAGAGAACTGGATAAGATCAGGGCGAACCGCCTGCGGGGATGATAATCAATCAATACCTGCAGGCAGTTCGCTGTATATGGTAAAATGTTTTTTTAGTTTACACGGTGAGAGCGCCGGCTCCATCCTTCTGCGAAAGCTCCCGCCGCAGCCGCAAAAGGATGACTGCTGACAGGACGGCAGCAAGGACGGATGTTCCGGCGAAATTGAGCCAGATGCCGGTGAGACCCAGCGGCCAGAGCGCGCCGATCAGTATCACGGGAAAAACCAGAGCCGTGGAAACAGAGATCAGGGATGCGGGCAGAGGTTTTTCTATGGCAAGCATATAGCTCTGAGTAGCAAAAGAAAACCAGCGTGTGATATAGGTCAGGCTGAACAGCCGGAGCGCTGTGACTGCCATGGAGAGGACATCTTTGTCAGCGCCGGAGATAAACAGTCTGACTGCCTGTTCGGGAAAGAGAACCATGACCAATACTGACAAAAGGGACAGGATTCCGCTCGCTGTAAAGCAGCATGTTTCAATGGCGCGCACCCGGGAGAATTTTTTCGCGCCCCAGTTGTATCCTACCGCAGGCTGAAGTGAGTCGCACATTCCATACAGGAGCGGCTGGATAAGCCCTTCTGCCAGCATAAGGATCCCATATACGGACACAGCCATTTCCCCTCCAAGGCGTACCAGGATCACATTCATTAATATAGAAGTGATCCTGCCGGCGATATTGTTCAGAAAATTTGGAGTTCCGCAGGTGATGATCTGGCGGATCAGCCGGGCTGTAAAATGCGGGCGGCAGAATTTAAGTGCCGCCTTTCCCCGTAAAAAGGGGAGAAAGGCAATAGCAGCGCAGATGAACATGCCGGAACATGTAGCAAGAGCTGCCGCCCATATGCCCCATCGGAATACTCCGAGAAAAAGGAATTCCAGCACAGCGCTCATTATGGACATCAAAAGATTGATAAACAGGCTGCCTCGGATATAACCGCAGATGCGCAGGAAATTATCTACGGCGAAAATGATCGTTGTCAGCGGAGAGCAGAGCGCATACACTCTTAAATACTGTACGGCAAGATCCGCAAAATCTCCGTCAGCGCCCATCAGACGGATCATCCCTGGCGCGGCCGCAAATAAGATGGCACCGATCAGTACACCGGTGGCAAGGATCATGAGGCAGGCGCAGGTAAAAAGATTGTCGGCTTCCTCATTATGCTTTTTCCCGAGGCTGATAGAAATAGGGATTGCCGAGCCCACGCCGATCAGGTCGGCGAGAGAAAAGTTGATGATCACAAACGGCATGGCAAGATTCAGCGCGGCAAAAGCGGTTTCTCCCAGGAAGTGTCCCACAAAGATCCCGTCCAGAGTGTAATACAAAGCGCTGGCGAACATGCTGAGCGCCCCGGGGATTGAGGCCAGGAAAAATAATTTAACAGGTGGAGTTTTCGTGAAAAGTTCATGTGAGTTCATAGCGATAAGTTTACTCCTTTGATGATGTATCTGATATTCGATTTTCTTCTGAGCACAGAAGTTCTGTATATTTATTTTCTCATCAGCGGCACAGACTTGTTTTTTGTTTCCATCTCTGATGATCACTCCAAATGGTCAACGGGAATCATAATCTGAAATTGGATAAAAGTCAACTGGTTTCAGCTGATATTAACTTTTTATGTATATAAGCATATTGCTTAAATAAAAAATCGATAATTTTTATCAAGAAATATTGACAAGTGACGGGTAAAAATAGTACTGTTCATCTATAAGGAAAACTGAACTTATACTAGGACGGAAGTTGTTAGGCTGCTCGTCAGTGGTTCGGTTTAGAAAGCAAAAAAGATGATTAATCTGATTTGTGAAGGCAAGGAAAGGAGAAAGTACTTTATGAAAAAATGGAGAAGCATTACCATAATAGCAGCGGCTCTTGTTTTGGCGGTGCTGCCGGTGGAAAAAGTTTCTGCACACTATGACACTGCGTATTATCACGAGGAACAGCAGGCTTCGAACAATGCAGATTGGATGAGCGGGCTTAGAGATAATGCCCGATTGAGTGAATTGTCTATTCCGGGAACGCATGATTCGATGTCACATCGCAGTAACCTCAGTTTTGTGGATAATACCCGGACACAGACGATGAATCTTCAGCAGCAGTTAGATAGCGGAATTCGTTATATTGATATCCGCGTGAAATATGCGGATACTGGTTTTCCGCTGCATCATGGAATTGTATATTTAGGGTATGATCTTGAGGATGTGCTTAAAACGGTACAGAGCTTTCTTCAGCAGCACCCGGGAGAAACGATCATTATGCGGCTGAAACAGGAAAACAGCAGTGCGTCAGATCCTCAGATGAAGACGGTGTTTGATACATATTATAAACGTTATCAGAATCTTTTCTGGAAGCCTACCGGGGAAAAGGATCCTACTCTGGGAAGTATGAGAGGCAAGCTGGTGCTTTTATCGGATGTGCTGTCGTTGAATGTATATGGCTTGAACTATCGAGATGTAGATACGCAGGATTACTACGATCTCGGGACAAATTGGGATTTGTATTCGAAATGGGAAAAAGTAAAGGAACATGCGAAAAAGGTGGATGTTATGAACAGCGGAGTCACGCTGAATCATCTGAGTGCAGGTTCGGCAGGTGTTATGCCGTATTTCGCAGCAAGCGGACATTCCAGTCCACAGACTGGCGCACCCAGGCTTCTGACAGGTCTTACGGAACCGGCATTCGCCTCTTATTATCCGGACTTTCCGCGTGTGGGACAGGCGGGAGAGCTGTCCAGCATTGCATTTGAAGGAATTAACACGCTATTTGCAAATCTTGTAGATAATAAGGGCGTTTCAAAAACTGGGATTGTGGCAGCGGATTTCCCAGGTGCACGTCTGATAGATGGTATTATCAAATGTAACGATTACCTGATTGATACAGATGAGATGGGGAGGTATAAAATCTATCTCGTCAGCTCGCCGCAGATGGTTGTGGACAACAATATGAAAAGTGACGGGAAGACAAGTCTCTGGCAGTGGAACGGTCAGCAGCAACAACAGTGGGATCTGGTTTATGAGAAAGGCAAAGATGCTTATCAGATCGTCAATGTGATTGATGGCAAGGTCCTCACATGGGATGATGCGAATGGCAGTAAACGAGTTGTCACAGTGGCAAATACAAGAGCAGATAATCAGTATTGGAAAATTGAAGACAGAAAAACGCTGGGGTATTTGATCCGCAGCAATAAAGACAGCAATTATATGCTCAGATATGATGGCAATGCATCAAATGGCGCTTCGCTGAGTATGGGCTTTATGGATCTTAGCCGTTCGTTTTTCCAATTAGTAAAGCTCTAAATAATATACCGATCTGTTAAATTTTGGGTTTGAATAAAAGGCTGATATGTTCCGGAAAATGCTGCCTGGAACATATTGGTCTTTTTATGTTCAGGAGAGGCGGGACTTCCGCACTGACGCCTGGATTTTAATCGAGGGGTATCCTTTTAGAAGTAAAAAAAAGATTGTACTTAAAAAAATACAATTTTTAGTAAAAACTACTTGAAATAAATTCCTGAATCTTTTATACTAATGGGGCTGTGGCATGATAGCGATGAAGCGTGAGGTTGCCGCCGGAGCGAAAAAATAAGCAATGGCGGGTTTTCCGTGGAGCGAATGTCAAGTTAGGAAACTGGCGACAAGTCACTGTACGAATCACAACAGTATCTCGTTTCTGCGCATGGATCAGACCACCGCGCGAGTTGAAGGGACGGGAGCGCCGTGTATGTTTCTCACGACACACACGGGAGAGTGTACAGTCACCGCTTGTCGTACTGAGTTACAAGTACGAAAAGGAGGCGACTTTTTTTATGGCAAGTCAAGTAATGAGAATCACACTGAAAGCGTATGATCATCAGCTCGTTGATGCATCCGCAAAGAAAATCATCGAAACTGTAAAAAAGAACGGTTCACAGGTGAGCGGACCGGTGCCGCTGCCGACTAAGAAAGAGGTAGTGACAATCCTGAGAGCAGTACACAAGTACAAAGACTCCAGAGAGCAGTTCGAGCAGAGAACTCATAAAAGACTGATCGATATCATCACACCGACCCAGAAGACGGTCGACGCACTTTCCAGACTGGAAATGCCGGCAGGTGTGTACATTGATATCAAAATGAAGTCCAAATAAGACGGACATCTACATTATTAGAGCAGTAACGTCCTAACATTTAGGATGAGCGCATGAGCGCTCCGCTGTAAATCACAGGAGGTAATCATAATGAAGAAAGCTATCTTAGCTACAAAAGTTGGTATGACTCAGATCTTCAACAACGAAGACGGAAGTCTGATCCCGGTAACAGTCCTTCAGGCTGGCCCGTGCGTGGTAACACAGGTGAAGACAGTTGAGAACGACGGCTACAAAGCTGTACAGGTCGGATTCGTTGACAAGAAAGAGAAGATCGTCACAAAAGACGGAAGCGGCAAAAAGCAGATCGCACACAGAAACGGTGTGACAAAAGCTGAGAAGGGACACTTCGACAAGGCAGGCGTTTCCGGAAAGAGATATGTAAAAGAGTTCAGATTTGACAATGCAGAGGAATATGCTCTGGCTCAGGAGATCAAGGCTGATATCTTCGCAGTGGGCGACCACATCGACGCGACAGCGATCTCCAAAGGTAAAGGCTTCCAGGGTGCGATCAAGCGCCACGGACAGAGCAGAGGACCTATGACACACGGTTCCAAGTTCCACCGTCACGCTGGTTCTAACGGTGCTGCATCCGATCCGAGCAAGGTATTCAAAGGAAAGAAGATGCCCGGACAGATGGGTAACAAGAAGATCACAGTCCAGAACCTCGAGGTCGTAAGAGTAGACGCAGAGAACAACCTGCTCCTGATCAAAGGTTCTGTACCGGGACCGAAGAAATGCCTCGTAACGATCAAAGAATCCGTTAAGAGCTGCTAAGGGTGACAATAAGAAAGGAGGAACACACAGATGGCAAAAGTATCTGTTTACAATATCGAAGGTAAAGAAGTTGATACCATCGAACTGAATGATGCTGTATTCGGTGTTGAGGTAAACGAGCACCTGGTACACATGGCAGTTGTAAATCAGCTTGCAAACAATCGTCAGGGAACACAGAAAGCTAAGACACGTTCTGAAGTTTCCGGCGGCGGAAGAAAACCGTGGAGACAGAAAGGAACAGGCCACGCAAGACAGGGTTCAACAAGAGCTCCGCAGTGGACAGGCGGCGGCGTAGTATTCGCTCCGGTTCCGAGAGACTACTCCTTCAAGATGAATAAGAAAGAGAAGAGAGCAGC
>CALWDM010000022.1 GCA_944376695.1 uncultured Mediterraneibacter sp. | reverse complement strand
GCTAAAACTATAACACAGAAACTGTATTTCCGTCTTTTTAATTATTCAGTTGTAACACATGTATTGTAATCCTACAATTTATTTGCGCCGGAGATAGAGCAGATTCTTGTGTTTTATGGTTAAAAGTGCTATAATTGCCGTGTTATTTATGCATCAGGGATGCCCGGATACTGGCGGAGGCGCCCTGGCGGTCCGCGCTTTCGAGGGCGCGGAGGAAAGGAAAGAAAATGAAAAAAATCAGAACAAAACTGCTGCTCGTTCTTCTGGTCATTGCAGCGCTGGGACTCTATTACTATGTGGCTCTGCCGGCGGTCAATATCCATTCTACAGAATTCTGGGTGTTCCTGTTCCTGTTTGGCCTCCTGGCGGCGCTGGTCTTTGTCAGAAAGAAAAATCTGAACAGGTATGAACTCAAGGAGTCAAAAGGGCTGAAAGCGATACTCGGTCTGACCGGCCTTATCGTGATCGTGTATCTTGTGGGAGCGCTTTTGTCATCTCCGATCGTAAATGCGAAGAAGTACCAGCAGTTAATGACTGTAGAGACAAGGGAGTTTACAACGGATATCGAAGAACTGTCCTTTGACCAGATCCCCCTTCTAGACAAGGATTCCGCAGAGCTTCTGGGGGACAGAAAGATGGGGAGCATGGTGGATATGGTGTCGCAGTTTGAAGTAGACAGCCTGTATTCACAGATCAACTACCAGGACCGGCCGGTCAGGGTATCCCCGCTGAAATATGCAAGCCTGATCAAATGGTTCACGAACCAGGGAGAGGGAATCCCTGCTTATATTAAAATCGATATGGCTACCCAGAATACGGAGCTCGTTAAGCTGGAGGAAGGTATGAAGTATACGACGAGCGACCACTTTAACAGAAATATCTACCGTCATCTCAGATTTAAATATCCGACGTATATTTTTAATAATCTCAGTTTTGAGGTGGATGAGGAGGGAGTACCGTACTGGATCTGCCCGGTAAAGAAGTTTAACATTGGTCTGTTCGGCGGCGAGACGATCGGGCGCGTAGTGCTGTGCAATGCCATTACCGGCGAGACTCAGGATTACGCGATCGAGGATGCGCCTCAGTGGATCGACCGGGCTTATTCCGCGGACCTTCTTGTCCAGCTGTATGATTATTACGGGACATTGAAGCACGGGTTTTTCAACAGTGTGCTCGGGCAGAAGGACTGCCTGCACACAACGGACGGATATAATTACCTTGCGATCGATGACGATGTGTGGGTCTATACGGGAGTCACATCGATCACAGGCGATCAGTCCAATGTGGGATTTGTGCTCATGAACCAGCGTACGATGGAGACGCGGTTCTATGAGGTTGAAGGCGCGACGGAAGCATCGGCGATGTCGTCCGCGGAAGGTCAGGTACAGAATCTGCAATATGTCGCCACATTTCCGCTTCTGCTCAATATTTCCGGAGAGCCGACGTATTTTATCGCTCTGAAGGATGATGCGGGGCTGGTGAAGAAGTATGCGATGGTAAATGTGCAGAAATACCAGATCGTAGCGATCGGAGATACAGTGAGCCAATGCGAGGAAAATTATAACACTCTGATGTATGAAAACGGAATCAAGCAGACGCCGGAGGATACCCGGGATGTAGAGACGATCACCGCGCGGATCACAAAGATCGCCCAGGGAGTCGTGGACGGTAATTCACATTACTATATCATGGTGGAAGGTTCAGATGCCATCTTTGATATACCGGTTGTGGATTTCATCGATATCATCCGCTATGATGCGGGAGACGAGGTTCGCATTGAATATAAAGAAGGTGAGAAGAGCAATACTGTCCTGTCTGTAGAGGGGATAAGCAGAGAGACTTCAGAAAAAACAGAATAGTATGACAGCATAAAAAGAGGAAGTGCAGTCCGCCGCAGCGGACTGTACTTCCTTTTTCAGGCGAAAGCCTGTTTGTGTCAGAGTTTTTCCCTGGGTCAGCATATCACATTGCAGTCATGGGAATCTATACCGGGAATATCTTTCTTCTCTGCGCTGACGCTGAGATAGAAATCGATATTGTTTTCAGTGGAAATCTTGTTTAATTTCTGGAGGAAAGCTGCAAGGCTTTCAAGGGTAATGTTTGCCTGTTTTAACACGCTGTCGATAAAAACTGCTTCGATATCATGGTTGCCGGCCGCCATGCCGTAAAGGAAACCTACGAATTCTTCAAGTGTAAGGATATCTGGATAATCTGCCATACGGATCACGCGGATGTTAAAGTCCACAGTGTATGTATCCTTCGGGCTCTTCTTGATCAAAACTACATTTCCGTTAGACGTCTTGACCTTTTCGTTTGCAAGGTCGATCATTTTCTGTGTCTTTCCACTGCCTCTTGGACCTGTTACTAAATTTACCATGGCGAATCTCTCCTTTATGTAATTATTGTTTGAGACTTTCACCTCTCAAATGTTAAACCCATTATACACCATATTTATGTAGGGAACAACTAAAAAATAGATAAAAAAATAAAATTTTTTGAGCAATCTGCCTATAACATTTGCAAGAATCAGAAATACTGATCTTATAGTCTGATTTCTTAAAGGAGGGGAATGTGAGAAATGTTCTCATTTACTATATCGAAAAAGGGATCGGAATATGATATCACAGCAGTTGATGAAAGTAATTCCCGAAAATCCGGCGGCGTTATGTCAGCAGAAGTACTGTCATATTTTCTGAAAAACAATGACCAGAGGCTGCGGCTGGGATTTCAGATTGTCCTGCAGTGCGCTCCGTTTTTGAAAGGTCTTAAAGTATCCTGTGTGATATCGGTTGATGCCGGTCTTTATGACTGGCTTTCGGAGATATTTTTGGATATGGATATCTCGTACTGCAGACTTTCCAATTCGGATGGCAGATGCCTTGTCCTGTTTTACCGGCCGGAAGAGATGAAAAAATACCTTCGGCAGCCTGAAGTCCATGAACTGATACAGAAGTACGGATATACGGACAGAGGCGTGGACAGGATACTTGCACGCCTGACGAACCGGATCAGGCAGTTTGCCCGGAAAGGAATGGGGTTTCCGCATGAGATCGGAGTATTTCTCGGATATCCGCTGAATGATGTGAAAGGTTTTATTGAAAATGCGGGGAAGAAATATCTGATGATCGGATATTGGAAGGTGTACAGCGACCCTGCCGGCGCGAGAATGGCCTTTGAAGAATATGACAGGGCAAAGAGCTGTGCGGTCAATGAATTCCTGACCGGAAAGAGTATCCGGGAAATCGCTCTGTGATCATGGAATGGAAGAGACAAATGAGTGTTTCAGTAATACATCGGAGGGAAACAGGGAATACTCAGTCTATGGCAGAGGGGATCTGTAAAGTGTTGACAATTTTTCTCCGAAGTGCATATGATAAGATATCGATAAAAATTACCGGCAAACAGAATACGCCAATGGAGGGAAAATATGAATCAGAATACTCTGCTCGGGATATTGATACCATTTGCCGGGACTGCATTGGGCTCGGCAATGGTATTTTTTATGAAAAAGGAGATGGACAGACGGCTGGAAAAGCTGCTGCTTGGATTTGCTTCCGGTGTGATGATGGCTGCATCCGTCTGGTCTCTTCTGATACCGGCTATTGATATGGCGGAGCAGGAGGGAGGCGCTGCGTGGTTTCCGCCCGCTGTGGGTTTCCTGCTGGGAATGGGTTTCCTGCTTGTTCTCGATACACTGACTCCGCACCTGCATTATACGGAAGAGAAACCAGAGGGCGTTCCCGCCCATTTAAAAAAAACGACTATGCTTGTCCTTGCGGTCACTCTGCACAATATCCCGGAAGGGATGGCTGTCGGCGTGACATTTGCGGGCGTGCTTACAGACAATACACTGATGAGTCTTGCGGGAGCCTTTGCACTTTCCATTGGGATCGCGATCCAGAACTTCCCCGAAGGAGCAATTATTTCCATGCCGCTTAAAAGCCAGGGACTGTCAAAGAGACGGTCATTTGTGTACGGCGCCCTGTCAGGGATCGTGGAGCCGATCGCGGCGTTTATTACGATCCTTCTGACCGGACTTGTCGTGCCGCTGCTCCCGTATCTGCTTTCATTTGCTGCAGGAGCAATGATCTATGTCGTGGTAGAAGAACTGATACCGGAAGCGCAGACAGGCGAGCATTCCAATATCAGCACCGTGGGAGTGGCAGTGGGGTTTGTGATCATGATGGTGCTGGATGTTGCCTTAGGATAGGAAATCTGGATTTGTGGGGGAGCCTTCCTTGTAAATTTAGCGTCCGAAAACCGTCAATATAATTCAAAGTGTTTTCGCGGCGGGCAGGGATATGGCTCAGGTTCCGGTTCCGTAATCTGGGAAAGACGTAAAAGAAAGGAAGCATGGCTAAAAGCAATTGTCCGGCGGAAGATTCGGCTCCGCCTCAGGCATCCGCCGGACAATTAACGCCACGCTTCCTTTCTTTAAGTCTTACCATCAGATTATTCCAAGTCACCGTCGCCATATCCCCGTCCGCCGCGAAAGGCGCATCAAAGGGGAACGGTTTTCTGCGTACATCCGATCAGAAGGCCCCCGCGCTGAATACGTCTTTGACACATGCGCTTCACTGTTTTCGGACGTTTCGCCAACAAGGTGGCTCCCCCACAAATACAGGATTTACTTCTCGTGTACCTGGATATCCCCGTATTCTGCGGTGAATTCGATGGTTTTCTCCCTGCCGCCGTCTGATGTGAAGCTCATTTCCCCCGTGTCTGGCGAGGAGAGCCTGCCGGGGATGTCATCGGAGAGTGTGATCTCTCCGAATTCGGTCACAAGGTCATAGGAGTAGTCCTGCGCATCGCTGAGTACGAATACGGTATCCCCGAGTTCGTTTACCCCGGTCAGTGTCTCGAGGCCGCTGGTTGCAAAATAGAGGCTGCCGGATTCTATGGTCAGGTCTGCCGAGCGGACTGTCAAGCCCTGCAGCGACGCGTCTCCGTATTCGGCGGTGAGCACCAGAGTGCCGGTGGTGGTGTCCTGTGTTTCGATACTGCCGGAAGCGGCGGTGATCTCTGTGTCGGTGAAGCTGCATCCTTTTACGCTTAGATTTCCATAATCCAGATCGATCTCCGAGGTGTTGGAGGTGATATCCTCCATGTCCAGATCTCCGAAATCCAGATAAATATCGGCTTTGTCTGTGCGAATGTTTTTCATGTCCAGGTCTCCGTACCCCAGGTTCAGAGTGAGTGTGTCTGCGGTGAAGCCGCTGATATCCATGCTGCCGAAATCGCTGCTGATCTCAACGTCAGAGCAGTCGGTGCCTTCCGGGAGATACAGGCGGACTACGGAGTCAGAAAAGGTGGACAGGGATCCGATATCGAGGAAGATCCCGCCGGACAGGATCCCTTTCTGGGTGACGGTAAGGGTATCGCCGGAAACGCTCCACAGAGGTTCTGCGCCGGTTCCGTCCAGAGTGTATTCCAGGTAGGCGGATCCGTCCTCAGACGGCAGGAATTCGATGTCAGCCTCAGAGGTGATGTGGATCTTTATGCTGGAAAAGTCATCCAGCTTTGTCTTTTTCAGGATGTACGGCCTGGTTTCGGAGGAGGCGGAGCGGATGCCGTCCCGGGTGATCTGGACGCCGAACCAGCCGCCGGCAGCGATCCCAGCCGCTGCGGCGAGGATACCCGCGCCCATGCAGCAGGCGGAGATGATCAGGATATTCCTAGTTGTTTTTTTCATGGTTCTTACCCCCTTTTGTCATTTTCCCGAGAGATACGGATACTTTTCTGATGCACCATTGAAACAGGAGGACCGATCCGTATACAAGCAGGATCCCGATCCCGCCGGCAAAGAGCCCGAGGCCGATGTTGCACAGACCGTCGCCCACGGAGTGGAAGATTACCGCGATCCCGCCGAAGAAGCAGAGGATCCCTGAAGCGATAAACGCGATGGCAGAGACTGCCACGGCAAACAAAACGATCCCTGCGCAGAGAAGAAGGACTGCCAGGACGATCAGTGTGCAGATGGCAAAGGGGACGGTGACCGGAGCTGCGCACAGGGCGAGCACCGCGATCCAGAGGGTGGACAGGCCGCGTTTTACGGTTTTTGGTTTTTCTTTGATATTCTGGGCGGCCAGATCCATGATCAGTTCTTTCGCCGCTTCTTCCGGGCTGCCGAGATCGGAGACAGCCTGCTGTTCATTTTCCGGTCCTGCCTCCGCGAAATATTCTTCAAAATACTCGATCGCCCTGTCATAGTCCTCCTTTGGAAGACGTCGCAGGCTGCGGGCAAGTATTTTCATGTATTCAGTCTTAGTCATTTGAGTTTCCTCCTTTTACAATGTCGTCAATAATGAATTTGTACTCTTCCCATTCTTTCAGGAGCTCTGCCTGCCGCTGCCTTCCTTCCGGGGTGATCCGGTAGTATTTGCGGTTGCGTCCCTGGTACTGCTGGTCATAGGTCACAACGAAACGGCTTTCCTGGAGCCGTTTCAGGATCGGGTAAAGGGCGGAATCTTTTGTGCTGGATGCCCTTTTGATGATCTGGCTGATCTGATAGCCATACGCATCGCCCTCGGCTATGACAGACAGTACGAGGAAGTCCATCATGGGAGCGTTCAGTGTAAACGTCATAACATCATTCCTCTCATATGTTGATCTGAAATATATATTTTATTTATGTATATTATATTTTATATAATATATAATGTCAATACTTATTAAAATAATGGAACCATCCCATTGCGGGAGCACCGGGAGGTATGGTACACTGACGGTACAGTGTACACTCGATGAAAAGGGGAGCCGGAACATGGAGAAAAACAGAGACAAAGCAGAGCGTGTGATAGAAGAGGTGGAAAAAGCGGTTGTAGGGAAACGAAAGATCCTGACAAAGATCATGACCGCGATCCTGGCCGGAGGGCACATCCTGATCGAGGATATCCCCGGTACGGGGAAGACGACAATGGCGCTTGCATTTTCCCGGGCCATGGGGCTGGAAGTGAAACGGGTGCAGTTTACGCCGGATGTGCTGCCTGCGGACCTCACCGGATTTACGGTTTACAGGAAAGAGACCGGACAATTTGTCTATCAGCCGGGAGCGGCAATCTGTAATCTGCTCCTGGCGGATGAGATCAACCGGACGTCGCCGAAGACCCAGTCCGCCCTTCTGGAAGTGATGGAGGAGCAGCAGGTGACAGTGGACGGGGTCACGCACAGGACGGGCAGCCCGTTTATCGTGATCGCAACGGAAAATCCGGCGGGCTCGGCGGGAACCCAGCTCCTCCCGGAATCCCAGCTGGACCGTTTCATGATCTGTGTCAGCATGGGCTATCCCACGGTGGAGGAAGAGATGGAGATCCTGCGGAGAGGGCAGACAAGAGGCAGAGGTGCTGAGGATACGGAACCTGTGCTGGACGCGCCGCAGCTTCTGGACATGCGGGCGGAAGTGTCGGAAGTCTTTGTGCATAAGCGTGTCTACCGGTATATCGCGGAACTGGCGAAAGCGACCAGGGAGAATGAGTGGACAGAGCTCGGGATCAGCCCCAGGGGAGCGGTTGCCCTGACTGCCATGGCAAAGGCGTGCGCATGGATGAAGGGCCGCGAGTATGTGATCCCTGCGGATGTGAGGGAGGTTTTCCCCTGCGTGGCAGGACACAGGATTTATCTGAACATGAAGGCAAAGGTGGGGCGTATCCGGGTGGAAGAGCTGATCCGTCAGGCGCTGGAGAGCGTGCCCGTGCCGGCGCTCAGAGAAAAAAGCTGAACCGGATTTTTGAGGGAGAGACGAAATGGTCCGAAGATTGGCAGGGTATTCAGCCGTGGCGCTGGCTGCGGCTTATCTGTTTTTTATGTACAATGAGACTGTGACATCCGGGATCCTTGTGTTCATTCTTCTGTATCTTCCTGTGTCGTATGCATATCTGCTGCTGGTGAAAGGGAACGTGACCGCGGATCTGGAGCGGGTCCCCGCCATGGGGGAGAATGGAAAACGCATCCGCGCCGGAGTCACCGTGCGGAATGATTCCCGACTGGCAGGAATCCGGTATGAGCTGATCCTCTCGGTGCGGGATGCCAGGGACGGGAAAAAGAAGCGGAAGAAAAAGAAATATACGGGGACCGTGCCCGCAGGCGGGGAAGAGACTTTATGGTGTGAGTTCGTGAGCGGACACTGCGGAAGTATCGAGGTGAAGCTGGAGAAGCTGAGGGTCTTTGATCTCCTCGGTATCTTTTGCATCGGGAAGAAAGAGGATCAGGCCTGTTCTGTGAAGATCATGCCCGGCTTTGCGCTGATGCCTCTGGAGATCACGAGAAAGACAAGGGAATTCCAGGCAGAGTCGGATGATTACTCAGGGGAGAAGAAAGGGGATGACCCTTCTGAAATATACCAGGTCAGGGAATACAGGGTCATGGATCCGCTGAAAGATATCCACTGGAAGCTGAGCGCCAAAGAGGATGAACTCATGGTGAAAGAAAAAGGATTCCCTCTGGGCTGTACGGTCCTGATCTGGTTTGATATCAGGGAAAGCATGACTGCCTCCGGGAGCTTTTCTGCTGTGGCGGAGAGGGCGGCGTCCCTGTCTGTCACTCTGGCGGAGGAAAAGTGCATCCATATGGCAGCCTGGTACGAGGAGGACAATGAGAGGATCGTGAAGTTCCGGATCAGGAATGAGGAAGAAGCGTACCATATGGTGTGGCATCTCCTGGACCTTGTGCCGTGCCGGGATATCGGGAAGCGGGACGCCTGCTTTGCGGATGAGTTCAGGGGACTGCAGTTCAGCAGTACAGTGACCATCGACAGCAGGGGAGAAATATGGAAGGACGGGGAAAAACCGGAGCTCCTGCGGCTGTGATGACAAAAAGGGGAGATGATACAGTGGCGCGAAGAGGTCATGGGATAAAAGTATATAAGGCCCAGAAGATAAAGAAGAAAAACAGCAGGGAGAAGCTCACGGCAGTGTGCTTCTCATCTGTGTCTGTATCTTTTCTGGGGGCAGCGTGGTGGAATGCATTCCTTTCCGTCTTTCCGCTGGAGGTGAGTGAGACACGGCTGTACGGAGGACTCTGCCTGCTGTCCCTTATCGTCTCTTTGCTTGCCGTGTGCGCCGGGAAGTGGGCGGTAGTCCCGGAGATCCTGGCCGGTGCCGGTCTCTGGTGGATTGATGAGACCTGGGGATATTTTTCAGGAGCCGGGGAGATTGTCCTGACCCTTCCCGTCCTGATCCTGTGGACCTTTGTCTTTTTATCCGGTAAGGGGAAACTGGCGGCGGGTCTGGCTCTGGCAGCGCCTTTTGCCGTGAGTGCGTGGAATGGGTATTTCCCGTCAGAGCAGTCTTCCTGGATACTTGTTTTCGCGGGTGCCATGTATTATGCCGCAGTCGCTTCGGGACTTTCCGGCGCTCAGAAGTGCAGCGGAGATGCCGGCCCGGGGAAAATGGGGGCAGGAGCCCGAAGAATGGCTGCCCTTCTTTTTACAGCGGCGGGATTGATCTTCCTGATATGGATATCTGTCTCTACGGGCAGGCTTCTGGATACGGGGCGGCAGGAGGAAGGGAGTGTTTATCAGACCGTCCGCGCGCGGATCCATACGGATCTGATCGGAAGGATTGAAAGGCTGGCTGAAAGCGGAACAGAAGAAGCGGGGGAGCAGCCTGTGTCAGGGGATGAGGACAATGCTCCGGAAGAGCTGCAGCCGGAACAGGAGGATCGTCCGCTCCCAGAAGAAGGTCTGGATATGGAGATCTTTGACGGAGAGTCTGCTTCATCATCGGACAGTATGGACCATCTGAAGGAGATCCGTGCTTTTGTGCCGGAGACACCGGAGACTCCCCTCACGGTATCCGTACAGGAAAAACCGGCTGGAACTGTATATGTCCCGGTCAGGACAGGTACTGCCTATACCGGGGAACGCTGGGAGAGGGGCAGCGATCCGAAAGCAGTCCTTTCAGAAGATATGCCGGAGTTCCTTGAAGACTGCCTGATGCTGCCGGGAGGGCTGGACCGTCTGGAAGAATTGTGTGAATACTGGGATACAGGTTCAGGTGAAGCGGTGGGAAGGCAGATCGATGAGGCGTTTGAAACGATGGCAGTCTATGACACTGCGCCCGGGCCTGTACCTGGGGCAGAGGATTTTGCGGAATATTTTCTGTTTGAAAACCACAGGGGATTCTGCGTCCATTTTGCCACCACGGCTGCCCTGCTCTACCGCATGTGCGGCTATCCGTCTGTGTATATCGAGGGCTATGCAGTGCCGGCATCTGCGTTTGAGCAGGGGGAAGACGGCACCTGGCAGGCGCAGGTCGAAGGCAGCATGGGGCATGCATGGTGCCAGGTGTATGAAGGCACGGACAGAGGCTGGGTAAATAAAGAACATACGCCCGCATCCCCGGGAAACGGGAGTGCGGCAGAACAGCTCCGGGATCCGGAGACAGGTCAGGGGACAGAGCAGAAGACAGATCAGAGGACGGGTTTGGTCTGGAAGGCGGCAGCCGCGCTGCTGGCAGGCCTGTCTCTCTTTTCCGCCGGCGCCGCGGTCCTGATCCGGGCAGCTTTCAGGAGAAAAAGGTTCCGGCAGGAGATCTCGGATGCGGCAGAGGGAAACGGGCTTCCTGCAATGTATGCAGGGGCTGTGAGGCTGGTGTGGCTCGCCCGGAGAAGGAACCCCGGCGTGGAAAGAAGGAAAAAGCTTCAGATAAAAAAAGAGAAGGAGGATATTTACGGGAAGGAAGGGCTGAAACTGCTGAAAAAGGAGTGCCCGGAGGTCAGCGCGGAGGAATGGGACTGGTTTTATGAGCAGGTAATGCGCGCTCTTTATTATCATCCGGAAGACGGGAGAGAGGCGCGGAAAAGGGCGCTGCGCCTTTATGGGAAGTGTGCGGACAGCGCCTGGGAGCGGATGACGGCAGGCAGACGTCTGCTCTGCCGATATATATACGATATTTCTCAGGGAACCGGGAAAACTGTGGAAAAAGAGAAAATAAGGATAAGGAGAGGGAAAGATGATACGCAGATTTACAGAAAATGACAGAGAAAGCTATATTGAGATGGCAGGGGAATTCTATCATTCGGATGCAGTGCTCCACCCGATACCGGACGGGTATTTCGTGAGAACAGTGGAGGAAGCCCTCCGGTCGGATGCCTATGCGGAGATCTTCCTGTTTGAGTGTGACGGAGAGACAGCGGGGTATGGCCTGACCGCAAAGACTTATTCCCAGGAGGCGGGAGGCTATGTGTGGTGGATCGAGGAGGTTTATATCCGTGAAAAGTTCCGCTCCAGAGGATTGGGAAGGGAGTTCTTCCATTATCTGGAAGAACAGAAAGGTAAGGAAGTGACCCGCCTGCGCCTGGAAGTGGAGGAGGAGAATACAAGGGCGGCGGCCCTTTACAGGAAGCTTGGGTATGAGGTTCTGAATTATGTGCAGATGGTGAAGGATAAAGTGTAGCAAAGAATTGCATACATGCATACAATCTGCGGCAAATTCTTTGAATACACCGTTGCAAGAATCTGTCGAACAATGCTATAATTCAGAGTAGCGTACTTTTGTATTTGGGCAGAAGAAGAATTGTGAGTAGGTGACTGATTTGAAGAACAAGATCAAGCGATTTGCCAAAGGGGATTTCCATATCCCGCAGCCGGAGATTATCTTCCCGGAGACACGGATCATCATGCGTGTCGGCGAGGGAGAAAAATACAGGGGGAGCTTTTCGCTCCAGAACCAGGGGGAGGGGACCATCCGCGGCCTTGTCTATCCCTCTTCTTATCGTGTCCGCTGCGATGAGCAGGGGTTTGACGGCAATCCGGTCAATATCTATTATACATATGACGGCAATGGGCTTATGCCGGGGCATGTGGAGCACGGCAAATTCACGATCGTCTGCAACGGAGGGGAATATGACGTGGCGTTTACCGCCATCATTGAGAAGCCTTTTGTGATGACGGGATATGGCAAGATCCAGAGCCTGGAGGATTTCAAAAAGCTTTCTTACCGGGATGCGGCTGAGGCGGTGAAGCTGTTCCGTTCCAGGGACTTCTACGAGATCCTGAAATATGAGGATAGACGGATCCAGGCGCTCTATGACAATATGAGAAAATGGGAACTGGATCAGCAGGCGCTGGAGGAATTTCTCGTAGGCTGCAAGCAGAAGGAGAAGATCTTCCTGACCCTGGAGGAAGAGAGCCGGGCGTTTATCTCCCTGACAGAGGCGCGCAAAGAGACATTTACGATCAGGAAAAATACATGGGGCTATCTGGAGATCGATGTGCGTACGGAGGGAGAGTTCCTTTCTGTGGAACATACCAGGGTTACCACAGAAGAGTTTATCGGCAATTCTTACCGGCTGGAGTACTTCCTGGATGTGAACAGGCTCCATGAGGGGAGCAATTTCGGCAGGATTATCCTGGAGTCGCCTTATGAGACGCTGACCTATGAGGTTGTAGTTGAAAAAGATGTAAAGCGGGATGAGGAGCGCCGTGCCAACGACCGCGAGTTTGCGGGGATCATCCGCAATTACCTGAAATATGAGAGCGGGAAGACGGAGCTTTCCGACTGGGCGCAGGAGGCGGTCAGGCGGATCAGCCATTTGCGGGATATGGATCCCAGAAATGAATTTTATCTTCTTTTCCACGCACATATCTGCCTGATCAGCGGACAGACAGACGAGGCGAAATGGCTCCTTGAGTCCTACAATTATAACCGGTTTGCCATCGGGAAAGACGTGGAGCTCAGCTCTTATTATCTCTATCTCACCACATTGCTGTCCAGTGATACGATCGGCCAGAGAAAGGTGGCGGAGGAGCTTTCCAGAACTTTTATGAGGCATCCGGAAAGCTGGAAGATCCTCTGCATGCTCGTGGAGGTGGATCCGGAGTATAAGATCTACAGCGAGAGGCTGCGCGCCCTGGAGAAACAGTTTTATGAGGAAAAATCCCACAGTATCTGGTTCTATCTCCAGGCGTTCAAGTGTTTCCGGGATAAAAGCTCTTCGCTGAAGAAGCTGGGAGAGTTTGAGGTCCGCGTACTCCTTTTTGCGGTGAAGCATAAGCTGATGACCCGGGAGCTGGCTCTCTATACCGCGAACCTGGCGAGCCAGATGAAGGTGTTTGACCGGCATCTTTACAATGTCCTTGTTCTTTCTTATAAGATCTATCATGAGTCGATGATCCTGACGTCCATCTGTACTCTGCTCATTAAGGGGAACTGCATGGACAGGGAGTATTTTAAATGGTATCGGGAGGCAGTGGAAGCTGAGCTGAAGATCGCGCAGCTCTACGAGTACTATATGGCTTCAGTTGTGCCGTCCCAGTTTCACGGACCTCTGCCAAGGTCTGTGTACCTGTATTTTATGCACGGAAATTCCCTGGATTACCATAAATGCGCGTTTCTTTATTCAAATCTGATCACCTGCGAGGACGAGTCAAGTGAGATCTACGCGCATTACCGGGATGAGATGGAGGCATTTGCATGGAACCAGCTGGACCGGAGGAATGTGGACGAACAGCTCCGCATCATATACAAACGCTTTGTAGTTGAATCCGCAATGAACCCGGAGAGAGTGAAAGCGCTGTACGATGTATGCCATGCCTACTGGATCACAACGAAAGTGCCGAACATGAAATACGTCCATGTGATCGCAGAGGACGGGACGATCACACAGAAAGCTCCGTATACAGAGAATGGAGCCCGCGTATTCCTGTATGCAAAGACAGACCGGCTCGTCTGGGAGTCGAAAGACGGAAGGCATTACACAGATTCCATCCCTTATGAGAGCAAACGTCTTTTCTACGAACTCCGCTACATGGATATGTGCAGAAAATATATCAATGGCCTGCGCAGGAACCGGGAGGAAGAGGAGACCCTGGAACTGACTCTGGACATGGTCCGCGAAAGAGGGCTTGAGAATTATACAGAGGAAGAGATGCTCGGGCTGTGCAGCAGGACGATCCGGGAGAATAATTACGAGAATGACGATTTCCTGACCTATGTGTGTTTTGAACTGTTTAAGAAACAGCAGTATGACAAAGTGATCCTGACTTATCTGGCGAATTATTACTGCGGGGCGACTCCGGATATGAAGATGCTCTGGAGAGAAGCGCGGGATTATGAGGTGCACACTCATAAGCTGGCGGAGCGGATCCTCACGCAGATGCTGTTCTCGGAGGAATTGTTCCAGGAGGCGCAGATTTTCGAACAGTATTATGCCGAGGGGGCGTATTTCCGGCTTCAGGAGGCGTATCTTGCCTATGTTTCCAGAGAGTATGTGGTGGAAGAGCGCAAGATCGGCAGAAGTGTGATCGACATCATTTGCCGGGAATATGAAAAAGGCGAGAACACCATCGACATCTGCAAGATTGCGGTGCTCAAATATTATTCGGGCAGGGAATATAACGCTCAGACCCGCAAAACTCTGAAAAAATTCCTTCAGGAACTGTGCGGAAAGCAGATTTATTTTCCGTTCTTCCTTTCTTATGAAAAAGAATGGCTGATCGAGCTGCAGTTGTGGGATAAAACAGTAATCGAGTATAAAGGCCAGAAGGGAAGCAGGGTTATGCTCTACTATCAGCTCCAGAAAGGCGGAGAGGAGCAGGCGGATTATTCCACAGAAGTGCTGACCCCGATGTATGAAAATCTCTATGTGAAAAAATTTGTACTTTTTGCCAACGAGAAATTAATATATTATTTTAAAGAGACCATAGACGGCAATTCCTACCGCAGTGATAAGGAGACTTGCGTAAGGCGGACAGAACCCGGAGAACAGGGCAGATACGGAAGACTCAATGATATTCTCGCGGAGTCTGCCGGCAGAGAGCGCCGCAGAAAGATGCAGGAATATGCTCTGGAGGATGCGGCGGCCAATCATATGTTTACACAGGAGTAAGGAGGGAGTCTTCCCATGGGACAAGGCAGTATCATCGGTTATGAAATAAATGAAAAGACATGCCAGATCAGTTTTTATAACGACCAGGAACTGGAGCCGGATACCCTGGAAACAGATTCGGATAATTACCAGATCCCGCTGATCATCGGGAAACTGAGGGATACATGGGCTTACGGAAAGGAGGCGAAGAGGCTTGTCACGATCAAGGAAGGTTTTACTGTGACAAGGCTTCTGAGCAAAAGTCTTGCAGGGGACAGGATCGAATTCGGTGAGGATACATACGATGCGATCTGGCTCCTCTCCCAGTTCGTCCAGATGACTCTCCAGCCTTTCCCTGAGATCGAAGGGATCGTATTTACCGTGCCATGCCTGACAGAGGAGCTGGCACAGATGCTCCGGGGGATCGCAGTGCGCATGAATATCGACAAAAGGCATATTTTTATCCAGGACTATAAAGAGAGCTTCTGCAATTATCTTTTTTATCAGCCCAAGGAGCTGTGGCAGTACGATGCGGCGCTTTTTTGCTGCGACCGCAATGAGATCCGGGCTTATATGCTGAGGCGTCTGCAGCCGGGACTTGGCGGAGGCAGGACTGCCTTTGTGACAGTGGACGAGGTGGCCAGCGCGCACATGAAGGAGCTGGCGGCAGTTTATCCTGTGCTCAACGAAGACAAGGCAAAAGAAGCGGACGCCATGTTCTGTAAATTTATTGAGAGCGTGTTTGACAAGCGGATCGTATCGTCGGTATTTCTTACGGGCGAGGGATTTGAGAATAACTGGTATCCCAAAGCGCTTCGCGTGCTCTGTAACGGCAGAAGAGCGTTTATCGGGAATAACCTGTACAGCAAGGGCGCCTGCTATACTGCGTACAGAAAGCTGTTCACGCATATTGAGAATCCGGTCTATCTGTCAGAGGACAAGCTGACCGACCAGATCACGGTGAACATGCGGGTGGATGGTCAGGAAATGTGGTACCCGATCGTTTCCTGGGGAGCGCACTGGTATGAGTCCAACAATCAGTGGGAAGTCCTCATGGAGGATGTGGAGGATATTGAGTTCCACATCGAGTCACTGATCCAGGGGAATGTAAGGACTGAGAAGATTTCCCTTGAGAAATTCCCGAGACGCGCGGAATATTCCATGCGCCTTCAGATCGAGACACTGTTCCTGGACGAGAGGACATGTAAGATCACGGTGCGTGACGCAGGGTTTGGAGATTTCTTTCCGCCCACGGACTTCCATGAGGAAAAGGTCGTACATTTAGGAGGCAATGATGGGAAATTTAATTCTTTGTCATGACAGACATGCGGCGCATCCATATGAGATCACAAGGATCCACTGCAGGATCTTTACGATCGAGGAGCTGTGCTACTATCTGTGCAACAATCTTTATCTGATCGATTACACGATCATGAACGAACAGCTCTGTGACTGGCTTGACGAAGAACTGGGCATGGAGGAGCTGGCCGGGGCGCTCAGGGACGTCCTGCGTCTGAGAGGCTCAGTGGAGAAGTTCGTTCTGACCATACTGAAAGCCTCCAGGATATACAGAGAACCGGAGATGATCCGCATTCAGAATGTGCTGGAGAGACTGAAAAATCAGAAGGACATTGAGCGCCAGAAATTCAAAGGCGACAACCTGCTGGAGAGCGGGGAGCTGGAGGAGGCGATCCTTGTGTATCAGGCGATCTTAAACCAGGAGAAGGACGAAACTGTGGACGACAGGTTCTACGGCAGGATCTATGCGGGGCTGGGAGCGGCATACGGGAGACTTTTCCTCTATCAGGAGTCAGCACGCATGTATGACAGGGCGTACCAGATGTGCGGGGACAAAGCTCTGCTGAAGCCTTATCTGTATGCGTCTTACAAATATATGTCGCTGGAGGAATACCATATTCTGATCACGAAGAATGAAGAGTATATGGAGATGAACGCCCAGATGCGGCGGGAGCTGGACGAGATCAGGGAGAGCATGCCGGCGGAGGCGGATCCGTCTCTGATAGAAAAATGGAAGAGGCAGCACAGGAGAAGCCACGCATAATGTGTTTGACACAGTCTTTTCCCTGTGTTAGAATGCAAGGGTAACTTTACCGTAGTACAGTGACTCATTGGTAGAGAAAAAAAGCAAGAAGCCGGGTTCCCCGGCCAGGGAGGAAATCATGAAGAGAAAAGTATTGAGCATGCTGCTCTGTTCAGGACTTGTTGTTACCATGCTAGCGGGATGCGGTTCCAAAGCAGGAACCGGTTCGGACGGAGATGCCGCTGAGACAAGTGATATGGACTATGTCAAAGACAAAGGCGCCCTTGTCGTGGGTATTACGAACTTTGAACCCATGGATTATAAGGATGAGAACGGCGGGTGGATCGGCTTTGACGCGGATCTGGCAAAGGCATTTGCGGAAAGCCTTGGCGTAGAAGTGGAATTCGTTGAGATCGACTGGGACAACAAGATCCTCGAGCTGGACGGAAAGACGATCGACTGCGTGTGGAACGGGATGACGCTGACCGAGGAAGTGACCAGTTCCATGGACTGTACAGACGCTTATCTGGCGAATGCGCAGGTTGTCGTAGTGCCGTCTGATGTGGCGGATCAGTATCAGGACGAGGACAGCCTTGCTGACTTAAACTTTGCCGCTGAAGCGGGAAGCGCAGGCGAGGCGGAACTTGAGAGAAGAGGGCTTAGTGTCACACCGGTGACCGCGCAGGCGGACGCGCTGATGGAAGTCGCGGCAGGCACATCCGACGCGGCAGTCATCGACCTGCTGATGGCAGCGGCCATGATCGGCGAGGGCACAAGCTATGAAGACCTTACATATACTGTGCACCTGAGCAGCGAGGAGTATGGCGTAGGCTTCCGCAAGGGATCTGACCTGAGAGAGGAACTCGGCAAATTCTTTGATACATGCTATGAAGACGGCACGATCCAGGAGCTTGCAGAGACATACGGCATCCAGGATATGCTGGTCACAGAATAATAAAAAGGACAGTTTTCACGGACGGAGTTATGCCATGACATTTGCAGAACAGTTTCCTATTGTTATACAGGCGCTGAACACGGGATTTTTACAGACTTTAAAGCTGTTTTTTGTGACCCTTCTGGGAGCGATCCCACTGGGACTTATCATTTCCTTTGGGTCCATGTCCCGGTTTAAGCCGTTAAGCTATTTCACAAAGATTGTTGTATGGATCATCAGGGGGACCCCTCTGATGATCCAGCTTTTGATTATTTATTTCATGCCAGGGCTTATGGGAAACAATATCTGGGGCGGCGGTGAGAGCGGACGCTTTCTCGCGGCTTCCATTGCGTTTATCTTCAACTATGCCTGCTATTTTTCGGAGATCTACCGCGGAGGGATCCAGGGAGTGCCGAAGGGACAGGAAGAGGCAGGGCTTGTGCTGGGTATGACGAAGAGCCAGATCTTCTTTAAGGTCAAGCTCCTTCAGATGGTAAAAAGGATCGTGCCTCCAATGTCAAACGAGATCATCACGCTGGTAAAGGATACCTCGCTTTCCCGCATTATCTCTCTCCAGGAAGTCATTTTCGCGGGTCAGTCCTTTATGAAAGGAAACATGGGGATCGCAGGCGTGATCTGGCCGCTGTTCTTCACAGCAGTGTACTATCTGATCTTTAACGGCATCCTGACTGTCCTTCTGGGACGTCTTGAGAAAAAACTGGAGTATTTCAGATAGGAGACAGAGCATATGGCGATTTTGGAAGTACAGCACGTAAGCAAGAGTTTCGGACATACGGAAGTATTAAAAGATATCAGTTTTTCGTTGGATAAAGGAAAGGTGCTCTCCCTGATCGGATCTTCGGGAAGCGGCAAGACAACCCTGCTGCGGTGTCTGAATTTCCTTGAGCGTCCGGACGGAGGCGTGATCCGTGTGAACGGGGAGACGCTGTTCGACGCAGGGGACCGGGCGACGATGAAAGAGGGCGAGATCAGGAGGAAGCGGCTCCATTTCGGGCTGGTGTTCCAGTCTTTCAATCTGTTCCCCCAGTATACGGCCCTCCAGAATGTCATGCTGGCAAAGGAACTTCTGGAGAAGGAGAAGACAGACTATAAAGCGCGGAAAAAAGAGATCCACAAACAGATCGAGGCAGAGGCGGGGAACCTCCTGGACCAGATGGGGTTGTCAGACCGGATGGACAATTATCCCCACCAGCTCTCCGGCGGCCAGTGCCAGAGAGTGGCCATCGCCAGGGCACTGGCGATGAAGCCGGATATCCTCTGCTTTGACGAGCCGACCTCAGCTCTGGATCCGGAGCTGACCGGGGAAGTGCTTAAAGTAATCAAGGGGCTGGCGGACCAGGAGACGACGATGATCATCGTGACCCATGAGATGGCGTTTGCCAGGGATGTGTCCAGCCAGGTGATCTTTATGGACGGCGGCCGCATCATGGAGCAGGGCACTCCGGCGGAAGTGTTTGAGAATCCGAAGGAAGAGCGAACAAAGCAGTTTTTATCACGTTTTACGAATCAATAAGGAGCAGGAGCTAAATGACAGGATATGAACATATTACCACAGGACTTGGGGAGGAATGCGGAGTCTTTGGAGCCTGTGACATAGATGGACGCGACGTTGCCGCGTCCATCTATTATGGGCTTTTCGCACTCCAGCACAGAGGGCAGGAGAGCTGCGGCATCGCAGTGACTGATACATCCGGGCAGAGAAAAGTGCTCTCAAGGAAAGGGCTCGGACTCGTCAATGAAGTCTTTGACGAGGGGGAACTGGCAAAGTTGAAAGGCAATCTTGGAGTGGGCCATGTCCGCTACTCTACGGCGGGCGGCACAAGGGTGGAGAATGCCCAGCCTCTTGTCATCAATTATGTAAAGGGGACGCTTGCCATCGCCCACAACGGGAACCTGGTCAATGCGGTGGAACTGCGGCATGAGCTGGAATACACGGGCGCCATCTTCCAGACGACCATCGATTCTGAGGTGATCGCCTACCACATCGCGCGGGAGCGGCTGAACACAAAGACCGCGGAGGACGCGGTGAAAAATGCCATGAAAAAACTCCGGGGCGCTTATGCCCTTGTAGTGAACAGTCCCCGCAAAATGATCGGGGCCAGGGACCCGTTCGGCCTGAAGCCGCTCTGTATCGGGAAAAGAGAGAACACATATTTTCTGGCATCCGAGAGCTGCGCCATCGCGGCAGTGGATGCGGAGTTCGTAAGGGATGTGCGGCCCGGGGAGATTGTGACGATCACAAAAGACGGGATTGCCTCGGATATGAGCATGGCAGTTCCCGCGAATCAGCATGCGAGATGCATTTTTGAGTATATCTACTTCGCGCGGACGGACAGCGCCATCGACGGAGTAAATGTCTATCAAGCGCGCATTCTCGCGGGAAAAGCGCTGGCAGAGTCCTATCCCGTGGACGCGGACCTGGTGGTGGGCGTGCCGGATTCCGGGCTGGTGGCGGCGAAGGGGTATTCCGAGCGGTCGGGTATCCCTTACGGAATGGCGTTCCACAAGAACAGTTATGTGGGAAGGACATTTATCAAGCCGAAGCAAAGTGAACGGGAATCCGGCGTAAAGATCAAGCTCAACGTGATTCCCGATGTGGTAAGGGGGAAGAGGGTCGTTATGGTGGACGATTCCATCGTCAGGGGGACCACCTGCGCCAATATCATCAAGATGCTGAAAAATGCCGGGGCCACGGAGGTCCATGTCCGGATCAGCTCCCCTCCGTTCCTTTACCCCTGCTATTTCGGGACAGACGTGCCGTCGGATGAACAGCTGATCGCCCGTTCCCGTACGCCGGAAGAGATCCGGAAGATGATCGGCGCGGATTCCCTCGGATATATGGAAGTCGCGAAGCTGAGAGATATGGTGGGAGAGCTGGGGTACTGCGATGCCTGCTTTACGGGGAATTATCCCATGGAAGTACCGGGGCAAGATATCAGCCACGCCTTCGAGCAGATGTAAGGAGGTAAGGCTGACCTGCGGGCAGGCGCAGGGCTGGCCTTCGGGCAGGATGCATGTCAGGAAAAAGCAAAGTAACGGCAAGGTAAGAAAGTGTTGCCGGATGGACGCAGGGATGTTACTATAATAGACGGACAGATCCCGTCAGATAGGCAGGACAGGGCCGGAAAAACGCCGGCATTCCTGGCGGACGCAGGGATCAGGAGATAAGTATAGACGATAAAGGAGATCAGGGATATGTCAAATGACCGTTATGTAAGCCCTCTTTCCGAGCGCTATGCAAGCAGGGAGATGCAGTATATCTTTTCACCGGACAAGAAATTCCGCACTTGGAGAAGACTGTGGATCGCGCTTGCGGAGACGGAGAAGGAACTGGGGCTCAATATCACAGACGAACAGATCGAAGAGCTTAAGAGCCACGCGGATGATATCAATTATGATGTAGCTCGGGAGAGAGAAAAAGCCGTGCGCCATGACGTAATGTCACATGTCTACGCTTACGGTGTGCAGTGCCCGAAAGCGAAAGGGATCATCCATCTGGGAGCCACATCGTGCTATGTAGGGGATAACACAGACATTATCATTATGTCTGAGGCTCTGAAGCTGGTGCGCAAAAAGCTGGTCAATGTGATCGCGGAGCTGGCGAAATTCGCAGAGGAACAGAAGTCCCAGCCAACCCTTGCGTTTACCCATTTCCAGCCGGCCCAGCCGACGACAGTGGGAAAGAGGGCGACCCTGTGGATACAGGAATTTGCCATGGACCTGGAGGATCTGGACTATGTGCTCGGCAGCTTAAAGCTTCTGGGGTCAAAGGGGACGACAGGCACCCAGGCAAGCTTCCTGGAGCTTTTCGACGGCGACCAGAAGAAGATCGACAGGATCGACCCCATGATCGCAGAAAAAATGGGTTTCAAGGCGTGCTATCCGGTATCCGGACAGACATATTCCAGAAAAGTGGATACAAGAGTGCTGAACATCCTTGCCGGGATCGCGGCAAGCGCCCACAAGTTTTCCAATGATATCCGGCTGCTCCAGCACTTAAAAGAAGTGGAGGAGCCCTTTGAGAAAACACAGATCGGTTCCTCCGCCATGGCGTATAAGAGGAACCCGATGCGCAGCGAGCGTATCGCATCTCTGTCCCGCTATGTGATGATCGACGCGCTGAATCCGGCGGTCACATCCGCGACCCAGTGGTTTGAGAGGACGCTGGACGACTCCGCGAACAAGAGACTCAGTGTGCCGGAGGGCTTCCTTGCCGTCGACGGCATTCTGGATCTGTGCCTGAATGTGGTGGACGGGCTTGTGGTTTACCCGAAGGTGATCGAGAAGCGTCTCATGTCCGAGCTGCCTTTTATGGCGACCGAGAATATCATGATGGATGCGGTGAAGGCGGGAGGCGACCGCCAGGAACTCCACGAAAGGATCCGGGAGCTTTCCATGGAAGCCGGGAAGAATGTAAAAGAAAAAGGCCTGGAAAACAACCTTCTGGAACTGATCGCAGCGGATCCGGCGTTCAACTTAAGCCTGGAGGATCTGAAAAAGACCATGGATCCCGCGAAATATGTGGGACGCGCGAAGGAACAGGTGGATGCATACCTGAACAATGTCATTTGTCCGCTGCTTAAGGAAAATGAGCACGAGCTGGGGATGAAGGCGGAGATCAACGTTTAGGGAATTGTGAAATGACGTACTGTCACAGGCGGAAAATTTAAGAAAAAGCGCAAAGGAATGTTGCAGGGGATTGCGGCATTCCTTTTTCTCTGATACCTTATCCTGAGAGAGGTTGGAAATTATTTCCAGATTAAGTTGTGGTGAAGAAAGGAAAGGGGTCAAAATGGAGTGGTGTGAAGAGATTTATGTGGAGTGGAAATCAGCAGAAGTATTACGCAGGCTGGAGAGAACGGCGGCTGTTCTGCTCCTGCTTATGCTTGCTGTCGCCGGCGTGGAATATGGGAACGAAAGAATCCAGGGACTGCCCGGAGAAGGGGCTGTGGAAAGGGAGGAGAAAGCGGCGGAAACTGCTCTGTACGGAAAGGAACCGATAGTGTCAGAAAGTATTTTGTCAGGGATATACGGAGCAGATGAAATTTTATCCGCGGATATCAAATCCGCATTTGAGGGTATCCCTGGCAAATCCGCTGATATACCGGGAAATGCCGCGGGGGAAGCATCCGGGGCAGCAGTGGTTCCGGGAGCGGATTCAATTCCCGGAGGACCGGAAGTATCAGTCTCTGAGATAGCTGTTCCGGAGACAGCGGCTCCTGTTCTGCCGGAGGACGGGAAGGAGACGTTGGTTCCGGAAGAAGAGTTTCCGCCGGAAAGTCTTCCGGGAGAGGGGATGTCGGAAAGCGGCCCGAAAAATGTGAACGGCTTTCTTGTGGATACTTCCGGGATGATCTGCGGGATCGCACATGCGGATGTGATATCCGACGGATATGTGATCCTTCCTTCCGAGGAGTGCTCAGGCATAAGAGCGACGGCCTTTGCAGACATCTCAGAGCTGATCACGGAAATTTATATTCCTTCAGAGATCACCCGGATAGAAGAGGGAGCGTTTGCATGTCTCAGAAGCCTGGAATGGCTGGAAGCAGAAGGTTCGGACGTCTGTTTTACAGAAGACGGTGTATTGTTCTCAGAAAATGGAACGTGTATTCTCGGTTTCCCCTCTGCGAGAACAGGCGCTTATAAAGTGCCTCAGAGGGTGACACGGTTTGCGGAGGATGCTTTTGCCACAGCTCAGATAGAGATTTTGGACGCGGTCGGATGCAGTCTGTCAGACACAGGAAACCTGCCGTCATCCATCCGTCTGCTCCTGTCTGGTGATCTGGCAGGCTGATTCCGGGAAAAGAAATGCAAAACTCACTGGTTTGAGAGGGACAGTAACTGCAGGTTCCAGAAGGGAAGTTGTTTGTTGAAGAATCCTCTGATATGTTTTATAATACCATGTACGGGACATTGAATGCCGGGTCTCCGCTTCTGTGTGCCGGGGAGGGATCCCGGCAATGGCGTCATGACACCTGCGGCGGGCGGGGCGGAGAAGCCGGATATGCTTCCTGTGACAGGAACAGAGCACTGCACGGACCAGAGAGGGATTTCATCGTATGCGGAAGACGCAGCGATCTGTCTGGCGGAGGAGTGTGAAAATGAAAAAACAGACCAGGATTGGAGAAAAAGAATGAGTAATAAAGTAAGGACAAGATTTGCTCCCAGCCCGACGGGGCGCATGCATGTGGGAAATTTAAGGACAGCGCTCTACGCGTATCTAATCGCAAAGCACGAGGGAGGAGACTTCATCCTCCGTGTGGAGGATACGGACCAGGAGCGTTTCGTGGAGGGAGCTCTGGATATCATATACAGGACCCTGGAGAAGACCGGGCTGAAGCATGACGAGGGACCGGACAAGGACGGAGGGTACGGCCCCTATGTACAGAGCGAGAGGCAGGCTTCCGGGCTGTACCTTAAGTATGCGAAGCAGCTTGTGGAGCAGGGCGATGCATATTACTGTTTCTGCGGCAAAGAGCGTCTGGAATCACTGAAAACCTCTGTGTCGGATGACGGCACGGATATCGTTGTCTATGACAAGCACTGCCTGGGACTGAGCAGGGAAGAGGTCGAGGCAAACCTGGCGGCTGGAAAGCCGTGGGTCATCCGCCTGAATGTCCCGAATGAGGGAGAGACGACCTTCCATGACGAGATCTACGGGGATATCACAGTGCCCAACAATGAGCTGGACGACATGATCCTGATCAAGTCGGACGGGTTCCCGACATACAATTTCGCGAACGTGATCGACGACCATCTGATGGGGATCACTCACGTGGTGAGAGGAAATGAATACTTATCCTCCGCGCCGAAGTACAACCGTCTCTACGAGGCCTTCGGATGGGAAATCCCGGTGTATGTGCACTGTCCGCTCATCACGGATGAAAACCACAAAAAGCTGAGCAAGCGCTGCGGCCATTCTTCCTATGAGGATCTGATCGACCAGGGGTATGTGTCAGAAGCAGTGGTCAACTATGTGGCGCTGCTGGGCTGGTGTCCGTCCGACAACAGGGAGATCTTCTCTCTGGAAGAGCTGGTGGAGGCGTTTGATTACCGCCATATGAGCAAGTCTCCGGCAGTCTTTGACACAGTGAAGCTGAAATGGATGAACGGCGAATATTTAAAGGCAATGGACTTTGACCGGTTCTATGAGCTGGCAGAGCCCTATATCCGCAGCACGGTCACAAAGGATTATGACCTGAAGAAGATTGCAGCGCTCGTCAAGACGAGGATCGAGATCCTCCCGGACATCTGCGCTCAGATCGACTTCTTTGAGGAGCTGCCGGAATATGACAGCGAGCTTTACAGGCATAAGAAGATGAAGACAGACCCGGAGAAGGGACTTGCCCTTCTCGAAGAGGTGCTGCCGCTGCTTGAAGCTCAGGACGACTACAGCAATGACGCGCTCTTTGAGATGCTCAAGGCGTTTGCGGGAGAGAAGGAATATAAGATCGGCTATGTAATGTGGCCGCTGCGTACCGCTGTCTCAGGCAAACAGAACACTCCGGGAGGCGCCACAGAGCTGATGGAAGTGTTCGGAAAAGAAGAGTCCCTGCGCAGGATCCGGGAAGGGATCGCAAAGCTCAGCCGGGAGATCCGGGAAGCGTAAAAAGGCGGAAGGACAGGGAAAGCAGATACAGACAGAAAGGAAACAGATGGGATTTAACCAGGCTCAGAAAAGAGCGGTCACTCACGGGGCGGGGCCCTGCCAGGTTCTGGCGGGCCCCGGCTCGGGGAAGACGCTTACAATTGTAAACAGGATCCGGTATCTGATCGAAGAATGCCACATAAGGCCAGAAGAAATTCTGGTCGTTACTTTTACCCGTTTTGCGGCGGCGGAGATGAAGGAAAGGCTCTGCGGCCTGATGGGGAGAAGGGAGATCCCGGTGACAGCGGGGACGTTCCACGGGATTTATTACGGCATCCTGAAGTGGGCGTACCGGTTCGGACCGCAGAATATCCTGTCAGAAGAGGAAAAGTACCAGCTCCTGCGCCCGATCGTGGGCAGACAGGAGCTGGAGCCGTCTGACGAGGAAGATTTCCTCAGGGACATCGCGGAGGAGATCGGACGGGTCAAGAATAACAGGATGGACATCTCGGAATTTGTCTCATCCAAGTGCGGCGCTGAGACATTCCGTGACATATACAGGGAATACGAAAAGGAGAGGAAAGCGCTGCGGAAGATTGATTTTGACGACATGCTCGTCGTCTGCTATGAGCTCTTCGCCTCCAGGCCTGATGTGCTCGCCATGTGGCAGAAGCGGTTCCTCTATATCCTGGTAGACGAATTTCAGGATATCAACCGGGTGCAGTACGATGTGCTCCGGATGCTGGCGCTCCCGGAGAATAATCTGTTCGTGGTGGGGGACGACGACCAGGCGATCTACGGGTTCCGGGGAGCTGACCCGGAGATCATGTTCCGTTTCGGGAAGGACTATCCGGGGGCAGAGCAGATCCTGCTGGATGTAAACTACCGGTCTACGTCAAACATCGTCAGCAATTCCCTGAAAGTCATCGGCAATAATCTGAAGCGGTTTGACAAAAAGATCGAGACAGTGAGAGATAAGGGGGATTTCCTGCATGTACAGGAGTTAAAGGATCCCAATGAGGAAGCGCAGTATGTGGCGGATGTGATCGAAAAACAGGTGGAGAGCGGCGTTCCGGCAGAGGATATGGCCGTGCTTTTCCGGATCCATACAGACGCGCGCCCCGTGGCGGAGGAGCTGATCCGCCGGAAGATGCCCTTCCAGATGAGGGAATATCTGCCGAATCTTTACGATCACTTTATCGCAAAGGATATCCAGGCTTATTTCCGCCTTGCCACGGGACAGATCAGCCGGGGGGACCTGCTGCGCGTCATGAACCGGCCGAAGCGCTATATCGGGCGGGACAGCCTTTCCGGCGGCGCGGCGTCCTTTGAGGAGATCCGAAATTTTTACTGCGACAAAGACTGGATGCTGGACCGGATCGATCAGTTCGAGTGGGACGTGAAGATGCTCGCCCGCATGGCGCCGTACGCGGCGATCCAGTATGTGAGGAAACGGATCGGTTACGATGATTTTCTGAAAGACTATGCGTACACAAATAAGATTGAACGCTCTGCCCTGAATGAAGTGCTGGCTGAGATCGAGGAAGCGGCGCGCCCGTATGCCGCCATTGAAGAATGGTTCACGCACATCGGGGAATATACGGAGGCGCTGAAAAAGAAGGATAGGGCGAAAGAGACGTACCGGGAAGGGGTGCGGCTGATGACCCTGCACGCGGCAAAGGGGCTGGAGTTTGACACGGTGCTGCTGATCGGGGCGAATGAAGGCAGGATGCCCTATAAGAAGGCGGTGAGCGAGAAGGCGGAGGAGGAAGAGCGGCGGCTCTTTTATGTGGGTATGACCCGCGCCAAAAATGTGCTCAAGATCTGTTATGTAAAAGAAAAAAACGGGAAAGAGACAGCTCCTTCCCGCTTTGTAGATGAACTTTTGGATGAGGACTGAGGCTACTCGATGTCGTCCAGGTCGATGTCGCCGAAATCCTGTTCCTCCATCCAGTCGTTGAACGCTTCGGAAACACGCTCAAACTCCTCATCCTCAAGGATGTTTTCAAGTCCCGGCTCTTCGTCTTCCCCGTTGTCGATAAAGCGGTAGAGGTATACCTGGCCGTCGCCGCTGTCCCCGTTTTCATCCAGGGGAAGCAGGGCGATATACTCTCTGCCGTCCGATTCAAAGACCGTCAGGACAGCGCATTCCAGTTCTTCATCGTTTTCCAGTGTCAGTGTTACTGTGAGTGATTCATTTTCGTTCATATGTGCTTCTCCTTTAAATCTGCCGCAGCAGTATCGTACCATGATGGTATCAGAAAGAAATCGAAAAAGCAAGAGATAAGATTATTGACATTCCTCTGAAACACGATAGAATGGAAGAGTGAATGACAACAGGACCAGGACAGAGAGGAAGAAAGATGAAGAAAAAAGGGCTTATACTCATGCTTATGGCAGTGTTTGCCGTAATTTTTATATCCGGGTGCAAGCAGAACGTAGGCACACCCGAGGACAATGCCGTTGCGGAAGAGACAGAGGAAGATCCGGAAGAGGAAGGGGAGGAGATGCTCTTCGGATACAGCTGTCCGGAGCTGTCCAATCCCTTCTATCAGGTGCTGAAAGACTCGATCGTAACAGAGCTGGAAAACAGAGGAGATCCGATACTGGTGCGGGATGCGCAGATGGATCCCGCTCTGCAGGCGTCGCAGATCCAGGAGATGATCGACGCGCAGGTTGACCTGGTGTTCTTATGCCCGGTGGATCCGGAGCAGATCACCGGATCGCTGGAAGCGCTGAAAGAGGCGGATATCCCGGTGATCAATCTGGATGTGCGGGTGGACGAACAGGCCCTGACAGACGCGTTTATCGGCTCAGATGACGAAAATGCGGGAAAGGTCTGCGGGGATAACCTGACAGAGAGAAAGCCTGACGGCGGAAAACTGGTGATTGTGGAAAGCCCTCACAATGCCGCGGTCAATGCCCGGATCACAGGATTTGAGGAGAAGATCAGGAATCAGGGATTTGAAGTCGTCAGGAGGATCGATGCCGGCGGCACAGAGACAGGGGTACAGGCGGGGATGGCCGCTGTCCTGGAGGAAGAACCTCAGATCGATGCGGTGATGTGCGGCGATGACCGGATGGCGCTGCAGGTGCTCCAGGCGCTCAGCGACGCCGGGCGCAGCGATATCCTGGTGTACAGTGTGGGCGGATCCCCGGAGGTCAAAAGCGTGATGGCGGATCCGGAAAGCCCTATGGCAGGAGCCGGAGCTCAGTCCCCGATCAACCTGGGGAAGACCGCGGTCAAAACAGCGGCAGCTCTCCTTGACGGGGGCGTATATGAAGAAGAAGTCAGCGTGGAGACGTTTTTTATAAACAGAGATAATCTTGAGATGTATGGAACTGACGGATGGCAGTAGGAAGGGAACAGACGATGGAAAAGACAACAGGAAGGCCACAGCCATTCGGTGCGGCAGTAGAACAGGACAGGATCAATTTTTCCGTGCAGGTCCCCAGGGGGAAATCCTGCGAACTCCTCCTGTACCGGAAGGGGAAGACTCGGCCGGAGGCACGTTTTGAGATGCCGGAAAAAGAAGGCGTGGGGGAAGTCAGGTTTCTGGCCGTACAGGGGATCGATGCGGAAAAATATGAGTACAATTTCGAGATCAACGGAGAAGTGACGATCGACCCTTATGCAAGGGAGATTACCGGGAAGAAGACGTTCGGGCTGGAGCGGGACCTGGCTGCCCATGAGATCCGGGGGAAGCTCGTCTCACAGGAGTATGACTGGGGGGAGGACAGGAGACTCCATCTGCGCTGGGACGAAGTGGTGGCGTACAGTCTCCATGTGCGCGGGTTTACAAAGCACAGGTCATCCAGGGCGCGGCATAAAGGCACTTATCTCGGAGTGATCGAGAAGCTCCCGTATCTGAAAGAGCTTGGTATTAACCAGATCCAGTGTATGCCTGTCTATGAGTTCGAGGACTGTAAAAAGGGAAAGATCAATTACTGGGGATATGGCCCCGCCTGTTATTTTGCCCCAAAGGAGGCGTATGCCGCGGGGGATTCCGCCGTAAAGGAATTAAAGGACATGGTCCGTGCGTGCCACAGGGAAGGCATTGAGGTAGCGCTGGAGATGCCTTTTGCAGAGGGAGTGCCGGTCCAGACAGTCCTGGAATGCCTCCGCTTCTATATGCTGGAATACCATGTGGACGGGTTTGTGGTCAATCCGTATACTGTTCCGTGGGAGGTCCTTTGTGAGGATCCGTTTCTGAAGGACGTAAAGCTGATGCGCAAGGACGATTCGTTTCAGAATGTAATGCGCCGTTTTCTCAAAGGCGATGAGAACACGGTGAATGGTGTCATGCGGGCTCTGTCACACAATTCGGCAGTAGACGGAAAGTGCAATTATATCACAGCGCAGACCGGTTTTACGCTGTGGGATCTTGTCTCATATGACAGTAAGCATAATGAGGCAAACGGAGAAAACAATACGGACGGGCCGGATTACAATTACAGCTGGAACTGCGGGGCGGAGGGGCCCAGCCGGAAGCGGGCAGTCATGGCGCTCCGGAAAAACCAGGCGGTGAATGCGTTTTTCCTTCTCCTGACTGCACAGGGGACTCCATGTATCCTTGCGGGAGATGAATTCTACAATACGCAGAAGGGAAACAATAACGTATACTGCCAGGACAATGAGACGGGATGGGTGGACTGGAGCAGGCTCAAAACAGATCCGTCCCTGTTTGAGTTTGTAAAAGGTCTGATCGCCCTGAGAAAGAAACATCCGTGCCTGCACCGTGAGGAGGAGTTAAAAGGTCTGGACCGCACGGCGTGCGGCGTGCCGGACGTATCCTACCACGGAGAGAGCGCGTGGCAGGTGAAAAATGATGTATCCAGCCGTCAGCTCGGAGTGCTCTATTCCGGCACGGGAGCCGGGGACCAGGGGTGCTTCATCGCTTATAACATGCACTGGCTCCCTCATTCGTTTGCTCTCCCGTCTCCGGGGAAGAACAGAGGATGGAAGCCTGCCGCTGATACACAGCGCGGGATACTCAGTGAGCCTGCGGCGCTGGAGGATCAGAAGGCCATTGAATTAAAAGAAAGAAGTATTGTGTTCCTGACGGGGACAGAGCTGGAAAAGAAACCAGATAAAGGAAAAGGGCGGAAAAAGCCATGAGGCCGCTGATGCATTTTTGCACGATCACAAAGCACAAATTCCTCGTCATGAAAGAGTGCTTCCGGGTAGGGCTTTACAGGCAGGGGCTTCTCCATGACCTTTCGAAATACAGCTGGATAGAATTCCGTGTCGGATGCAGGTATTATCAGGGAAACCGAAGCCCCAACAATGCGGAGAGGGAAGACAGAGGATATTCTTCCGCATGGCTGCATCACAAGGGAAGGAATAAGCACCATTATGAGTACTGGATCGACTACAGCCTGGACGGGACCGGGCGTCTGACCGGGATGAGGATGCCAGTCAGATATGTGGTGGAAATGTTTCTCGACCGGATCGCGGCGAGCAAAGTATACAGGGGGAGCGGGTACAAAGTCAGCGATCCGCTGGAATACTATGAGAATGGAAAAGCGGGTGAACTGATGCACCCGGAGACCCGGGAACTGCTGGAAAAGCTGCTCCATATGCTTGCAGATCAGGGAGAAGAGATGACGTATCAGTATATCAGGAGAGAAGTCCTGAAGAAACCAGGATGACCCCCGGATGAAGCCGGAATATCACCGCCGGAATGTCCCCGGGCGCCATGAAAGGGCTGATTCAGGGAGTGCGGCCCGGCGGTTTCCTGATTCTGTTTATTCAGAATATGATGTTTATTCCGGATAATAAAGCTGAGAATCCTGGATGTCCGTCAGTACATCCGCCAGGAATTTTTTTGCCAGGTATTTTGCCATGGGAAGGTTCATATCCAGATAGTTGCCGCAGCCGCGCGCTGACGCTCCGGGGATCTCCCCGTCGAAGCCTGCGATAAAGGAGAACATTTCCTTCATGAGCGGGACGATGTCAGCGGAAGTATAATCTCCGGCAAGGAGGAGATAGAAGCCTGTCCGGCATCCCATGGGCCCGAAATAGATGACCCGGTTTTTGCAGGTCTCATGATTGCGCAGGAAAGTGGCGCCGAGATGTTCGATCGTGTGGACTTCTGCTGTGTTCATGACCGGCTCGTCATTGGGGCTGGTCATGCGGATATCAAATGTGGTGATGACCGTATCGCTGACAGGATCCTTTCTGGAGACATAGATCCCGGGCACGAGCCGGATATGGTCGATCGTAAAACTGGTGATCTTATTCATTTCAGTATCATTCCTTTCTGTCAGGGAACAGTTCCCTGTAAGTACAGGTTTCATTATAGACTCAGGAAGAGAAAAACACAAGGATGCAAAGGAGAAAATGCTATGAGGCTCTATATTGTCCGCCACGGAGAAACAGACTGGAACAGGATACACAGAGTGCAGGGCCGCACGGATATCCCCCTGAATGATTACGGAAGACACCTCGCGCGGGAGACTGCGGAGGGGATGAAGGATATCAGGATCGATCTGGGGTATACAAGCCCGCTTCTGAGGGCAAAGGAGACGGCCCGGATCCTGCTTGGGGACCGGGATGTTCCGCTTTACGAGGACAGCCGGATCGAGGAGCTGTCATTTGGAAGTTACGAAGGGAGGCGGACCGCAGGAGGGGAAAAGGATGCGCAGAGCGAGGCGTTTCACCGCTTTTTTACTGACACAGCCAATTATATCCCGCCGCAGGATGGGGAGACAGTCCCTCAGCTCTATGAGCGGACCGGGGATTTCCTCGCGGAGATATGCGCAAGAGAGGAACTCCGGGACAAAAGCGTCCTCGTATCCACCCACGGGGCCGCGATGACAGCGCTCTTAAACCGGATCAGGGGAAACCTTTCGGTATCGGAGTTCTGGCGGGATGGGATCCCGCCGAACTGCCTGGTCACAGAAGCGGAGGTCAGGGACGGGAAACCCCGGATCATCCGGGAAGGCGTGATCTACTATAAAGAAAAAGTGAGAAAATGGAAGACAGTTTGAGCTGGCAGTGTTTCAGCGGCAGAGGAGAGAAGGAATGAGGACAGTTACAGTCAGGAAGTTAGAGATCGGAGCGGGCAGACCGAAGATCTGCGTGCCTGTTGCAGGAAGGGTGGAAGAGGAGATCCTGTCCGCCGCGGAGGAGATCAAGGCTTCCCCGGCGGATATGGTGGAATGGCGTGCGGACTGGTTTGACGGGATCTCTGATCCGGAGAGGACCCGGGGTGTGCTGGAAAGGCTGAGGAATACTCTGGGAGAGCTTCCTCTTCTGTTTACCTTCCGCACATCAGGAGAGGGCGGGGAGAAGGAGATCGATGTCCCCGGCTATGTCAGCTTAAACGGAAGCGCAGTCCGCTCCGGCATGGCGGATCTGGTCGATGTGGAAGCGTTTGCCGGGGGCGGCGCTGCGGAAGAGATCATCGGAGAAGCCCATTCAGCCGGGGTAAAGGTCATCGCGTCGAATCATGATTTCCATCAGACACCATCCCGGGAAGAAATCGTATCCCGGCTTATAAAAATGCAGGACATGGGGGCGGACATCGCCAAGATTGCGGTCATGCCGCAGAGCAGGAAGGATGTGCTGACACTGCTGTCTGCCACGGAAGAGATGACATCAGAGTATGCAAAGATCCCGGTCATCACCATGTCAATGGGAGGGCTTGGCGCGATCAGCCGCGTCTGCGGGGAAGTCTTCGGCTCCGCGGTGACCTTCGGAGCTGTGAGCAGAGAGTCCGCGCCGGGACAGCTGGGAGCGGAAGAACTGGACATGGCGCTCTCGATTTTCCATAAAAAAGCTTTGTGAGTAACAAGGGAGGCTCTGAACAGGGCTTCCTTAATTTTTTTCTTGCAAAATACCCGGATAGGGTATATAATACCTTTGAACAGAAAAATACCCCTATGGGGTTTATTAAAAAACAGGAGGAATCCGCATGGAAAAGACCGGCAATGTATGCTCCGGATGCTGCCACAGAACAAAGGAGCGTTCGGAGAAGGAGAAGAAGAGCATGCTCAACCGCCTGAGCCGTATTGAAGGCCAGGTGCGCGGAATCCGGAAGATGGTGGAAAACAACGCTTACTGTCCGGATATCCTTATTCAGGTATCTGCGGTCAATGCCGCCCTCAACAGTTTTAACAAAGTTCTGCTCGCGGAGCATATCCGCACCTGTGTGACAGATGACATCCGGGAAGGGAAGGAAGAGACTATAGACGAACTGGTCCTTGTCCTCCGGAAATTAATGAAATAGGGGTGATAGTTATGGAACAATACAATGTGACGGGCATGAGCTGCGCGGCGTGCAGCGCCCGGGTGGAAAAAGCAGTGTCAAAGGTTCCGGGTGTGACTTCCTGCACGGTAAGTCTGCTGACCAATTCCATGGGAGTGGAAGGGTCTGCCGACCCTGCCCGGATCATCGCTGCCGTGGAGGAAGCGGGATACGGAGCTGCCGAAAAAGGAACAGAAGGACAGGAACAGGCTCATGCCCCGGCTTCCTCTCTTTCAGCGGCTGAGGATTCCCTGAAGGACCGGGAGACGCCAAAAATGAAACAGCGCCTGATCGCGTCCCTGTGTTTCCTGATCCCGCTGATGTACTTCTCGATGGGACATATGATGTGGGACTGGCCCGCGCCCTCATTTCTGGAAGGAAATCATGTGGCGATGGGACTGATTCAGCTTTTACTGACAACCGCGGTCATGGTGGTCAACCAGAAATTCTTTGTCAGCGGATTTAAAGGGCTGATCCACCGCGCCCCCAATATGGATACTCTTGTTGCGCTCGGCGCGGGGGCATCTTACGGATACAGCCTGTACGCGCTCTTTGCGATGACAGACGCCCAGATGCGGGGCGACGCAGCAGGGGCGATGGCTTATATGCATGAGTTTTACTTTGAATCAGCGGCAATGATCCTGACGCTGATCACAGTGGGGAAAATGCTGGAGGCGCATTCCAAAGGAAAGACAACAGATGCCCTCAAAAGCCTGATGAAGCTTGCGCCGAAAACGGCCACCGTGGTGAGGGACGGAGCGGAAGAGACAGTCTCCATCGATCAGGTGAGAAAAGGGGATGTCTTTGTAGTGAGGCCGGGGGAGAATATCCCCGTGGACGGTGTGATACTGGAAGGGCACAGCGCGGTGAATGAATCGGCTCTCACCGGCGAGAGTATCCCCGTGGATAAGGATGCAGGAGACGCGGTGTCCGCTGCCACGCTGAACCAGTCCGGTTTCCTCCGCTGCGAGGCGACCCGGGTGGGAGAGGATACCACACTCTCCCAGATCATCCAGATGGTGAGCGACGCCGCGGCGACCAAAGCGCCCATCGCGAAAGTGGCGGACCGGGTGTCCGGCGTGTTCGTGCCTGCGGTCATCGGGATCGCGCTGGTGACGATCCTCGTGTGGCTGATTGCGGGACAGACGATTGGGTATGCGCTGGCAAGAGGGATCTCGGTCCTCGTTATAAGCTGCCCCTGCGCCCTCGGGCTTGCCACGCCTGTGGCGATCATGGTAGGGAACGGTATGGGCGCGAAAAACGGGATCATGTTTAAGACCGCTGTTTCTCTTGAAGAGACAGGCAAGACCCAGATCGTAGCTCTGGATAAGACAGGAACCATCACCAGCGGGGAGCCGAAGGTGACGGATATGCTCCCCGCGGACGGGGTGACGGAGGAAGAGCTGCTCACCTGTGCGTATGCTCTTGAAAAGAAGAGCGAGCATCCGCTGGCACGGGCAGTCATCGCGAAAGCAGAGGAAGAGGGCACAGTCCGCGTTCAGGAGACAGAGGATTTCCACGCGGTACCGGGAAACGGACTGACCGGTATTCTTGCCGGCGAGAAACTTGCCGGAGGGAATTTAAGTTTTATCAGCACAAACGCCGTGATCCCGGATGAGGCGGGAAAGCGGGCTGAGGAGCTCGCGGCGGAGGGAAAGACCCCGCTGTTCTTCAGCCGGGACGGCAGGTTCATCGGTATGATCGCTGTGGCGGATGTGATCAAGGAAGACAGCCCGAGAGCGGTGAAAGAGCTGCAGGATATGGGTATCCACGTGGTGATGCTTACGGGAGACAATGAGCGGACAGCAAAAGCGATCGGAGCCCAGGCAGGCGTGGACGAGGTCATCGCAGGCGTCCTCCCGGACGGCAAGGAGAGCGTGATACGTTCCCTGAAGAAGAAGGGGAGAGTCGCCATGGTCGGAGACGGGATCAATGATGCGCCCGCTCTCACCAGGGCAGATATGGGCATCGCGATCGGAGCGGGGACAGATATCGCGATCGACGCGGCGGATGTGGTCCTTATGAAGAGCCGTCTGAGCGATGTGCCTGCCGCGATCCGACTAAGCCGCGCCACACTCAGGAATATCCACGAGAATCTGTTCTGGGCATTTTTCTACAACGTGATCGGCATCCCGCTGGCAGCAGGCGTCTGGATCCCGCTGTTCGGATGGCAGCTGAATCCCATGTTCGGCGCTGCGGCGATGAGTCTCTCCAGTTTCTGCGTAGTAAGCAATGCGCTGCGCCTCAACTGGTTTAAAATGCATGACGCCGGCAGAGATAAAAAAATAAAATCAAATTTAAAAAACAAGGAGGAAACAACAATGAAAAAGACAATGAAGATCGAAGGTATGATGTGCGGGCACTGTGAGGCAAGAGTGAAAAAAGCGCTGGAAGCGCTGGCAGAAGTCGATACGGCAGATGTAAGCCACGAAGCGGGAACAGCCGTTGTCACGCTGAATGCAGAGGTCAGCGAAGATGTCCTGAAAAAGGCAGTGGAGGATCAGGAGTATAAAGTGACGGAGATCCAGTGATTCACTGATCGATATGGTTCTGTGCGGCAGCCGGAGAGAGCGGAGCTCTTCTCCGGCTGTCTCTTTTGCGCCTGAACTGTTGCGTACAGTCATGCAGGAGTCATGCAGGGAACCAGAAAATGTATTGACTTATACAAAAGCAGAATGTAAAATGGTTACGGAAAAGCTGTCCGCATATGCAGAAGATCCGGACAGCTTTTTTAACTTATAAGCAGGTCCGGGTCTGTTCCGGACGATGACAAGAGAAGGAGGAAATATATGAACAAGAAGATTGTCAGCGTACTTTTGTGCGCAGCTTTGGCAGTCACCCTGATGGCAGGGTGCGGAGCTCCGGCTGCGGAGACTGGCGGAAATGAGGAGGAGGGCTCTTCCACAACAGCTTCCGAAGGGATCCCGAAGGACGAGATCAAGGTGGGATTCGTGCACATTTCAGATCCGAGCGATATGGGATACACATACAATCAGGATCTGGGGACACAGGAAATGCAGGAGGCGCTTGGATTGAGCGACGACCAGATCGTAAACAAATATAATGTGGCGGAGGACGCGTCATGCGATACTGCTCTAAGGGAGCTGGTGGACGCGGGCTGCAATATTATTTTCGCGACAAGCTTCGGTTTTGAGGATTATGTAGTGGAAGTGGCGCGGGAGTACCCGGAGGTACAGTTCTGCCATGCCACAGGATATCAGGCGGCGGATGCAGGCCTTGACAACTTCCACAACTATTTCGCTTCGATCTACGAGGGACGTTATCTCGCGGGGATCGCGGCAGGTATGAAGACAGAGACGAACAGGCTGGGGTATGTGGCGGCATTCCCGTTTGCCGAGGTCATCAGCGGATATACAGCGTTCTATCTCGGCGCAAAGAGCGTCAATCCGGACGTGACGATGGAGATCATGTATACCAATTCCTGGAATGACCCGACAGTCGAGTCACAGGTGGCAAAGGCCCTGATCGACCGAGGATGCGATGTGATCTCACAGCACTCGGACTCCACGGCTCCGGCTACGACAGCAGAGGACAACGGAGTCTGGCAGGTCGGTTACAACAACGATATGATCGAGGCTGCTCCGAACGCGTCCCTGATCTCTCCGCGAATTGACTGGGGCATCTATGTGACAGAGGCCGTACAGGCGATGATCGACGGTGAGGAGATCCCCACCGACTGGTGCAAGGGCCTTGCGGACGGCGCTGTCTATCTGTCACCGCTGAACGAGAAGATCGCGGCAGAGGGGACACAGGAAGCGATCGATGAGGCGGCTGAGAAGATCAAATCCGGCGAACTTCATGTATTCGCAGGACCGCTCAGGGGTGTGAGCCCGGAGGGCGAGGAGTATGAGGTGCCGGAGGGCGATTATTACCACGAGCAGGAAGAGGCTTCCGCTCCGTCCTGGCTGTATATCGTAGACGGATGTACGGTTGTCGAATAAGAACTGAAAACAAAAACAATGTGGCAGAGCCGTCTTCGGACGGCTTTGTTCATATCGGGCATCTGACGCAGGGCTGAAAATGCACAGGAAGAGAAGGAGGATGAGAGCTTGAGTGTGGGAGCTGAGTATGCGGTAAAAATGCATCATGTGACAAAGACGTTCGGAAAAGTGGCTGCGAACAGGGACGTCAACCTTGAACTGAGGACAGGAGAGATCCTTGCGCTCCTCGGGGAAAACGGCAGCGGGAAGACAACGCTGATGAACATGCTGTCAGGGATCTATTTCCCGGACTGCGGAGAGATCTATGTGAAAGGGGAAGAGGTGACGATCCGTTCGCCGAAAGATTCCTTTGCTCTGGGGATCGGGATGATCCACCAGCATTTTAAACTGGTGGACGTTCTGACAGCGGCGGAAAATATCGTTCTGGGACTGGACGGAAAGGTGACCGTAAACCGCAGGGAGATCAGTAAAAAGGTAGGAGAACTTGCGCAGAAATATGGATTTGACATTGATCCTTCCAAAAAGGTCTATAATATGTCCGTCTCAGAAAAGCAAACGGTGGAAATCTTAAAAGTGCTCTATAAAGGCGCGGACATCCTGATCCTGGACGAGCCCACGGCAGTGCTGACCCCGCAGGAGACAGAACGGCTCTTCACTGTCCTGCGGAATATGAAAAAGGACGGGAAGTCTATTATCATCATTACTCATAAGCTCAACGAAGTGCTTGCCATCTCCGACCGGGTGGCGATCCTCCGCAAGGGAGAGTATATCGGTGCAGTCAACACGGCGGAGACAGATCAGGCACAGCTCACGGAGATGATGGTCGGGCGTCCGATCAGCCTGGAGATCGACAGGCCCCAGGTGGAGCGGGGAGAAAAACGGCTCCATGTGATCGACCTGATCTGTCTGAGCGGCGATGGGGTGAAGGCGCTGGATAATGTATCCTTTGAGGCTTACGGCGGTGAGATCCTGGGAATCGCGGGCATCGCGGGAAGCGGTCAGAGGGAGCTGTGCGAGACGATCGCGGGGCTGTATCCCTCGATCGGAGGCTCTGTGCTCTATTCGGGCGAGCATGACGGTATTCCTGTGCAGGAACGTATCCTGGGAATGAAGCCGGATGAGATCGTCAGGAAAGGGATCTCTATGGCATTCGTCCCGGAGGACAGGCTCGGCATGGGGCTTGTGGCGGGAATGGATATGACGGACAATGTGATGCTGAGGAGCTATAAGTCGAACAAAGGCATTTTCGTAGACCGCAAGGCGCCGAAAGAACTGGCGGAAAAGCTGATCAAAGAGCTGGAGATCGTGACTCCCGGAGCGGATACCCCTGTGGGCAGGCTTTCCGGAGGAAATGTGCAGAAAGTCCTTCTGGGAAGGGAAATCGCATGTCAGCCCTCCGTGCTGATCGTGGCTTATCCGGTCAGGGGACTGGATATCAACTCCTCTTACCGGATCTATGACCTGCTCAATGAACAGAAGAAAAAAGGCGTTGCGGTCATCTTTATCGGGGAGGATCTGGATGTGCTCATGCAGCTTTCCGACCGCATCATGGTCATGTGCGGCGGGAAGGTGAGCGGCATCGTAGACCCGCGGAAAGTGACAAAAGAGGAGATCGGACTGATGATGATCCATGCAGAGGGAACGCAGCCTTCCGGCGGCGATGCCGGTGGTAAGGACAAGGAGGTGACAGCATGAGCGCGCATACACATACAGCACAGGCAAAAGAGCCGCTTCTGAGAATGGTCAGGAGGGATGCGGTATCCAGCCGGAAATCCTGGGGGATCCGCGCGGCCGCATTTCTCCTCTCACTTTTGACAGGCGGGATCGTGATCCTGATGCTTGGTCACAACCCGGTCTCAGTATACGTTTCCATGGTAAAAGGAGCCTGGGGGTCAAAGACCGTGATTTACGAGACGGTGAAGATCGCGATCCCTCTGCTGATCACAGCCATTGGGATCTCGTTCGCCTTTAAGATGAAATTCTGGAATATCGGCGGCGAGGGGCAGATCCTTGTGGGAGCAGTCGCGGCAGGAGCGTTCGGACTCTTTACCGCCCACATTTTCCCGAAACTCCCGCTGGTCCTTCTCATGATGCTGGCAGCCATTGCAGCGGGAGGCCTGTACGGGCTCCTGCCGGCTGTGTGCAAGGCAAAATGGGGGACGAATGAGACTCTGTTTACCCTGATGCTCAATTATATCGCACTTGCGTTTATCAAGTACCTGATGAACGGTCCGTGGAAAGCGCCGGGCAGCAGCTATCCAAAGATCGCGATGCTCGTGCCGGGAGCGAGGCTTACAAAGGTACTGGGCGTGCACTGGGGCTGGATCCTGGCCCTGGTTCTTGTCGTGGCTGCTTCTATCTACTTTAATAAGACAAAACAGGGCTATGAGATCGCTGTGGTCGGCGAGAGCAATAATACCGCCCGCTATGCCGGGATCAATGTGGGGAAGGTTTTCCGGAGAACGATGTTCCTGTCGGGAGCTCTCTGCGGTCTGGTCGGAATGCTTCAGTTCGCGGGCTCTGACTATACGATCACAGAAGGGACGGCCGGCGGCGTAGGGTTTACCGCGATCACAGTGGCATGGCTGGCAAAGATGAACCCATACGGCATGCTGGTGGTATCTGTGTTTATCGCGATGCTGGAGAGAGGCTCCAATGCGATCCAGACACAGTTTAAGATCCCTGCGTCTGCGGCGGATCTGCTCATCGGCATTATTCTGTTCTTCATGCTGGGATGTGAGTTCTTTCTCTCATACAGGCTGATCAGAAGAGGAAAGGAGGAACATCATGCTTAATACATTAAATGGTCTGTTTATCGCGGCAGTGCTGGCGGGAACGCCTCTTCTGCTCGGAGCGCTGGGAGAAATCCTGACTGAGAAGTCGGGAAACTTAAACCTCGGCGTGGAAGGTATGATGTTCATGGGCGCCATCACCGGGCTTGCCGGTTCCTATTATTATGAGCAGGCAGTGATCCGCGCAGGCGGAAATCCGAACGGAGTCCTCTCAGCGGCAATCGCGCTTATGGCTTCCTTCCTGGCAGGAGCGGGCGGAGCGCTGATCTACAGCTTCCTCACGATCACCTTGAGGGCAAACCAGAATGTGACCGGACTGACGCTGACCATCTTTGGCACGGGCTTCGGGAATTTCTTCGGCGAGTACATCGGCCAGAAAGCCGGCGGGTATGTGGCAGTCTCAGAGACGACAAAGAAAGCGTTCTCCGGACTGCATATCCCGGGACTTTCCGATATCCCGGTGATTGGGCCGCTCCTCTTTGAGTATAACTGGCTTGTGTATTTTGCCATCCTCGTGGCAGTGGTCATGGCATGGTTCTTTAACCGTTCCCGCGTGGGACTGAACCTGCGGGCGGTAGGCGAGGATCCGGCGACCGCGGACGCGGCCGGGATCAATACGACGCTTTACAAGTACCTGGCAACGGTCATCGGAGGCGGTATCTGCGGGATCGGCGGTATGTACATGAGCATGGTGACCACCTCCGGCGTGTGGGTACACGACTGCGTCAGCGGCTACGGATGGCTCGCAGTGGCGCTTGTGATCTTCGCGACATGGAGCCCGGCAAGGGGAATCATCGTAGCCCTGATCTTCGGTGGGCTGACGATCATGCGCATGTATGTTAATATCCCGGGGCTGCCGGCGCAGATCTACGATATGTTCCCGTATATCGCCACGATCCTCGTGCTGGTGATTACAAGCATGAGGCAGAGCAGAGAGCACGCACAGCCAAAGAGCTGCGGACTCAACTACTTCCGTGAGGAGCGGTAGGAAATCTGAATATTCAGTATGTGTACTGTCCGAAAACCGTCGAGCATCAGGAGCGGTTTTCGGACGTTTTATTCTGACAGCGGCTTCCCATAAAATACAGATTGAACAAAATCGCTGCGCGATGGCCTGCGGAGGCTGTGGTGTAGCGATTTTTTCTTTCTTATGATAAAAACA
>CALWDM010000021.1 GCA_944376695.1 uncultured Mediterraneibacter sp. | reverse complement strand
TGCTTTCTCCCTTTTACGTCTTTCCCGGATTACGGAACCGGAACCCGAGCCATATCCCCGCCCGCCGCGAAAACGTCTGCGTCACATCAACGGTTTTCGGACGTCACATTCACAAAGAAGGCTCCCCCTGCAAATACAGATTTCAGTAGTATTTGGCAGTTACCGTCCTCCCCATTTTTTCTGCCGTGGCGATCAGCTGCTCCACGAGGTTCTGCCGCATGCTCAGGTCAAAGTTCAGCTCTGATTCTGCATGCGCCGCATTGACTGCCGTGCCGACGAAAAGGTTCAGCTCCGTGCAGTCTTCGATCAGCAGCTTTGCCAGCCGGGAGGCCCCGTTGTCTGCGTCCAGCTCGTCAAAGAACTCAGCATCGAATTCGTCATTGACGTATTTTTTCAGGATCTTCAGGCATTTCCCGAGGGTCAGCACGCCCTCTGTGACCAGGTCTATGCCTTCCAGTGTTGCCATTGGCGGTACATCCGGGTTCCGGCTGTCCGCCTTTGTTATGATCTCCCGGCCCAGGATACGCGCGGCGATATTGGCGCTCGTGCCGCCTGCCACGACCTTTTTTCCCTCGGTATGCATAAAATCGTGCATCAGCCGTTCGTCATCTGCTTTTGACTTCGGCGGTCCGGTGAAGATATTGACCACCCTGCGGTCGATCACCCGCGCCACTGCCACGGTTGTGTCATCTCCGGGCTTTTCTTCATACAGTTCATCGCACGCCTGGCTGAGCATCACTGCGAGCCTGGACGCGGACATGGTCTTTTTCGTACATTTCAGCGTATATTCCGCCATTGCCTCCCAGGTCCAACCCTGGAGATTGAGGATGGAGCCTGCCCCTGCATAGATGACCCCGTCGCTCATCAGCACAAAACAGTCGTTCTTTTTTACCTGGAAGCGGTACTCATGGATCTTTTTCCCGCCGATCTCCCGCGTCTCATAGGGATATTTCACGATCTTCCCGTCGCGGATGAAGACGCAGGACGGATTGTCGAATTCCGCCAGATACGCCTCCCCGCTGTGGAAGATCTGGAGGATGGAAAACGTGGCGTAAGCGACTTTCCGGACCTTGCAGATGGGGAGTGTCTTGGCGATCGTCTCCACGCAGGACTCGATGTCAGCCCCCTCGTAGAGCATGGTCCCCAGGATCTTGGATGTCAGCGTGGCGAGGATATTTGCCTTCACCCCGCTGCCCATGCCGTCCGCCAGGATCATGATATCCGAATCCTGTGTCTTGATGATCTCGACCTTGTCTCCGCAGAGTTCTTCGTTCTGCTTATTCAGGCTTTTCCAAGCCACATCGATACTCACGCTCATAGTCATTCCTCCTCGTTCAGGATCGAATCTCTGAGCCTGGTGAGGGTGACCTTTGTCTCTGCGGTCGTCTCGCCGAGGAGCCCTGCGATCTCCTGGGCCACCATCATCTGCTTCTCAATGACCTTCTGCGCCATTTCCACGGTCTCTACTTTCAGGTTATAGTGCTGTTCCCGGATCTTTTCATCTCTTGTTATATCCTGGAATGTGACGAGGACAGCGTCCAGGTTTTCGATGTACACGATAGTCTCCTCAGCGACCATCCTGCCGTTTTCGAGCTGGATCTTTTTGTGCAGCACAGGCTCTCTTGTGAGAAGCGCTGTCTCGATATCTTCGGTCTCTATGAATTCGAATATGTATCTCTGGACCGCCTCTTCGTGCCCTACGCCCAGGAGTTCCTGCCCTTTTCGGTTGCAGTCCAGGATCCGCATGTCGCTGCCGATCACAAAGATCATGTTCGGGGTCACATCCATGACTACATTGGACATGGACTCTGCCTGTGCCAGCGCGTACGGCATGCACATGGACAGCTCCGCCTTTCCCTGGAAGACAGCGACCGCCTTTTCGCGGCAGGTGGAATACCCGCACGCTCCGCAGTTCAGTTCGTCCTCCGGGGAATATTTCCCTGTGGACCTTAAGATCCTGCGGATCTGTTCTTCTGACGGCATGATATCCGACAGACTGCGGTCCCCGAATTCTTTCGCCAGTTCTTCTGTGCTCATATCGGGCAGGTCTCTCGCCGCCTTGTAAGATACGACATTCTCGATCTTTACTTTTGTCTTTACATAGGAGGTGTTCCAGTGGGCGGATGCCGGGCCCTTCGCGCATCCGCCCTCGCAGACGTTCGCCTCGATGAAGCAGTGATCCAGCTCGCCTTTTCGGAGACATTCCAGCATTTCCATACAGTTTTCCAGCCCGTCTACAAATACCTTGTGGTATCCGTCTGCCTCCTCTTCTGTGATCACAGACTGGATCACGCCGCCGCTCACAGGATAGAGGCGGTTGATCTTCGGATCCGGGTTTCCCATGGGCTTATCCTCGCATTGATGCAGGTCGATCCCTTCCTCGTGGAGCCAGTCCGCCAGCTCCTCAAAAGTAAGGATCGCGTCCACCGCGCCAAATACTCTCTCATCTCCGATGGCTTCCTGCTTTTTCGCGATACAGGGCCCGAGGAAAACGACCTTTACATCCGGCCCGTAGATCTTCTTGATATACCGTCCGTGAGCGATCATCGGGGATACGACGGGCGCCATCAGCTTCGCGCAGTCCGGGTAATACTTCTCGATCAGGTCGTTCACGCTCGGGCAGCATGTGGTGATGATGTTCGGCATTTCATTCTGCCGCACCAGCTTTTTGTATTCGTTCGTCACAAGGGCAGCGCCCTCCGCGGTCTCGCGCACTTCCCGGAATCCCAGCCGCTGGAGGGCGTCCACGACCTGCCCCGGCGTGTCGAATTCCAGCACGCCCGCATAGGACGGGGCGATGGATATGATGGTCTGAAATCCCTGCCGCAGATAGTCTTTTACCCGTTCCATGTCGCTGGCAAATGTCTTCGCATTCTGCGGACAGACCTCCAGGCACCGGCCGCAGTTGATGCAGTGGTCCACCATGATCCTCGCCTGTTCATCTTTGACTGAGATCGCTTTTACCGCGCAGTTGCGCACACATTTGTAACAGTGACGGCATTTTGCATCTTTAAAGTCAATGACCTTCATCCCGCAAAACCTCCTTATATTTTTTCGGTTTATCTGTTGATCCTATTTTACCAGAGCGGGGATGGAATATCCAGAGACAGATCTACTCTCTGTGAGTGATCCGGTTCTGGTTCCGCCATTCCCGGGGCGAGACTCCGTATGTGTTTTTGAATGCGCGCGAAAAGTGAAGCTGATTCGGATATCCTACGGCGTTTCCGACGTCGCTGATGGAGAGCCGGGTCAGCTTCAGCAGTTCCGCGGCTTTTGTCATGCGGTAGCTTAAGAGGAATTCCTGCGGGGACTTGCCCACGGCCCCTTTAAAGATCCTTCCAAAATATGTGCGGTTCAGCCCGCAGAACTGCGCGATCCCTTCTACTGAGATATCATTCTGGAAATTCTGTTCAATATAATTCAGCGCTTCTTTAATATAGAAATCACGGACCTTCCCGCTGGAGGACAGATGCATGCCCGCAGAGGAGCGGGACAGGTAGTCGATGAAGAGAAAGAGATGTCCGATCAGATGGAAGGGGGACGCGTCCCCGTGCTCCGCGATGTAGAGCATCTCGTCTTTCATGAGTTCCCGCAGCTCTTTTGACGAGGCGTGATACACCGGGTGGTCCGGGGTAAGCCCCGCGAGCTCGACGATCTCCTTTGCCCTGAGCCCGTCGAATTCGATCCATGCATATTCCCAGGGAAGCTCCTGGTCCGCGATGTAGGTGTTGATCTGCTTTGGGAAGATCATAAAACCCTGGCCGCTCTTGATCTGATATTCCTTTGTCTGTCCTTTGGAATCATTTGCCATGAGACGGCCTGTACCTGACAGTACATAATGGAAGAGGTAATGATTCCTGGATACGGGGCCGAAGGAGTGGGCGGGCTGGCACTGTTCTTTGCCGAACTGGTACAGCCCCAGGTCTACGAAATTTTCATTGGGAAATACGGAAAATAAAAAATCACTCAATTCTATCATCTCCACTGTTCTTAATGCATGTCTTTACGGCTATTATAGCGCAAAATATATCATAATGCGACTACACTTTATATAAACAATGCATAAGTTGAATATTGATATAAAATAAAAGAAATGAAGATATTTTAGGACGCATTTTGCGATGTTATAATAAGACAAAGAAAAGTTTAAGGCGAAAGGAAGGAGCTGGGACTACGATGAAGAGAAAAAATGCGATTAGTATGGCTCTGGCAGCAGCCATGCTGACGGCGGCCATCCTTCCGGGATGCGGTGCGGATGAAAACTCAGGGAAAACGGAGATCGAGATCCTCCAGTACAAACCAGAGGCAGCAGCGTATTTCGATAAGGTAGAGGAGGAGTTCAATGCGTCTCACGATGATATCCATCTGACCATCAGTTCTCCGAATGATGCCAGTACGATCATGAGGACACGGTTCGTAAGGGAAGATTACCCGGACATTATCGGCATAGGGGGAGATATCAACTACTCCTATTATGTGGATGCGGATATCCTTGCGGATGTATCGGACTATCCGGGACTGGCGGATATCAAGGAATCTTATGTGGATATCCTGGAAGCGTTGGAGATCACTCCCACGGACGGGACGTACGGCGTGCCCTATGTGGCGAATGCGGCGGGCATCCTGTACAACAGGGATATGTTCGAGGAGCATGGATGGGAGATACCGGAGACATGGAGCGAGCTGATCGATCTCTGTGAGGAGATACAGGCAGAGGGGATCCTGCCGTTCTATTTTGGGTTCCGAGATACATGGACCTGCCTGGCGCCGTGGAACTCCCTTGCCGTTGACTTGGCGCCAGCAGATACATGCAAGCAGGTGAACGCAGGAGAGACAACCTTCACGGATGAATACCAGGAGACAGCGGAGAAATGTCTGGAACTGGTAAGCTACGGACCGGAGGACCCGTTCGCATACGGATACAATGACGCGTGTACCGCGTTCGCCAACGGAGAGTCGGCGATGTACCCAATCGGAAGCTATGCGGTGCCTCAGATCCTCTCCGTGAATCCGGAGATGAACATTGATTCCTTCGTAACTCCGGGAAATGACGATGCGTCAAAGAATACGCTGAACTCAGGAGTTGACCTGATGTTTGCGGTGACCGCGGCGTGCGAGAATAAGGAGGCGGCGTATGAGGTGCTCGATTTCCTGCTTGAGGATGAAAACATCCAGGCTTATATTGACGACCAGAACGCGGTGCCGTGCAAAGAGGGAGAGTTCGAGCTTGCGCCCATGCTGGACGGAATGTCGCCGTTTATCGAGTCCGGCAATATGACGGACTACCAGGACCACTACTATCCGTCCGAGATGGCGGTGGACGCACAGATTCAGACATTTCTGATCAACAAGGATGTGGACGCGTTCCTGGCGAAATTTGACAAAGACTGGCAGAGATATAACAGAGACATCATCCGTGAGGTGCAGGAGTACAACGAAGAACACGGGACTGACAAATAGGAAAGGAGCGGTCAGATTATGAAACATGCAAACGACAGTAAGCGGACTTATATGCTGATCACCATACCGATCCTGGCACTGTTTGTCTGCTTTAATACGATACCGCTGATCCGCGGTGTCATCTACAGCTTTACAAACTTTAAAGGCTTTGGGACTTACGATTTTGTGGGATTCCGCAATTATATCGACCTGTTTACTGATCCGAGGATCGGGGGCTCTTACTGGTTCACCATCAAGCTCGCTATCGTGGCGACGATCGTGACGAATGTGATCAGCCTTCTCCTTGCCCTCGGGCTGAACAGCAGGATCAAGGGCAAGACGTTCCTGCGAGCGGCTTACTTTATCCCGAACGTACTCGGGGCGCTGGTCGTAGGATATATTTTCCAGTATTTTTTTACATATATCCTTCCGGGGCTGGGCGATGCGCTTGGGATCGAGGCTCTGAGCTCCAGTATGCTCTCCAGCAGCAAGACCGCATGGATCGCCATTGTGATCGTGTGCGCATGGCAGTCCATCGCCATGAATACGATCATCTATATCTCCGGACTCCAGACCGTGCCTGAGGATGTGTACGAGGCGGGCGACCTGGACGGCGCGACAGGGTGGAAGAAATTCAAATACCTGACCTTCCCGCTGATCGTCCCGTTCTTTACGATCAACATGGTACTCTGTGTGAAGAACTTCCTGATGGTATTTGACCAGATCATGGCAATGACAAAGGGCGGTCCTGAGCAGAGCACGGAGTCCATCTCCTATCTGATCTACAATAACGGTCTGTCCGGCGGAAGCTTTGGCTACCAGAGCGCCAATGCGGTCGTATTCTTCATTGTGATCGTGGCGATCTCTGTGGCGCAGATGACCATATCAGGTAAGAAGGAGGAACAGTTATAATGTATGAGAAAATGAAAGCAAGAATCAACTGGCCTGTTACGATCCTTCTGTTTATCGGACTGCTGACAGTGGCGTTCCCGCTGTATATGACCATCGTGATCGCGTTCAAGCAGCCCTCTGAAATGACCAACAGCATTTCCGGCATCCTGTCGCTCCCGGCATCCTGGAGCCTGAGCAATTTCGCACAGGCCATGGAACTTACGGATTTCTGGCGCTCCCTGGGGAACAGCCTTCTGGTGACAGTGACCACGGTAGTGCTCTGTATCCTGCTCCACGCCCTGATGGGATATGCGGTGGGAAGGAATAAAGCGCACAGCAGGATCTACAATGTGATCTATCTGTTCATCGTAAGCGGTATGTTTGTCCCGTTCGCGATCCTGATGATGCCGCTGGCAAAACAGACCGCTGAGATGCACCTTGACAATTGGGCTGGCGTGATCCTGCTGTATGTGGTATTCTATATGCCGATGAATTTACTTCTTTACACAGGATATCTCGTAAATATCCCGATCGCTCTGGAAGAAGCGGCGAGGGTAGACGGGGCGAGCACATGGCGGACGTTCTGGAGCATCATCTTCCCGATCATGAAGCCGATGCACGCGACAGTCGCGGTCATCACAGCCCTTGCGGTATGGAATGACGTTATGACGCCTCTGATCATCATGTCAGGAAAAGGTCAGAACACACTGCCTCTGGCGCAGCTGACTTTCCAGACACAGTTCGGCACGAACTATAACCTGGCGTTTGCGTCTTATCTTCTGGCATTGATCCCGATCATTATCTTCTATGTGATCTGCCAGAAACAGATCATCAATGGAGTTGTAAACGGCGCCGTGAAGTAAGCGGCGATGAGCAGAGTTTCGGGTCAGCTTCAGCTGACCCGAAACTCTGCTCCAGGACTCGCGGGCGAGCCATGAATTACGATAGAACAGATCAGGAGAGACTTAAATATGAGCATATTATATGATGAAAAGCAGAAGACGCTTACTCTGCACACGAAGAACACGACTTACCAGATGCAGGTGGACCGGTATGGGTTCCTGCTCCATCTGTATTACGGGAGGCGGGCGGACGGCTGTATGGATTACCTGCTGACGTTTTATGACAGAGGGTTTTCGGGGAATCCATATGACGCGGGCAAGGATAAGACCTACTCCATGGACGCCCTTCCCCAGGAATTCCCGTCGCTCGGCACAGGAGATTACAGGACCCCTGCCTGCATCATCAAGAACACAGACCGCACATACAGCAGCGATTTCCGGTATGTGAGCCACAGCATCAGAGAGGGGAAATATTCTCTGAAAGGCCTGCCGGCAGTGTACGCGGATGCGGAGGAGGCGCAGACACTGGAAGTGATGCTGGAAGACCGGGTCTCAAAGGTGCAGGCAGTGCTGTACTACGGCGTACTTCCCGAGTACGATGTGATCACGCGGAGCGTAAAGATCATAAACAGGAGCAGCGGACACGTGTCGGTCAAAAAGCTGGCCCCGGCATGTCTGGACATGGCAGGCGGCGAGTATGACTTTATCACCTTTTACGGGCGCCATGCGATGGAGCGCAATTACCAGAGGCTCCCTGTGGGCCACGGGGTCTCGAAGATCGGCAGCCTGAGGGGCACTTCCAGCCATCAGTACAATCCGGCAGTGATCCTGGCGGAGCGGGAGACCACAGAGACCGCGGGCGGGTGTTATGCCATGTCCTTTGTCTACAGCGGCGGGTTCCAGAGTGAGGCAGGGATGGACCAGTATTATCAGACAAGGCTGCTCATGGGGCTGTGCGAGGAGCAGTTTGCCTATCCCCTTGAGGCGGGCGAAGCGTTCCAGTCGCCGGAAGTGATCTTAAGTTATTCCTCCGAAGGGATCGGGAAACTCTCCCAGAACCTGCACCGCTGCATGCGCGGGCATCTGTGCAGAGGCAAATATAAAGAGAGCGTCCGCCCCATCCTCCTGAACAGCTGGGAAGCATTCTATTTTGATTTTGCGGGAGAGGATCTGGTGAAGCTGGCTGAGCAGGCGGCGGATCTTGGGATCGAGATGTTCGTCATGGACGACGGCTGGTTCGGGAACCGGGACAGTGAGCTCAGGGGGCTGGGCGACTGGACGGTCAATGAGGAAAAGCTGGGCTGCACCCTGGGAGAGCTCATCCGCAGGATCAATGATATGGGGATGAAGTTCGGCATCTGGATCGAGCCGGAAATGGTAAATGAAGACAGCAGCCTCTACCGGGAGCACCCGGACTGGGCGTTCGTGATACCGGGGCGCCGGCCGAACCGCTCCAGGCACCAGCTCGTCCTGGACTTTTCCAGAAAAGAAGTGGTGGATTATATCTATGATAAGATCTGCGCGGTCCTGGACCAGGGGAATATCGAGTATATCAAATGGGATATGAACCGGAGCATTGCGGACGTGTACTCCGCAACCGGAGACGGGCAGGGCAGAGTGCTCTACGACTATGTCCTCGGCCTGTATGATTTCCTGGAGCGTATTGTGCAGCGCTACCCGGATATCCTGATCGAGGGATGCAGCGGAGGCGGCGGCAGGTTTGACGCCGGGATGCTCTATTATACGCCGCAGATCTGGTGCAGCGACAATACGGACCCCATAGACCGTCTGGAGATCCAGTACGGCACATCGTTTATCTATCCGGTTTCCTCCGTAGGGTCGCACGTCTCTGCATCGCCGAATCATCAGACCGGAAGGGTCACGTCGCTTAAGACCAGGGCAGTGGCAGCGACGCCGGGGACCTTCGGCTATGAACTGGATCTCAACAAGCTGAGCGAAGAAGAAAAGGATGAGATCCGCGGTCAGATTAAAGAGTACAAAAAGTACGCGCGCCTTGTCCAGCAGGGGCTTTACTACCGTCTCACAAATCCGCAGACAGCGGACACGGGGGCATGGGAATTTGTCTCAGAAGACGGAAGAGAAGCGCTCGTCCAGGCGGTGACGATCCGGCAGCATGCCAATATGGATGTGTCTTATATCAAACTCAGAGGCCTGGCGGAAAATACCTTATACCGCGAGGAGGAGAGCGGCAGGACATACAACAGCACTGCGCTTATGGAAGCCGGGATCCCGGTCCCGGTAGAGCTGGGCGAATACAGGGCATACCAGTGGCATTTCGTGCAGGACGATCAGGGGGAGTGAGAACATGGCAAAAACAAGGGGAAACAGCAAAAAGAATACAGGTGCAGGAAAGCAGGGCGCGGCAGCGGTCAGGACTGATGCGGTTCACTCTGATGCGGCCAGATCTGAGGCAGCAGACAGAACCGGGGCGGTAGTTCACTCAGCGGCGGCCAGGCCGGCGGCTGAGGAGGACCGTGTGTTTGCGGAGCGGCTGAGCAGCCGCCATGACGAGCTGCGCTGGCTTTATATGGAGTTATATGGAAATGCTGACATGTTTGCAGAACTCTGCGATCAGATGAAGCGTTATTATGATTCGAGGAAAGAGAGCCTCAGGGCTCTTGATTTAAAGAGAGAAAAAGAAGGGAAATGGTACCACAGCCGGGATATGGTCGGCATGATGATGTACATCGACAACTTTGCCGGAAACCTCAAAGGAGTGCAGGAAAAACTCCCGTATCTTGAAAGCTGCAATGTAAATTATATCCATCTCATGCCTTTCCTTGATTCGCCAAAAGGCAGGTCTGACGGCGGGTATGCGGTGGCGGATTTCCGCAAAGTGAAACCGGAGCTGGGAACCATGGATGACCTGGCGGACTTGGCGGACAAGTGCCACGAAAAAGGGATCAGTCTGTGCATGGACTTTGTCATGAACCATACGTCCGAGGACCACGAGTGGGCGGTGAAGGCGCGCCAGGGAGACGGCGAATACATGAGCCGGTATTTCTTCTTCGCAGACCCGTCGATCCCTGAGGAATACGAGAAGACTGTGCCCCAGGTATTCCCGGAAACCGCGCCGGGGAGCTTCACCTGGCTGCCGGAGACCGGACATTACGTGATGACTACATTTTATCCATACCAGTGGGATCTGAATTACCGCAACCCGAGAGTGTTTAATGAGATGATGTACAACTTCCTCTATCTGGCGAACCAGGGGATGGACATCATCCGGATCGATGCGGTGCCCTATATCTGGAAGGAACTGGGGACGAACTGCCGGAACCTGCAGCAGGTGCATACGATCGTGCGGATGATGCGCATGATCGGCGAGATCGTGTGCCCGGGCATCGTGCTCCTCGGAGAAGTGGTCATGGAGCCGGAAAAAGTGGCGCCGTATTTTGGCACAGTAGAAAAGCCGGAATGCCACATGCTCTACAATGTCACTACAATGGCAACGACGTGGAACACCGTGGCAACCCGGGATGTGCGGCTTTTGAGAAAGCAGATGGATATCGTCTGCTCGCTTCCGAAAGAGTACACGTTCCTGAATTATCTCCGGTGTCATGACGATATCGGCTGGGGCCTGGATTATGCCACGCTCAGCGAGTGGGGCATGAAAGAGGTGCCGCACAAGAAATACCTGAACGATTATTTCCAGGGCAGGACAGAGGGCAGCGTCAGCAGGGGAGAGCTGTACAACGAAGACCCGGTGACAGGGGACGCCCGTTTCTGCGCGACTACGGCTTCCATGTGCGGGATCGAGAGCGCCGGCTTCGAGCAGGATGAGGAGAAAATGGAGCGCGCGGTAGGAAAAGACATCATGCTCCACGCATACATGTTTACCCAGTCCGGCATCCCCATGCTCTACAGCGGGGACGAGATCGGGCAGGTCAACGACTACACATACAAAGACGACCCGGACAAAGCGCCGGACTCCCGCTACATCCATAGAGGAAAATTCTGCTGGGACCTGGCGGAAAATATAGAGAAAAAGGGAAGCGTCCAGGAAAAGATCTTCCATGCCCTCACCAGGCTGGAAGAAATCCGCAGGAACGACGCCGTCTTCAGCGCGGACGCAGAGCTATACACAAAAGATTATAGCGACACCTCCATCCTCTGGATCGTCAGGAAGGCGGAAGGAAGAGAGCTTCATGCGGTGTTCAACTTCAGCGATGAAGAAAAAGAAATCTGGATGCCCGAGGTCACAGAATATACAGACCTGCTGACCGGAAAGACAGGAAGAACAGAAAAAACCAGAGTACAGCCATGGGGGTTCCTCTGGCTGGAGAGATAAATGCGTATTTTGGCGGGGAGCCTCCCGGGAAAATGAACTGCCTGAAAACAGTGAAACGCGGTTTATAGAAAACGGATGCAGCACGGGAGTGTGGGCTGCCCCGTCTCCCCCTCCATGAGGAAGGAAGAATATCAACCTGTCCGCATAGGTCGTTTACGGTCTTGCGGACATTTTTATTGCCTGAGTAATCGCGTTGTCAAGCAGATTTCCAGGAATTATGATCATGTTAAATCATTGACTTTCAGATTTGGAAAGCCGCATGTGATTTCACATGAAATTCAGCTCACGGAACCGGATCCATGCCGGGGAAAGAAAATAGTACAGTATTTACAGCAAGAATGTGTTATACTTAATGTATTGTTGCATTCAAACCCTGGGTATTGGAGGATATGATGGACGGGAATTTGGAACAGATGTTTAAAAAGGTGTTCCCCTTTTGGGAAGACTTATCGGAGAGACAGAGAGTGGAGATACAGATGAGTACAGTGAGAAATCTGTGTCCGAAGAAGACAGGGCTCCACTTCGGAGGAGGAGAGTGCGCGGGGGTTCAGATCATTGCCCAGGGGAGAGTACGTGTCTTTATTACTTCCCCGGGAGGAGGAGATATTACACTATTCCGGCTGCTGGAGGGGGATGTGAGTATCCTGAGCGCAGCATGTATGCTAAACGGTATGGACATTGAACTGGATATGGAGATGGAGACAGACTGCGTGATATATACGATACCGAAAAAGATTTACCGGAAGCTGTATGATGAGAGCAGCGCGGTGAAAGAATATACGATGGAGATGATTTCGGAGAAGTTTTCGGATATTATGTGGCTCTTTAATCAATTCGTATTTTCTAATGTGGCGTCCCGGGTCGCGGGAGCTCTTTTGGCTCATCGGGGAATTACCGGGGAAGAGACGCTGAATATTACCCATGATGTTCTGGCGAGAGATGTGGGCACTGCGAGAGAAGTGGTGACCCGTATTTTAAAGCAGTTCCAGAATGACCGTCTCGTGAAACTGACCAGAGGCAGGATAGAAGTACTGGATGCTCCAGGGCTGGGGAAGATATGAGACGAAGGAGGGGGGAGAGTTTTGGATACAGGATAACAAGACAGACACGGTTATCCGTTTCAGTGTGATTTTGTCACTGAAAAAACAAAAAAATATGATAGAATAAGAACATAACGGTTAAAAACCACTTTTAAAGGAGGATATAAACATGGCAGTAACAAAGTTGACAGGAGCGAATTTTGAGCAGGAAGTAATGCAGGCTGACAAGCCGGTGCTGGTTGATTTCTACGCAGACTGGTGCGGACCGTGCAAGATGATGGGACCGGTCGTGGAGGAGATCGCAGGAGAAGAAGCGGGTGTGAAAGTCTGCAAGATCAATATTGACGAGGAAATGGGACTGGCGCAGAGATTTGGTGTGATGAGCATTCCTACATTTATCGCGTTTAAAAATGGAGAGATCGCGGGAAAACAGATCGGAGCAGTGCCGAAGAATGCGCTTCTTGAACTGGTAAAATAGGACCATACGGTAACATCGGAAATAATATCAGAAATAAAAACATTGCTAATGAAACCATTGCAAATCATCGGGATGATTGAAGAAGAGCTACAGAAACATGTCTCTGGCAGCTCAGCCAGGAAAAATTTTCCGGTCCTCCTGGCGATCGACGGACGCTGCGGGAGCGGAAAGACGACTCTTGCAGGGATGATCGCACAGCGGTACAGGGCTGAAATAGTCCATATGGATGACTTTTTTCTGCAGAAGGAGCAGAGGACGCCGGAGAGGCTGGCAGAGCCGGGCGGGAATGTGGACCGGGAACGGTTCCGGCGGGAGGTGATCCTTCCGCTCCTGGAAGGGAGAGAACAATTTGAATATCAGCGGTATGACTGCTCCAGGCAGGAACCTGGAGAAACCGTGCATATCGTAAAGAGCCCCCTCATTGTCATAGAGGGGGCTTACAGCTGTCATCCGTATTTTGGGGATATCTATGATATCAGGATATTTATGGATGTATCTCCGGCGGAGCAGCAAGAGAGGATCTTAATTAGAAATGGTCCCCAGATGCTGCCCCGGTTTATGAATGAATGGATCCCGCTGGAAGAGCTGTATTTTAAGACATACCGCATAAAAGAAAAATGCAGTATCTGTCTTACCGTTTAATCGCGCATGAACAGGTTGACCACATGAAGGATGCCGTCCTCATCATTGGAACGGGTGATAAAGTCCGCGGATTCTTTGATGATCGGCTGGGCATTTTCCATTGCCACGCCAAGCCCGGCGTATTCGATCATGGACAGGTCATTGTACCCGTCTCCGCAGCAGATCATGGAATCCGAAGTCAGACCGACGCTGTTCAGAAGCTTCTGCAGAGAATGGGCCTTGTCCACATTTTTCGGCATGATCTCAAGGAAGAACGGCTCAGAGCGGTAAATGTTCAAAAGCCCGTGATATTTATTGCGGAGCGGTTCCATCATTGTCTCCAGGACCTCAGGGGCGCCTGTCACGAGGAGCTTGTTCACCGGAAAGCTTAAAAACGCCGGGAAGTCTTCCACGGAGATGATTTCCATGCTGTTGATGCCGGATTCGATCTCTGCGTATTGGTTCGGCCGGATGCCTGAGATAATCTGTGTGTCAGTGTAGGAGATAATGTCCAGTCCGGGGAATGTCTTTACATATTCATATACCGGCCGTATGATCTCCCGGGGGACTGTACGGTTGTAAATGATCTCACCGGTCGAACATTTTGTGATGCGCGCGCCGTTAAAGGAGAGCATATATCCGCCGAAGCGGTCCATCTGGAGAACTTTGGCAAGAGGAGCGACTCCGTTGATCGGACGGCCGCTGGCGAGGACAACGGTGTTTCCTGCTTCCTGGATGTCGATCAGAGCCTGTTTTGTGGGCTCTGTGATCTCTTTTTTTGAATTTGTGAGCGTACCGTCCAGATCCAGTACGAGAACCTGATATTTCATGGGTATCTATCCTTTCCTGTTAGTGCTGGAGCCAGTCTACGATCCTGGAAAATTCCATTGCATGCGATGCTTTTACCAGGATCGTATCGCGCTCTTTCAGAAGGCTGTCTGCCTGCCCGAAAAATTCCTCTTTTGAAGCATAGTGAACGACTTTCATGGAAAGCCCTTTTTTCTGCGCGGTCTCTTGCGCTCCCCGTGCAGTGTCCGCAGAGAGTCTGCCGATGCATACAAGGACATCGATCCCCGCGTCTGCGGCATGGGCGCCTGTGTCGTAGTGCATTTTTTCTGAATGCTCACCCAGCTCAAACATATCGCCCAGAATGGCTGCGGTCCTGGTGTCTGCGCAGGAAAGTACATCCAGAGATGCCTTTACAGAAGCAGGATTTGCATTGTAGCAGTCATCGATCACCGTGTACTTCCCGGTTTCGATCAGGTTGCTGCGCCCCTGGATGGGCGCGTTTACCTCAACGCCCCGGGCAATCTGCTCATCAGACATGCCTAAGGCGTAACCCACTGCGACCCCGGCGAGTGCATTGGACACCATATGGCTGCCGGGGATATTGATATGCGCCTGGAAACGGGACTTGGGCGTGATGAATTCTGCATCTGTTCCTTTCAGCCCGCGGCTTACGATATGGTTTGCGTGGAACGGACAGGAGGGATCCAGACCGAAATAGACCGGCGTTATCCCGTTTTGAGGAGTAAACTCCCGGAGCTTGTCATCGTCCCCGTTCAGTATGATCGTGCCGTTGGGGTTCATATAGTCAAACATCTCTGTTTTTGCCTTCAGGACACCGTCGCGCGAGCCCAGGTTTTCCAGGTGTGCCGTTCCGATATTGGTAAGCACGCAGATGTCAGGGCGGGCGATCTTCGCAAGGCGGGTCATTTCCCCGAACCCGCTGATCCCCATCTCGAGCACCGCGATCTCGTGCTCTTCCCGGAGGTTGAATACGGTCAGGGGAAGCCCGATCTCATTATTAAAGTTCCCCTCTGTTTTCAGGACATTGAATTTCTGGCTGAGCACGGAGGCGATCATCTCTTTTGTGCTTGTCTTTCCGACGCTGCCGGAGATCCCGACTACCTTGATGTCCAGAGAGCGGCGGTAGTGTTCCGCGATGTCCTTTAATGCCTGAGTGCAGGAGGCAACCTGGATATACGGATAGGGCACATCGCCCAGATCCTGCCCGGACACGGAGCAGAGCGCCCCGTTTTCCATTACCTGGGGGATAAAAGTGTGACCGTCCACCCGGGCTCCTTTTATCGCAATAAAAAGGCTGTCTTTTTCCACTTTCCTGCTGTCAATGACCACGCTGCTGACTTCCCGGGAAGCAAGTTCGGGGCTGCCGTGGTATGTACCGCCGCAGGCAGCGGCGATTTCCTGTAATGACATGTGTTTCATGAATATCTTGCCTCCAGTGATTTTTTGATAATGAGTTCGCACAGCTCCCCGTATTCAATGCCGATCGCCTTTGCTTCTTTTGGGAGAAGGCTTGCGGCGGTCATTCCCGGGAGAGTGTTCATCTCCAGGCAGTACAGGTTCCCTTTTTCATCCAGAAGAAAATCCGCACGGCTGTATACACTGAGCTTCAGCGCGTGAAAGGCGCGTACCGTCAGGTCCCGCATCCGCCGGTCGATCTCCTCCGGGATGTCGGCAGGGCATACTTCCAGAGTCGCGTCCGCCTGGTATTTGTTCGCGTAATCGAAAAATCCGGTCTTCGGGATGATCTCGATCGGGGGAAGCGCCTCCCCGTCAATGACTCCGCAGGCAAATTCCCTTCCCTTGATATATTCCTCGATGACAACTTCATCCTCATAGCGGAAGGACTTTTCAAGAGCCTTTTCATATTCGGATTCCGTATTTACGATATATACGCCGATGCTGGATCCGCCGGAGCAGGGTTTTACCACGACCGGGAAGTCAAGCCCCAGGGATCTGACTGAGCGGTCCGCTGCGTTTTTGTGCAGGCAAGCCCCTGCCGGGGTGTCGATGCCGGACTGGAGGAATACCTGTTTGGTAAAGCCTTTGTCCATCGCCACCGCGCAGCCAAGTGAGCCGGGGCCTGTGTAACGGATGCCAAGCAGGTCAAAGGTCGCCTGGAGTTTCCCGTTCTCCCCCTCGCCGCCGTGAAGGCCGAGGAAGGTAATATCCGCCAGACGGCAGAGTTCGATGACATTTGGCCCCAGGAAGCAGTCAGACTGGTCCGGGCGGGAAGCTTTTACTGCCGCCAGATCCGGCTCGGCTGTCCCGATATTGCCAGCAATCTCCAGCCCGCGGCCGGGAAGGGTAAATACGTCTTCCAGATTTTCCGGCGCGTTTTCCAGCCCGAGGAAAACATCCAGAAGGAATGCGTCATGCCCTTTTTCTATGAGAGTCCTGCATATTCCTGCTGCTGACGCCAGGGAGACGTCCCGCTCTGTGCTTAATCCGCCTGCAAGTACGATGATTTTCATGCTGATTCATACTCCTTGATCTGTTTTTTTATTTATATTTATAGTTTTAAGCGCTGAGAACCGGCACTGGGATCCAGTGCCGGATCATATGTCTGGTCATACATTGACGCTGTTGAGAAGCTCTGCTTTTGTATTGTACAGCTTTTGGGACAGGTCCACATATACTTTGTGCGGATTGAAGAGACGCTTTGTCTCGTCCCAGAGAGTTTCCTTTTCCTGCCGGCAGAATTCGGCGATCTCTTTTACTGTGGGGGACTGATATTTGCACTCCCCCCGGATGAAGACCGGTTTCAGGATTTCCTTCATTGTATAAGTCCCGCCCGCGAGCCTTGTTTTCTTCCAGGTGGCGTTTGGGTCAAAGAGGAGCAGGTCCTTTGAGGTATCGTATTCCTCTCCGACAAAGCAGATCAGGTCCGCGCGCATCTTGCCTGTCTCTTTGTCATAGATCCGGTAGATCGTTTTGTTCCCGGGATTCGTGATCTTCTCAATGTTCTCGGAGATCTTGATCTTCGGTATAAATTCGCCGTTCTCATCCTGGATTGCCGCCAGCTTATACACCCCGCCGAAGGACGGGCAGTCTTTGGAAGTGATGAGGTTTGTGCCTACGCCCCAGGAAGTGATCTGCGCGCCCTGGATCTTCAGGTCATTGATGAGGAATTCATCCAGGTCGTTGGAAGCCGCGATGACCGCGTCTGTGAAACCGGCGTCATCCAGCATTTTCCTCGCCTTTTTGGACAGATACGCCAGGTCTCCGGAATCCAGGCGGATACCGTAGCTCCTGGGATGGATGCCCGCGTCGCGCATTTCCTGAAATACACGGATCGCATTGGGGACGCCGGATTTCAGCGTGTCGTATGTGTCCACGAGGAGAGTGCAGGCGTCCGGATACAGGCGGGCATATTCTTTAAATGCGGTATATTCATCCTTAAAGCTCATGATCCAGCTGTGGGCGTGGGTCCCCAGGACGGGCACGTCAAACAGTTCTCCCGCGAGCACATTGGATGTGCCGACACATCCGCCGATCATTGCCGCGCGCGCGCCGTATAATCCCGCGTCCGGTCCCTGGGCACGCCGCAGCCCAAACTCCATGACGCCGTTCCCCTGAGCGGCGTGGACGACGCGGGAGGCTTTTGTGGCAATCAGGCACTGGTGGTTGATGATTGTCAGAATCGCGGTCTCCACGAGCTGCGCCTCCATGATCGGCGCGACCACTTTGATCAGCGGTTCGCGGGGGAAGATGACGCTCCCCTCGGGGATCGCATAGATATCACCGCTGAAGTGGAATCCGCTCAGGTAATGGAGAAAATCTTCGCTGAAGATCCCGAGCCCTCGCAGATAATCTACATCTTCATAAGAAAAGTTCAGATTCTTGATATACTCGATGACCTGTTCCAGCCCGGCCATGATGGAATAACCGCCTTTGTTCGGATTTTCTCTGAAAAACATGTCAAAGATAACGGTTTCATTTTCCTGTGTCTCGAAATAACCCTGCATCATGGTCAGTTCGTAGAGATCAGTCAGCAGAGTAAGATTCTGTGAACTCATAGTATTTCCCTCTTTTCATTCGTCACAGAGCCGCACGGACAACGGCTGGGGTGTGATTTTCTTTTCGATTATAGCACAAGTCTCAGAAAAGTAAAATGCGTGATTGGGTCTTTTCATCTGTTCTTTTCATGTTTTTTCTAAGTGAACGTGCTATAATAGAACAGGAACCGGATCATGTATGAGGCGGTACTGTGTGAGAAGCGCGGTTCCGCGGAACGATCGAACATTAAGACAGGAGGCGGCAGCAATGGTAAGAAAAGGTTTTAAAATGAAACTGTATCCGGGCATGGAGGCAGAGTATGAGAAACGCCACAATGAACTGTGGCCGGAGATGCAGGATATGATCCACGAGTATGGCGGCAGGAATTATACGATCTTCTTTGACAGGGAGACACTGGCGCTCTACGGGTACATTGAGGTGGAGGATCCGGCAAAATGGGACGAGAGCGCGGATACAGCCATCAACCGCAAGTGGTGGGATTTCATGGCTGATATCATGGAGACAAACCCGGACAACAGCCCTGTTTCCATAGATCTGCATGAGGTATTCCATCTGGATTGAAAAAAGGGCTGTGATACAGAAAAAAGGAGGCGCTCCTGGCGATGTGACCGTGCAGGAAGCGCCTCTTTGGCTTCAGGAACACTGGCAGAACGATGCCGATAAAAGACTAATCTGTCTTATCAATAAGTCCGCGCAGAGTCTTCACCTCCTCACCAAGTGCATCTGAAATCTCTTCAAGAGAAAATCCTTTTGCCAGCATTCTTTGCGTGATGTCTTTCAGTGTAGAATAACGCCCTTCCCGAAGTCCTTTTTGAAGCCCCTCCTGGAGTCCCTTCTGTCTGCCTTGCTCCAGTCCCTGTCTGATCCCGTCTCTGAGAGCGCTTCCCATTAAAGTATTATAGTCGCGGACAGCCTTTTCACGGGCCTCGTATTCCAGGCGTTTCCGCTCGTCAGCACTCAGCTTTTCCAACTCATCGAAAGCTTCTTCGATATATTCGTCTGTTTTAGCCATCTCCTTAAAATCCTCTATGGTCTTCCCATTAAAGAAACGCATCCATCGGACAATACTGTCTTCTTTTATAGTTTTTTTCGGGAGTTTTTTTAACTCCAGGATGTGGAGTTCCATCAAGTCAGTATAGGGCATCCCTGTTTTTATATCACAGAAACAAATTTTGTGATAACATCTTTTATCCTCCGGGAAGTGGATAAAATTAAGGATACTCACATGGATACATTTTTTCAGCTTGTCGTAGGGCTCGCCTTTTTTCAACTGTCCTGCGTACATTCTGCTCAGGTAAAAAAGTATGCGGTTTGTCCAGTACGTGAAATAGATAACCTGCATTTCGAGGTCGATCTGTGTACTATCCTCCAGGAGGACAGCGACATCAAGGATGCCAAGTTTCGCGTCTTCGTAGTCTGACGAAAGGACGGTGGGAAGCATTATGAAATTGTTGACAATGTGTGCCATAAGCTTTCTCCTTTCCTTCTGAAACAGTGCTTCATACAGGAAAGGCTTGCATCTGAGATTATTTTATCATATCTTTAAAGTATGTAAAGCAGGAACCTGTTTTTCTGTATGAAAGTTGTTTCATTATTTTTCATTATCGGAGGCTTTCCTGGAAAACAGGACCGAGAATGAGTATTGATGCCGCTTTTGCGGCGGGGTTAATAGATACGCTGTATCCGGCGGGAGAAATCCCGCCTTTAAGATGAGATCAGGATAACATAATTTTCGCAAGGCGGCAATGAAATGACAGAAATCATTGCATTTTTAGCAACAGTGCAGCCATAGAGCGGGCGGAACCGTTCCCGTTATTACCATGGCATATCTGCTGTGCGGGAGGAATAGAATATCTCAGGAGGACAGTGCGTATGGACTGGAAGGATAAAAGGATCAGATTATATATAGAAGCGGGACTTGCTGTTCTTCTCGTGCTGACATTGGCGCTTGCCGGCGCTTCGGGGCGCCTGTCTGCCTCTGCGGATGACAGCGCCAGGCTGGCAGAAGCAGTCTCCGGGCAGGAGAACAGCGCTCAGGCGGAGCAGGCCGCCAGCCAGGCAGAAGCAGAAGCGGGGAATGCAGGGACAGCAGAGGAAACGATCGCGGACGGGCAGTATCCGATCATGGGAGAAAGCCCTGTAACTGTTCAGGAGATGGTGGATTACTTCAATTCTTCGGGGAAAGACTATCCCTCAGACCAGCTCTCAAAGGGAGGCGCGGACTCCATAGAGACGTTCTGCCAGATGTATTATGATGAGGCGTCGGCCGAAGGCGTTCGGCCGGAGGTCGCCTTTGCGCAGACCATGAAGGAGACGGGATTTCTCCAGTATGGGGGAGACGCAGGCATCGAGCAGTTTAATTTCGCGGGGCTCGGGACGACAGGAGGCGGAGTGCCGGGGAACTCATACCCGGACGTGCGGACCGGGATACGCGCTCAGATCCAGCACCTGAAGGCATACGCTACGTCTGACCCGCTGGCGCAGGAATGTGTGGACGACCGGTATGAATATGTGAAAAAAGGCGCCGCGCCCTATGTGGAGTGGCTGGGGCAGCAGGAAAACCCGGAAGGGCTTGGATGGGCGACCGGGGATAACTATGGGTATGACATCGTAAATATGATAAAAGATATGATGTGAGGTAACAGTTCAGCCATCGGGCTGCCCGCTCGAAAAATCATGCTCGCATGATTTTTCGAGCGGGCAGTCCGATGAGCTGAGCGCCTGTTTATGAGGAAAACAGCGGCGGCAGCCGCAGTAAGCACGCAGTGCGGTTTTCCGAATGGCGCGGGCTGAACTGTTACGATGTGAGCGAACCGCCGGAAACCTTAAGATTTTCTAAACATCTTGACAAATCATTGTCTTGCGGATATAGTAGTTGATAGTTAATTTCCAGTTAACAACTTTGTAAAATTTAGGAGAAGGGCAGAGGGCGTATGACGGGCCTGATGTTCTGTTCCGCTCAGAAAGTAAAAGGTGCAGACGAAGAGGAGTACATCACTGCTTCCGGCAGAGAGGGCTGTCCGCAGCTGCGCGCTCTGTGGATCTTATAAATATAGAAGAAAGAGCGCCGGCAGGGCTGAAAGGCAGTCTCGGTACAGGGTGATGGAAGGTAGCTTTTGAACCGGACAGCTGAAGAGCGTTTCCCGCAGCCGGGATAAGGCGCGGGCGCGCGGGTAGGTTATCCCGGAGTGGTCCACGTTACAGGACTTAAGAGATATATTTTATCGGGACGCCCGGGGACAGGAGCCTGCGGGTGTGCGGAAGGAAAATATATGAAATAAGGTGGTACCGCGGAATCTTCGCCCTTTACATGATGTAAGGGGCGTTTTTTAATGCATGTGTGAAAATTCCGTGAACACAATGCCTGCCGCCAGATGCTTCCGGCAGGAGATATATAAGATATATATGGACAGTTATATATGGGGCGGGCTGACGTGATAAAAATTATGAGGGAGAGCAAGGAGAGGAAGGACTATGGGAAAAGAACTGGCAAAGACATATGATCCCAAACAGATCGAAGAAAAACTGTACGAAAAATGGTGTGAGAACAAATATTTCCACGCTGAGGTGGACCGGAGCAGAAAGCCGTTCACAACGGTGATGCCGCCTCCGAACATTACAGGAAAGCTGCACATGGGACATGCCCTGGACAATACGCTGCAGGACATTCTGATCCGCTGCAAGAGGATGGAAGGGTATAACGCCCTGTGGATCCCTGGGACGGACCACGCGGCGATTTCCACAGAGGTCAAGGTGACAAACCAGCTCAAAGAAGAGGGAATTGACAAGAAAAAATTAGGCCGCGAGGGCTTCCTGAAAAGGACGTGGCAGTGGAAGGAAGAGTACGCGGGCACGATCGAGAACCAGTTAAAGAAGCTGGGGATTTCCTGCGACTGGGACAGGGAGCGCTTTACCATGGACGAGGGCTGCTCCAAAGCCGTGGAGGAAGTGTTCATCAATTTATATAAGAAGGGATACATTTACAAAGGGTCCAGGATCATCAACTGGTGCCCCAAATGCAAGACTTCTCTCTCCGACGCGGAAGTAGAGCACGAGGAGCAGGAAGGACATTTCTGGCACATCAAATATCCGATCGTGGGCACGGACCGGTTCCTCGAGATCGCGACCACACGTCCGGAGACCATGCTCGGAGATACTGCCATCGCGGTGCACCCGGACGATGAGAGATACCAGGATATCATCGGGAAAAATGTGATCCTGCCGCTCGTAGGGCGCGAGATCCCGATCGTGGCGGATGACTATGTGGACAAAGAGTTCGGTACAGGAGCAGTGAAGATCACTCCTGCGCACGACCCGAATGACTTTGAAGTAGGTAAGAGGCATCATCTGCCTGAGATCAATATCATGAACGACGACGCCACCATTAATGAGAACGGCGGGAAATATGCGGGCATGGACCGCTATGAGGCGAGAAAAGCCATCGTGCAGGAACTGGACGGGCAGGGGTATCTCGTAAAAGTCGTTCCCCACACACATGCCGTGGGAACTCATGACCGCTGCGGTACGACTGTGGAGCCGCTGATCAAACAGCAGTGGTTCGTGAAGATGGAAGAACTGGCAAAACCTGCCATCAACGCGCTGAAGACAGGGGAGCTGAAATTCGTGCCGGAGCGCTTTGACAAGATCTATCTGCACTGGCTGGAAAATATCAAGGACTGGTGTATTTCCAGACAGATCTGGTGGGGACACCGCATCCCGGCATATTACTGCGACGAGTGCGGCGAGTTCGTAGTAGACAGGCATGCGCCGGAGAAATGCCCGCACTGCGGGTGCACACATTTTACCCAGGATGAGGATACACTGGATACCTGGTTCTCCTCCGCGCTCTGGCCCTTCTCTACGCTTGGCTGGCCGGAGAAGACAGAGGATCTGGACTACTTCTACCCGACAGATGTGCTTGTGACAGGGTATGACATCATTTTCTTCTGGGTGATCCGCATGGTATTTTCCGGATATGAGCATACCGGGAAATCCCCGTTCCACACCGTTCTCATCCACGGACTGGTGAGAGACTCTCTCGGAAGAAAGATGAGTAAGTCTTTAGGGAACGGGATCGATCCGCTGGAGATCATTGACAAGTACGGCGCAGACGCCCTGAGGCTGACCCTTGTTACGGGAAATGCGCCTGGAAATGACATGCGTTTCTACAATGAGCGCGTGGAGGCAAGCCGCAATTTTGCAAACAAGGTATGGAACGCATCCCGTTTTATCCTCATGAATATGGAGGAAAATGTGATGGAGAAGCCGGACAGCGCCCTGCTGACCCCGGCGGACCGCTGGATCCTGTCCAGGGTCAACACCCTTGCAAAAGACGTGACAGAGAACATGGACAAGTTTGAGCTGGGCATTGCCGTGCAGAAGGTTTATGACTTCATCTGGGATGAGTTCTGCGACTGGTATGTTGAGCTCGCGAAATACAGGATCTATCACGCGGAAGAGGACAGGGCGGCAGCGGACTGTGTGCTCTGGGTGCTGAAAACCGTGCTGGGACAGGCGCTGAAGCTCCTGCATCCGTTCATGCCGTTTATCACGGAGGAAATCTACAGCGCCCTTGTGCCGGAGGAGGAATCCCTGATGATGTCCCGCTGGCCGGAATACAGGGACGAGTGGAGCTTCCCGGAAGACGAGAACGTGATGGAGCATGTGAAGGCTGTTGTAAAGGGAATCCGAAACATTCGCTCAGAGATGGATGTGCCGAACAGCCGGAAGACAAAAGTATATATTGTCTGTGAAGATGAGGCTCTCAGCGAAGGCATGGAGGCAGTAAAAGTATCTGCTCAGCCTCTGATGATGGCAGGGGAGGTCCTGATCCAGAAGACAAAGGACGGCGTTGCGGACAACGCGGTGTCTGTCGTCGTGCCGGACGCGGTCGTCTGTCTGCCGCTTGAAGACCTTGTGGACTTTGAGCAGGAGATGGAGCGGCTGAAAAAAGAGGAAGACAGGCTGAACAGAGAGATCAAAAGAGCACAGGGCATGCTGGCGAACGAAAAGTTCGTGAGCAAGGCGCCTGAGGCAAAAGTCCAGGAGGAGAGGGCAAAGCTGGAGAAATATACCCAGATGCTTACCCAGGTGAAAGAACGTATGGAAGGGCTTGGAAAATAACTGTGTGAACACAGGCGCGGCGGAAGCGCGCCTGCAAAGAGGCGGGCCCCGATGGAGGATAGGATAAACCGGTCTGTGTACGGCAGGCCGGTTCCACTGTATCAAGAAAGGAAAGAGACCTCACATGAAACGGATCCATATAAAAAAGCCGGATATCAGAGGATTTTTTACCAAAGTCAGAAATCTGAAAAAGGAAGACATCAAACGGCATTTTAAAGAGAGAAAGGAGCGCAGGCAGCATATCCTGGAACAGCGCCGCAACAGCAGGTTCGCGAAAAAGATGCAGCCTGTCTATAAGTGGATGAACCGGCTGTCCCTCCCGCTGCAGTTCCTTCTTGCCTGTGTGGTCAATTTCCTGATCGAGGTGATATCCAGGCTTTCTTTTTTCGAGGCATGGGACTACCTGGCGGGTACACCCCTTGTATTTCTTTACAATGCATTTATGATATTCGCCACATTTTCGATCGTATATCTGGTGCGGCGGAGAGTGTTTGCCAGGATCCTGATCAGCGTATTCTGGATCTTCCTCGGGATCTGCAACGGGTATCTGCTCACGAAGAGGGTGACCCCGTTTAACGCGCAGGACTTAAAGGTGCTCTCAGACGCCCTGGAGCTGACCGGGAATTACTTTAACACGTTTGAGCTTGTTATGATCATCATCGGAGTGGTTGCTCTTGTTTTCTGGGTCGTTTCCATGTGGCGCAGGGGCGGGCAGTTCCAGGGGAAAATGCACAGGATCATTGCCCTGGGCGGTGTGGCAGTCTCCTTTGGGGCGTGCCTGGTGGTGACGAATGTGGCGATCGACAGGCGCGTGATCTCCAATTATTTCGGGAATATCGCCTTCGCGTATGAAGATTACGGATTTCCGTACTGCTTTTCCGCCAGCCTTTTTAATACCGGCATCAATAAGCCGGCGGGATACAGTGAGCAGACAATGGACGAGATCAGCAATAACGGAGCTCTGACTAAGAACGAGACCGGACGATCGTCTCAGGAACTGCCGAATATTATGTTCGTGCAGCTTGAGTCATTTTTTGACCCCACGGAAGTGGAGTGGCTGCGCTTTTCCGAGGATCCGATCCCGAACCTGAGGAAGCTGTTCAGCGAGTATTCCTCTGGGTACTTCAAGGTGCCATCCGTGGGCGCGGGGACAGCGAATACAGAGTTTGAGGTGCTCACAGGGATGAGCATGCGCTTCTTCGGGCCGGGCGAGTACCCGTATAAGACATACGGAAAGACAAAGACGCTGGAGAGCGCGGCGTCCGCACTGACTGCCCTCGGATACGGGGCAGAGGCGCTCCACAATAACGGCGGCAACTTTTACAGCCGCGCCCAGGTATTTAACCACATGGGCTTCGACCATTATACGAGCAAGGAATTTATGAACATCCTTCAGACAACGCCGAAAGGATGGGCCACAGACGACATTCTTGTGCCGAATATCATGGAGTCCATGGACACTACGGAAGGGCAGGATTTTGTCTTTACGATCACTGTGGAAGGACATGGGGAATATCCTACAGAGAAGACGCTGGAGAACCCGGAGATCATCGTAAGCGGCGTGCAAGACGAGGGAGAGCGCAATGCGTGGGAATACTATGTGAACCTGATGCATGAGACGGATAAATTTGTGAAAGAGCTGATCGATGCCGTTGAAGCGAGGAATGAGCCGACTGTGCTCGTGTTCTACGGGGACCATCTCCCGACGATGAACCTGGAGGCAAAGGATTTAAAGAGCAAGTACCTGTACAATACGAATTATGTGATCTGGGATAATATCGGCCTGGAAAAGAAGGACGGCAACTACGCGGCGTATCAGATCATGGCAGAGGTGTTCGACCGTCTGGACATCCATTCGGGAACTGTGTTCAATTATCATCAGGACCGCCGCCAGACAAAGAATTACCTGGCGGACCTGGAGCTCCTTCAGTATGATATCATGTACGGCGACCAGTATGTCTACAAAGAGAGCGGGGAGCCGGTCACGGAAGGACATATGGTCATGGGCGTCAAAGACGCGGTGATCTCGGAAGTTGTAAAGCAGTGGGACGGATCATTCAGCATCTACGGCGATCATTTCACGAAGCAGAGCAAGGTCTATATAAACGGCGAGAAGCAGACCACAAAGTTTTTGAACAATACGAGACTGGACCTGAAGGAGTCGCAGCTTAGTGACGGCGATACGGTCATGGTGGCTCAGGTCGGGTCAAGCGATACTATATTCAGGACTTCGGAAACTTACGAATACAATGGAGGCGTCCTGACGGAGGTGCCGGAGGATGAGGGGGCTCCGGAGAATGGCCGTCAGGCATTCGTCAAACGGGAAGAAGAGCAGGAAGAATGACATATCAAGAGGCTGTAAATTATATACTGGAGATCCCGAAATTTACAAAGAAAAATGACAGAGAGCACACCAGGGCTTTTCTCAGCTGTCTTGGAGACCCGCAGGAGCACATGAAGGTGATCCATGTGGCGGGGACGAACGGGAAAGGCTCTGTGTGCGCGTATCTTGACGGAATGCTCCGTTCGGAGGGAAAACGGACGGGGCTTTTTACGTCTCCGCATCTGGTGAAGATGAACGAGCGTATCGTGATCGGCGGGGCGCGGATCAGTGACGCTCAGTTCCGCGCTGTGTTTGAAAAGACGCGGAAGGCAGTGAGGCTTATGGAGAGGGAAGGACTTGCCCATCCTACATTTTTTGAATTCCTGTTCGGCATGGCGCTTGCGGCGTTTGCGGAAGCGGGGACAGAGTACGCGGTCATTGAGACTGGGCTGGGCGGCAGGCTTGACGCCACCAGCGCGGTGGAATCCCCTGCTGTGTGCGTGATCACGTCCATCGGTTTTGACCACATGGAATACCTGGGGCATACGCTGGGGGAGATCGCCGGGGAGAAGGCTGGGATCATCCGCCCCGGCGTCCCGGTGTTTTACGCGCAGACCGCGGAGGAAAGCGACAGCGTGATCGCGCGGACCGCGGAGGAACGCGGGAGTTTCTGTAAAAAAATCGGGAAAGATGCGTACGAAATCCTGGAAATACGGGACAAACATATTGCATTTTCCTGTTCCAGTGCTTATTATGGTAATACCACGTGGAAATTGAACAATACCGGCATCTACCAGCCCGGCAATGCCATGCTGGCGCTGGAAGTGATGCGGTATCTTTTCGGGGAAAACGGGCATCCAGAGCGCTGGAGGGCGGCGCTGAAAGACCTGAAATGGGCGGGGCGCATGGAAGAAGTCCTGCCGGATGTATATGTGGACGGGGCGCATAATATCAGCGCTGTGGAGGCATTTACAGAGAGTGTGCCCGGAGACGGCAGGGAAAATATCATACTGTTTTCCGCTGTGCAGGATAAAGATTATGAGAAGATGGCTGAGTGCCTCTGCCGGAAGAAAGCGGCAGCGCTCTACGTGGTCACCCATATTGACGACAGCCGGGGAGCGGCGGCGCAGAGGCTGGCAGACATTTTCAGGAAATATACGGAACAGCCGGTCATAGTGAAGGAGTCCGTGAAAGAGGCGCTTGCGTACGCACTGGATATACAGGGCGGGCGCAGGATCTACTGCCTCGGCTCCCTCTATCTGGCAGGGAGGATAAAGGGATTGGTTCAGGAGGAGAGATAAATGCTGGATTTTGAAGAAGAATTAAAGAAGTTCAAGCCAAGCCTTGAAGTCGAAGAGATCGAGGATGCAGTCTATCAGGAAGACCTGTCGGATGTGACAGACCTTCTGAAGCAGATCATGGACCAGAAGAAATAGATACACAGACGCGGCGGGACGGCGGGGTCCGGCCTGCGGCAGCAGTTCAGAAAGATAGCGGGGATATAAATGGATTACATGAAGAAGATCGTATACCATTCCAATTACTGGTATAACGATGGACTGCGGAGGGCGCAGATGCGCGACATGTCAGGGGCGGTCGCGTCGCTTAGGCGCAGCCTGCAGTTCAACAGGGAGAATATCGCGGCGAGAAATCTGCTGGGGCTTGTCTATTACGGGATCGGGGAGGTGCCGGAAGCCCTTGTGGAATGGATCATCAGCAAGAATTTAAAGGCAAGAGACAACATCGCGGACTATTACATAAAAAATGTACAGGCTTCCGCAAAGGAGCTGGAGACGATCAACCTTGCGATCCGAAAATATAACCAGTGCCTGGCATACTGCCAGCAGAACGGGGAAGATCTGGCGGTCATCCAGCTCAAGCAGGTCATATCCGCCCACCCGTCTTTTCTGAAGGCGTATCAGCTCCTGGCGCTGATCTACCTGCATACGGAGCAGTACCCGCATGCAAGGCAGATCCTTCGGACCGCGCGGAAACTGGATGCGACCAATGACATCACGCTGCGCTACATGCACGAGCTGGTACAGCAGAAGGGGAAGCGCAGACGGGAGAAGAAAAAGGACGACGCAGTCGAATACAGCCTGGGCAATGAGACCATCATACAGCCGAAGCATTCCCGGATCAGGGAGATGGCGGGGCAGCTCGCGGTGGCAAATATTTTTATCGGAGCTGCGATCGGCGCGGCGGTCATCTGGTTCCTTGTCGCACCGGCTGTGGGGCAGTCCAGAGCTGACCGGATGAATGACCAGATGAGGGAATACAGCGAGGAGATCAAATCGCTGGAAGCCCAGGTCAGCGCGCAGACAAGGACGCTGGATAATTACCGGGCTTCCGGGGAAAATGCGGAGGACGCCGCGCAGCAGACCCAGACTACGCGCGACAGCTACGAGTATCTTATGACAGCGCAGGATCAGTATGATTCCCCGGAGTATGGGGATGCGGACGTCGCGGGGACGCTGCTCAATGTCAGCAGGGACTCTCTCGGGGCGAATGCGCAGGCAGTTTACGACGAACTGTCCGCCGCGGTCTTTCCGGGGGCGTGTGATACCTATTTTGCCACAGGCAGCGAAGCGCTGAGCTCCGGGGACTATCAGGGTGCAGTGGACGCACTGTCCAGGGTCGTGCGGATGGACGAAGGATATAACAGCGGGCAGGCTCTGTTTAACCTGGCACAGGCATACCAGGGCAGCGGGGACAATGCCAATGCAGCTACATATTACCAGAGAGTCGTGGAAGGCTACGCGGATTCTGAATACGCCGCAGAGGCGCAGACCAATCTGGATGCGGTCAGTCAGGCTGCACAGTAAAGCGGCAGGATAAAAAGAAAATTGAAAGAAAATTACGAAAGAAAAGGATGTGCGAAGGAGCGCATCCTTTTTTTGCACGTACAATTCGAACAATTTGAGCAAAAGGGGTCAGACCCCTTTTCGGAGGGGTCTGACCCCTCTTGGGAAGGAGCTGCCCCATGAGGAGGAGTAGCATGAAATATCAGGTGCAGGAGAACTGCCTTACCATCTATCTGCCCCGCGAAGTGGATCACCACAACGCGGAGGAGATCCGGCGGGAGGCAGATGCGGTAATTGACCGGAACCACATTAAGTATGTGATCTTTGATTTTGAGAAGACCGACTTTATGGACAGTTCCGGGATAGGGGTGATCATGGGAAGATATAAGACGATCTGCCTGATCGGAGGAGAGGTCTGGGCAGTCCACGCAAACGCGAGGATAAAGAAGATACTGACACTTTCAGGCGTGACAAAAATAATGCAGATATATGAGGAGGATGCGGTATGAAAAATACAAATGAAATGGAGATCCGGTTTGAGAGCAGGTCAGCGAACGAGGGTTTTGCGAGGGTAGCGGTGGCGTCATTCCTCACGCAGCTCAACCCTACCGTAGAGGAGGTGGCGGACGTCAAGACCGCTGTGTCAGAGGCGGTGACCAACGCGATCATCCACGGGTACGAAAATGAGATCAACAAAGTGTATATCCGATGCCGTATCGAGGAAAATGTGTTTACTGTTGAGGTGTGTGATAAAGGCAGGGGCATCGAAAATGTCGGGGAGGCGATGCAGCCCATGTATACGACCAAGCCGGAGCAGGACCGGTCCGGCATGGGGTTTTCCTTTATGGAAGCCTTTATGGACAGCCTGGAGGTAGAGTCAGAGCCCGGCCGGGGGACAAGGGTGAGGATGAAGAAGGCTATCGGAAAAGGAAGGGAACTATGGACCACACGATCGCTTTGATACAGAGATCACACGCCGGGGATAAAGAAGCGAGAGAACAGCTTGTGGAAGAAAACGTAGGGCTCGTCTGGTGTGTCGTGAAACGTTTTTACGGCAGAGGAACAGAGGCGGAAGATTTATTCCAGATCGGGAGCATCGGGCTTCTGAAGGCGATCGACAAATTTGACGTGTCCTATGATGTGAAATTTTCTACGTACGCAGTGCCTATGATCTCCGGGGAGATCAAGCGGTTCCTCAGGGACGACGGCATGATCAAGGTGAGCCGTTCGCTGAAAGAGCTGGCCTATAAGAGCTTTCAGGCAAGAGAGCGCCTGAATGTAAAACTGGGAAGGGAGCCCGACCTGGAGGAACTGTCCGAAGAGCTGGGAGTGGAAAAAGAGGAACTTGTGCAGGCGATGGAAGCAGGCGGGGAGATCGAGTCTTTGTACCGCCCGATCCACCAGAAGGAGGGGAGCGAGATCCGCCTTCTGGATAAGATTGAAGAAAAGGAGCATCGGGAGGATAAGCTCCTCGATCTCATGGTGTTAAAGCAGCTCCTTGAATCCCTGGAAGCCCAGGAAAGACAGCTGATCTACCTGCGGTATTTTGCCGACAAGACACAGTCCGAGGTGGGAAAGATGATGGGGATCTCACAGGTGCAGGTATCCCGGATGGAGAAAAGGATCCTGCAGGACCTGAGACAGAAGGGAACTTAGCCAGTCTGACAGCAGATACGACGGAAAAGACAGCCGTATAACGAATAAAATCCCCCAAAAACCGGATACTATACCTGACGGCATCAATTGCTGAATCCGGGAAGCGCGGCGGCAGGAGCGCGATCCTCCGGATGCAGGGATAGGTATAAATAGAAGGAAAGGTCAGGTGTACGGTATGGAAGACGGAAGAAAAAAGATATGGATCTGCCTGCTCACAGTTGTCCTCGCGGCAGTTCTGATCGGGGTCATCTATTATTACAGCGCGCCTCAGGAACAGGGGAACGAAGGGTTCCTGATCAGGGAGCAGCGGGAGGAAGCCTATGTCTTCTGATATGATACTTTATATTAAGGGGGACAGGGACACAGAGGTGACGAAGCCGGACGTCACCCTCGGGGATATCCTCTCCATGGAATGCGCGGATAAGACAGTGCTCCCGAAGATAAAGACATTAAGGATCATAAAGTTTACAAAACCGGGGCAGCAGAGGTGCGTCATCTCGATCCTGCGGGTCATTGAGCGGATCCATGAGGAATACCCGCGGCTCCAGATAGAGAACATGGGGGAAACAGATATCATCGTGACCTATGAGGACCAGAAGACGCCGCCAAAGGCATGGCATATCCTGAAAACTGCGTTTGTCGCGGCAGTGACCTTTTTCGGGGCAGCCTTCTCCATCATGGCATTTAATAACGACGTGGACGTGACAAAGCTGTTCGGTCAGCTCTACGAACTGGTCACAGGGCAGGAGACGGGCGGATTTACCATACTGGAGATCACATATTCCATAGGCATTACTGCGGGGATCCTGATCTTCTTTAACCATTTCGGAAAGAAACGTTTTACCGTGGACCCGACGCCGATGGAGGTGCAGATGCGTCTGTACGAAAACGATATCCAGACGACTCTGGCAGAGGACGCGGCGAGAAAGGGGGCGGAGCTGGATGCCGGCACAGTGGGCGCAGCAGATCCTTCTGGCAGCAGTCGGACTTAGTGCGGGGGTGGCCGCAGCAGGGGGACTGTTTGCTTTCATCGTGGAGCTCGGCGTGGTGGCGGATTTCGCCGACCGCACCCACACAGGGGACCGGCTTCTGTTCTATGAGACAAGCGTGGCGCTGGGCGGGATCCTGGGAAACCTGTTCTATGTATTCGGGCTCGGGTCCCCGTCAGTGATGCAGCGGCTCTCGGAAGGAGCGGTATTTTCTGCAGGAAGCGGAATCCTGGGGATTTTCGGGATCTTTTCCGGGATCTTTGTCGGGTGCTGGTCCATGGCGCTGGCGGAGATATTAAATGTGTTCCCCGTATTTATGCGCCGCGCGCGGATCGTGAGGTATATCGCGGCGTTTACGATAAGCGTTGCCGTCGGGAAAGGGCTGGGAGCGGGGCTCTTTTTCTTCAGGGGATGGTAGGAGGAAAGCACTGGCGCCGGAGAGTCGGACAGAAGGAAAGCGGAGTGTCTGCATTACGCAGGCGCTCTTTTTTTTGGCCGATCCGTCTCAGCTGTGAGCCGACTATTGCCCGTCTGGCAGCTTTCCCTGGGTTCCTGTGTTTGGTCTGAGGATTTGTTAACAGAATGTGAAACATCATAGAGGAATCCTGTAAAATGTGATAAAATAGGAACATTGACGCAGAAGGGAGAGACATTTATGCTTCAGATCAGAGATATCTGTAAGGAATACCGCACCGGAAGCCTGGTACAGAAAGCTCTTGACAAAGTAAGTTTAAACTTGAGAGACAATGAGTTTGTCGCGATCCTGGGACCGAGCGGCTCGGGTAAGACGACGCTCCTTAATATCATAGGCGGGCTGGACCGCTATGACAGCGGGGATCTGATCATCAACGGGATCTCCACGAAAAAATATAAGGACAGAGACTGGGATTCCTACCGCAACCACACGATCGGTTTTGTATTCCAGAGCTATAATCTGATCCCCCATCAGACGATCCTCGCGAATGTGGAGCTGGCACTGACCATCTCCGGCATCGGCAAGAGCGAGAGGAGGAGACGGGCGCGGCAGGCGCTGGCGCAGGTGGGGCTGGGCGAGCAGGTACACAAAAAACCGAACCAGCTCTCAGGCGGACAGATGCAGAGAGTCGCCATTGCAAGGGCGCTTGTCAATGATCCGGATATCCTTCTTGCCGACGAGCCGACGGGCGCCCTTGACAGTGAGACCAGCGTGCAGGTTATGGAGCTGTTAAAGGAAGTGGCCAGCGACCGCCTTGTGGTGATGGTGACCCACAACCCGGAGCTGGCGCAGGAATACGCCACCCGCATCGTAAACTTAAAGGACGGGAAAATCCTCTCCGACAGCGACGAATATGTGATCCGGAAGGAGATGGAACCGCCGCAACACAGGAACATGGGAAAGGCGTCCATGTCCTTTCTCACGGCGCTTTCCTTAAGCTTTAACAATCTGAAGACAAAAAAGGCGCGCACACTGCTGACCGCATTTGCCGGGTCCATCGGTATCATCGGCATCGCGCTCATCCTGTCGCTTTCCACGGGAGTGAATGACTACATCAAGGACATAGAAAAGGAGACGCTCTCAGAGTATCCCCTTCAGATCCAGAGCACCGGATTTGATTTCAGTTCCATCATGGTCAGCGATGAAGGCGCAGAGGAAAAGGCGCAGAGAGAGCCAGGCGGTATCCGCGTGATCGGAATGGTGACGAATATGTTTTCCACAATGGATTCCAATGACCTGGAGTCACTCAAAAAATATCTGGACAGCGGGGAGAGCGGGATCGGGGAGTATACAAATGCCGTCGAGTATTCATACAATGTGGTCCCGCAGATCTACCGGGAAGAGGGGGACACAGTGCGCCAGGTGCACCCGGATACCTCTTTTGAGGCAATGGGTCTGGGAGCGTCCTCCAGCTCGAACAGCATGATGTCCACCATGATGAGCACGAATGTGTTTTATGAGATGCCGGAGAACCCGGAGCTTTATGAAGGACAGTATGATGTAAAGGCAGGGCGCTGGCCGGAGAATCACAATGAGTGTGTCCTCGTGCTCACTTCCGGCGGGAGCATGAGCGATTTCATGCTGTATACCATGGGGCTGCGCGACCCGCTGGAATTAGATGAGATGGTCCGCCAGTTTATCAACGAAGAGAATGTGGATACCCCTGCGGACATGGGAGAATATTCTTATGACGATATCCTGAGGATCACGTTCCGGCTTGTGAACAGCGCGGATTACTATGAATATGACAGCCAGTACCATGTGTGGAGAGATAAGACGAATGACCGGGATTATATGAGACAGCTTGTGAGAGACGGAGAGAAGCTTACCATCGTGGGGATCGTCCAGCCGTCCGAGGATGCCAGCGCGTCGGCGCTGAATGCAGGGATCTGCTACCCGGCGTCTCTGACAAAGCATGTGGCAGAGCAGGCAGCACAGGAAGAGATCGTAAAGCAGCAGCTCGCGGAGCCCTCTGTCAATGTGTTTACCGGGGAGCCCTTTGGGGAGGACAGCGGGAAAGATGACTTTGACATGCAGTCTCTGATCACTGTGAATGAAGAGAAGCTGGAAGAGGCGTTTGGATTTGACTCAGGTGCTTTCTCGGGGATCGGAAATTCCACGGCTCTCTCCGGTGCGCTCAGTTCAGCCGGAAGCGACATGGATCTGTCGGGCATGATCGATCTGGGAGATATCTCAGTGGATCTTCCGGAAATGCCTGTTCTGAGCCTGGGAGATATTATGGGAGAACTGGACGTCACAGTGTCTCCGGACGGGATGTCCGCTCTTGCGGGCAGCCTGATGGAAGGGTATCAGCTCTATGCACAGTCGCATCCCGAAGCAGACTATTCCGGCCTGGGCGGGGCATTCCAGAATTATCTGTCCACCCCGGAAGCCCAGAAGATCCTGAAGGACAATATCAGTGAGATCCTCCAGTCCGGGGAAGGGATTACAGTGACCGTGGAGGACCTGAAAGGAATGGTCACCGAGGTCATGGGTGGATTCGCCCGGTTTGCGGCGGATAATGGCTACACAGACCCGGATCAATTTGACACGTATCTCCTTGAGTACCTCGGGACGGCGGAAGCTCAGGAAATCCTGAACAAGTGGACAGGAAAGATCTTCGGGGGAATCGCGGACAATGTCACGATCTCATCTGACCAGATCCAGAAGCTTGCCTCAGAGCTTGCGGCAGGATACCAGACCTACGCTGCGGCGGGCAACGGTCCTGACCCGGGGAAAATGCCGGAATATTTCCTTGACTATCTCAGTACGCCGGACGGACAGCAGAGACTCTCAGAGGGGCTTGCGGAAGTAGTAGATATGGACAGTCTGGGGCAGCAGATCTCCGGGGCGGTGGGATCCTATATGCAGACCGCCATGTCTTCTTACGGCAGCGCGGTCAGCCAGGCGATCCAGAGCGCCATGCAGCAGGTGATGGGACAGCTTGCCTCCGGGATGGAAAATGCAATGAAACAGGCAATGTCCCAGGCGGGAAGCAGCCTTCAGAATGCATTTTCAGGCGCAATGGATATTGACGCGGATGCATTTGCGGAGGCGTTCCAGATGAATATGACCGGGGGAGAACTGGCGGAGCTTATGATGTCCATGAGTTCTGGAGACAGCGCTTCCTGTGAGAACAATCTGCGGAATCTGGGGTATGTGGACTTCGACGTGCCGAGCGGCATAGATATTTACCCAAAGGACTTTGAGAGCAAAGAAGAGGTCGTCAATATCCTGGATAGATATAACAGCCGGATGGAGGCAGAGGGGAAAGAAGAGCAGGTCATCACCTACACGGATGTGGTGGGCACGCTGATGTCCTCTGTGACAGATATCATTGACATCATCAGTTATGTGCTGATCGCGTTTGTGGCAATCTCCCTCATCGTGTCCTCGATCATGATCGGCGTCATTACCTACATCAGCGTGCTGGAGCGGAAGAAGGAGATCGGGATCCTGCGCGCCATCGGGGCGTCAAAGGGAAATATCTCCCAGGTGTTCAACGCGGAGACCTTTATCATCGGCCTGTGCGCGGGGCTGATCGGCATCGGGCTAACCCTGCTCATCCTCATACCAGGGAATATGCTGATCCATTTCCTGGCAGGGACAAATGATGTAAGCGCCGTGCTCCCGGTCGTACCGGCGGTCATCCTGATCCTGCTGAGCGTGGCGCTGACACTGATCGGCGGGATCATCCCGTCCGGGAAAGCGGCGAAGAGCGACCCGGTGACAGCGCTGCGGACAGAGTAAGAGAGCGGACGGTCTGCATCAGCGGCGGCGTGCCGGTCAGCGGAGCGAGGCAGGAGAGCGAGAAGGAGAATGCAGCGCGGATAAGAAATGGAACGGAGGAGATACATGGAGAACCTGATCTTCAGCCTGAACGCGACAGTCCCGGTCTTTCTCATGATGGTGCTGGGGCTGGTGTTCCGGAAGCTGGGCTGGATCGATGACGTGTTTGCGTCGAAAATGAATAAATTTGTATTCCTGGTACCCCTGCCGGTGCTCGTCTTTGAAGACCTGGCGACGGTGGATTTTTCCGAGGTATGGAATCTGAAGTTTGTCCTGTTCTGTTTTGCGGCGACCCTGATCAGTATCGGGATCGCGGCGGCAGTCTCCTTTCTTTGGAGAGAGAAGTCCATACAGGGGGAATTCATCCAGGCGTCTTACCGGAGCAGCGCGGCGCTCCTGGGCATCGCGTTCATCCAGAATATCTACGGGGACGCAGGACTGGCGCCGCTAATGATCATCGGCAGCGTGCCCCTCTATAATGTGATGGCAGTCGTTGTGCTCGCTTTCTTCCAGCCGGAGCGGAAAAGGCTGGATAAGGAGCTTTGGAAGTCTACTTTAAAGGGCATTGTGACAAACCCGATCATTATCGGGATCGCGGCGGGCATCCTCTGGTCTGCCCTGAAGATCCCCATGCCGCCCATCCTGGAGAAAACGGTATCCAATGTGGGCGCTGTGGCGACCCCTCTGGGGCTGATGGCGATGGGAGCCGCCTTTGATATCAGGAAAGCCTTCGCAAAGGTCAGACCGGCGGCAGCCGCGGCGGTGATGAAGCTGGTGGGATTTGCCGCGGTGTTCCTTCCCCTGGCGGTCATGCTGGGTTTCCGGCGGGAAGAGCTGGCGGCGATCCTGGTCATGCTGGGCTCCGCAACTACGGTGAGCTGTTTTGTCATGGCGAAAAATATGGGGCATGAGGGAGTGCTTACTTCCAGCGTAGTCATGCTCACAACGCTTTGCAGCGCGTTTACGCTGACCGGATGGCTGTATGTGCTCAGGAGCATGGGGATGGTGTAGAAAGTGCCGCAGAGTCATCAGAACAGATGGCTTTGCGGCACTTTTTAATGCTGATTTTTCAGCGTGCGGTAATTCTTTTTATTGTCATAATCTTTATGCACCCCGTCATCATCGTAAAGCACATATTCAGCTTCGTCATATCCGATCATACGGAGATGTTCCGTATCTATTTCATCCACACATTCTGCGGTAGCTGCCACAGGGATACATTTCCCTTTCCGGATAAACAGAGGAACCTCATTCAGAGCGATATCCACATAGTGGATGCCCTGCCCGAGTATTTCTTCGCTTATTGTCCCGTCCGGGAGAAATTTGACGAATTTCATTTCTTCCGGAAGATATACATATCTGCCTTTGCCGTTCTGTTCATATACCGGGGCGATCATGATCTCATTCCCGAGCATGAGCTGGTCTTCGATGCGGACCGCCATTTTGTCTTCCGGGTAGACGAAGGCGAGCGGTTTGAAATACAGGTCGCCGTTCAGCGCTGCCTTCATGAACTCACTGTACAGATAGGGCAGCAGGCGGTATCTCACGCCGATCACATGGCGGAAATCCTCAATATTTTCAAACTGATAGCACTCCTGCTCCCTTGTACCCAGGGCAGCGTGGTTCCTCATGAGAGGGGTAAACACGCCCAGGGCAAGGAAACGAAGAAGCAGTTCCCGCGTTGTGTCTGCTCCGAATCCGCCCAGATCCGCTCCGGCATAGAGAAAGCCGCACATGTTCAGGGACGGCATCATCTTCAGGTTCAGCAGAATGTGGGACCACCAGGATTTGTTATCCCCTGTCCAGACGCCGCCATAGCGGTGCATCCCGATGTAGGAAGAACGGGAAAACATCAGGAAGCGGCGGTCCGGGTCGATCCGCTCAAAGGCCTCTCCGGCCGCGCGGGTCATATTGAAGCCATAGAGGTTGTGCACTTTGTCGTGGCGCACTTTCGTTCCGTTTATATTGTGATAAAACCTCCGGTAGTCCTCCGGGCTGTTGGCGAGGCTCTGGAGTTTATCCCCCATCTGCCATACGCCCACACTGCCGGCGCCGTCCCAGCGCCCGTCTCCTCCGTCTGCAAACTTCCGGGCAAGCGCTTTTGCCTCCTCCAGCCCTTCTCTGGAATAGAAGATTGCCGGTTCGTTCATGTCGTTCCAGAAGCCTTCGATGCCCTGGTCCGTCAGGAAGCGGTATTTATCCCCGAACCATTTCCTCGCATCCGGATCGAGAAAATCAGGAAAATGTGTATCACCGGGCCACACTGCGGCGACAAAATCACTTCCGTCTTCCCGCTGGCAGAAATACCGGTTTTGGACGCCTTCCTCATAGATATCGTACCCGTCCTCGATTTTGACTCCGGCGTCAATGATCGGGATAAGACGGATATGGCTGTCCTTCATCTCGCGGACAAATTCCGGGAAACCGGCAAATTGCCCGCCAAGTGTAAAATCCTTATAAGAATCCATGTAATCGATATCCATATAGATCATGTCCAGTGGAATGTGGTTTTCGCGGTATCCCTGCGCTACCTTTCTGAAATCCTCTTTCGTCCTGTATCCCCAGCGGCTCTGCCCGAAGCCAAAAGCGAATTTCGGCGGGATATAGCTCCTGCCGATGATGTGCCGGAACTGTTTTACGATATCGTAAGGAGAGCTGCCGGTTATCACGTACAGATCCAGATCTGCATTTCCGCAGGACACAGTCAGGGTATCCATTCTCGTGTACCCCACGTCAAAAGTCAGGCGGGAAGGATAGTCAAAAAACAGGCCGAACGTCTCTTTTCCCCAGACTACGATGAAATTGTGGGCCCCGTAAAGAGAGCGCTTATCCTCGGTATGGTTGGGATCGTCCGTACAGTCGCTGATGTAGCAGTAACCGCGCTTGTTGACGCCCCGGTTTGCCTCGCCGAGACCGTAGACGACAGCGTCGTCATCCATTGTATAAGTAAAAGAAAATCCGTCTTTCGTGCAGACGGTTCCGTAAGACAGAGCCACGCTTTCGGCCGGGATGTCAGACGTCACAGCGTCGGTCCGGAGCGGAGCTCCGTAAGTATATTTCCGTATCATGTCAGTACCTCCTTTTGATCACATGAAAAGCAGCCGCAGCGATGTGTGCGGCTGCTTATGAGATAGATTATATTTCATTTCAGGGCAGGAATCAAACCCCTTTTCTGAAGAGCCAGAACGAATACCCTGCCGGAACCAGTGTGCACAGCAGGATGATCCCAAGCATTATGACGATCCCCGCGGTTTCCCCGAGAAATGGAGAAAGAAAACCGCTGACCGCGATCAGGACTCCGCCAACTATGAAAAGCTTTCCGCCGAGGCGGTGTGTCCGGTTCCAGTTCTCCGCACTGTTCAGCGTCCAGGGGAGTTTAATGCCCACAGTATAATTCTGCTGGAGTTTGGGCATATAATTCCCAAGCGTGATACACAGGACCCCCACTAATATAGAGATGACGAGGCTGATATCGATATCTGAGCCCAGGGCAGCCATGTAGGTAAAACCATTGGCTACGAGGGAGACCACGGGCACGATCCAAAATACGAGAGTCAGAGGCTTTTTGTGAATGTTTTTTCTCTTGGGGTCATTGAGCATGAGGCAGACAGAAAAGAGATGGATGACCGCCAGGATACCGGGCAGCCCGAATACGGCAAAAGTCTTGCCTGACCAGCCGTCTGCCTGACCGTCCGCGCCCCAGTGGGTAGCAATGCTGTCCGGAAGTTTTTCCCAGAGGATGATCCCGAGAAGGATCGGGAGCAGTGTGACCAGTGTGGTGATAATGATTGTTTTTTTGTAGTCCTTCATAAATCAGGTCTCTCCTTTCAGCTCTGACAGCCACATCATGATTTCTTCCAGGACCGTCAGGTTCAGCTCATAAAAAATATAATTTTTTTCCCGTGTTTCACGGATCAGATCTGCCTGCTTCAGGATCTTCAGATGGTAGGACACAGTAGCCTGGGTCATATCAAAGCGCCCGGCAATATCCCCGGCTGAAAGCCTGCCGTTTTTCAGCAGTTCCAGTATCTGCCGCCTTACGGGATCTGATAATGCTTTAAAAGTCTCCGCATAACTCAACAGATCACCCCTTTCGTTAATAACAGGTTATAAAAGTATTTAGAAATATTTCTAAACACTATATACAGCAGGAAAAGAGAAAAGTCAATAACTATTTAGAAAAAAATCTAAATAACTGAGCTTTTACAGAAAAAGGTTTCGAAAAAGCAGTGATCGTTATCATTTCGGGAAGCAGATGCGGTCCCGGGCATGTTTCCGGCGCAGGCTTGCGCATAAAAAAGAATGATGATAATATATGTTCCTGAAAAAATGCATAAAACAGAAATGAATGCAAGGAGGAGAAATGATAAAAGCTGTTTTTTTTGACGTGGATGGGACTCTGGTCTCCCACACAAAGAGAGAAGTGTCCATCAGTACCAGAAAGGCTGTCAGCCGGTTAAAAGAAAAAGGGATCCGCTGCGTCGTCGCGACGGGAAGATATATGGGAGAACTGGAAAAGCTTCCTGTCAGGGATATTGCGTTTGACGCCTATATAACCCTGAACGGACAGCTGTGCCTTGATCAGCATCAGTCTCTGCTGAGCGGTTCAGCGCTTACAGGAGCGGACAGAGAACAGATCATAGGGCTGTTTCAAAAGAAAGAAATCCCGATCCTGCTTGTGGAACGGGAAAGAATGTATATTAATTTTGTAAACAGAGAGGTTGAAAAGACGCAGAGAGACATCTCTTCAGACGTACCTGACACAGGGGAAAATGGCGGAGGAGAGATTTATCAGGCAATTGCTTATGTGGAAAAAGGGAGGGAAGACGAACTGAAAAGGATCCTGCCGAATTGCAGAATCACGAGATGGAATAACAGGGCCGTGGATATTATATCCCGGGAGGGCGGAAAAGCAGAGGGGATAAAGCAGTATTTAAAGGAAAACAACATCCTGCCCCAGGAGACGATGGCATTCGGAGACGGGGAAAACGATATAGAAATGCTGGAGTGCGCCGGTATTGGGATCGCGATGGGAAATGCGGAGGATACAGTGAAAAAAAGCGCGGACTATGTGACAGACAGTGTGGATGACGACGGGATAGAGAAAGCATTGCGGCGGTTTCAGATTATCTGAACAGCCTGGATTTGCATGAGGCACGTCTCTCTGGCGGATCAATCCTGTTCATCGCCGGACAAAAGACTCCCAGGAGTCAAATAACGTGATTGACGGACAGCACTTTCATTTGAAATAAAAAAGGGGCTGTCGCATCATTGATTAAGAAATCATAGATGCGGCAGCATCTTTTTGCCCTTTTTGATTCAAAATGC
>CALWDM010000020.1 GCA_944376695.1 uncultured Mediterraneibacter sp. | reverse complement strand
ATAGTTTTATAGTTTATCAAAAAGTGACATTATCTCAAGAGAATCCTAAGGTGACATTATCATAAGTGAATAACAGTCAGTATTTTGTTGGAATTGAAAGTGGAGAAAATGCATGATACAATTTCCTTACAGTAAACAGAAAATACATTGGATGAAGGAAGTTGACGCTGTCATGACCATCAAAGAAATCGCCCGCCTCGCAAATGTCTCCAGCGCGGCGGTATCACGCTACTTAAACGGAGGATATATCAGCGAGGAGAAGAGCGCACAGATAAGAAAAGTGATCGAAGAGACCGGGTATCGTCCCTCCGCGCAGGCGCGCACTCTGCGGACGAAACGCGCCAGCCTGGTCGGGGTTGTAGCGCCCAAGATCAATTCGGAGAGTATCAGCCGCGTCACAGAGGGGATCGGCAGTGTGCTGGCGGAGCGGGGCTATCAGATGCTTCTCGCCAGCACGGATAATAATGCGAAAAAAGAGATCGAATACCTTCGATTATTTGAAAAATACCCTGTGGACGGCATCCTCCTCATCGGTACTGTGATTACAGCGGAGCACAGAAAATTTTTCAGGAATGCCCGGATCCCTGTTGTGGTGATCGGACAGTATACGAAATATGCAAACTGCGTATACCATGACGATTACGGAGCAGGAAAAGCAATAGGAAAGCTTGCGGCGTCTCTGAGCGGGAAGCACATCGCCTATGTTGGCGTCACGCGGGAGGATAAGGCTGCGGGCGCGGCGAGGGAGGACGGATTCCGCGCAGGGCTGAAGTCGGAGGGCAGGGTGCTGGAAGAGGAGTATGTGCGGATAGCCGCGTTCCGGGCGGAATCCGGATACGAGGCGGCGCTCTCCCTTCTGGATGAAGGGACGGACATCGGCGTGATATCATGCGCTACGGATACGATCGCCGCTGGGGCGCTCCAGGCGCTCAGGGACCGTGGGATTATCCTGGCGCAGGATCAGCCTGCTCTGCGGCAGGACCAGCCTGATCTGGCGCAGGATCGGTCCGTCCTGCCTCAGACCCGGCTCGTTCTGCCGGATGCTGACGCCCCGGCAGATAGCCGCAGGATCGCGGTCACCGGGTTCGGCGACAACCAGCTTTTAAAGGCAGCCACAGGCGGGCTCCCCACTGTGCACTTTGGCTATAAGACGAGCGGGATACGCAGCGCGGAGCTGCTTCTGGATGTGATCGAGCGGGGAGAGAAGATCCCTGTGGAGATGAAGCTGGGGTTCCGGTTGGTCGGGTTTTAGGCGGAGAAATCACAGGGAAAAAGAGATTGACAAGGTAACAGTATGGAATGCTGACAGCAGGCGGAGTATTCGGGTAACAATATCGTGAAACATGGCAGGTTACTATAATAATGCACAAATCTGACGGCTGAATATCAGTAAAAATGCCCTATTTACAAATCCTCTGTTTTTTCATATCATTTATACAAAGATATGAAATCGATTTCATAAAAATAGATTTCATATATGACATAAATTGCTTAATTAAAGGGAAGGAGAGATAATATGGATTACAGGAAGACTGCACAGGATATCCTGGCTCAGGTCGGCGGAAGCAAAAATATCGTGTCCGCCGCACACTGTGCGACCAGGCTGCGGCTCGTGATCGCGGATAACAGCAAAGCAGACAAGGGCGCGATCGAGAACATTGACGGAGTGAAAGGCGTGTTCGAGGCGTCCGGGCAGCTCCAGATCATCCTCGGCACAGGGACGGTCAACAAGGTGTTTGACGAGTTCATCGCCATCGCGGGCATCACTGCCAGCTCAAAGGCAGAGGCAAAGGAGGCGGCAGCGCAGAAGCAGAACGTCTTCATGCGCGCGATCAAACTGCTGGGAGATATCTTCGTACCGATTATCCCGGCAATCGTGGCGAGCGGTTTCCTCATGGGGATCATGAACTCCCTGGACTTCATGATCAATAACGGCTTTCTCAGCATGGACACGAGCAGTTCGATCTATGTGTTCGCTAATCTGTTCAGCAATACAGCGTACACCTTCCTCCAGATCCTGATCGCGTTCTCAGCGGCAAAGGCATTCGGGGCAAACCCGTATCTGGGCGCGGTCATCGGCATGATCATGATCAACCCGGCTCTGCAGAATGCATACACCGTGGCGACCGAGGGCGTACAGCAGACACAGTCCGTATTTTTCGGGCTCTACGACATCGACATGGTGGGCTATCAGGGACATGTCATCCCGGTCGTGATCGCGGTATGGCTTCTCTCGGTGATCGAGAAAAGGCTGCACAAGATCGTGCCGGAGGTACTGGACCTCTTCGTCACTCCTCTGGTCAGCGTGTTCGTGACAGGTTACCTCACGCTCTCCATCATCGGGCCGGTCTTCGTCTGGGCGGAGAACGCGATCCTCGGCGGTATCCAGTGGCTGCTCACACTTCCGCTCGGCATCGGAAGCCTGATCATGGGCGGCCTGTACGCGCCGACAGTCGTGACGGGTATCCATCAGATGTACACTGCGATCGATATCGGACAGATCGCGCAGTACGGCGTGACATACTGGCTCCCGCTGGCAAGCGCGGCAAATGTGGCTCAGGGAGCGGCAGCCCTTGCGGTGGCGCTCAAGTCCAGGGATAAGAAGATCAAATCACTGGCGCTTCCCTCATCGCTGAGCGCGTTCATGGGGATCACAGAACCGGCCATCTTCGGTGTAAACTTAAGATTCTTCAAGCCGTTCATCGCGGGATGCATCGGCGGAGGATGCGGGGCTCTGTATGCTTCTCTCGTACATCTCGGGGCAAAAGGCACGGGAGTGACAGGCATCTTCGGGATCCTGCTCTGCCTGGAGCAGCCGGTGCAGTACGTGATCGAAATGGCGATCGCGGTGGGCGTTGCGTTTGTGATCTCTTTCATTATATATAAAGACCAGAATCCGAAGGCAGAGACAGCCGGCATAGAGGCGAAAGCGGCGGCAGGAGCAGCGGCAGCTGAGACCGCAGGAGCAGAGAGAGAGGCAAAGAAAGAGACAGGGGCAGCGGCCAACGCGGAAGAAGCGGCCGCACAGATTACAGAAGAGACAGTAAAGAGCCCTGTCAGGGGGCGGATCATCCCCCTTTCTGAAGTGAGCGACGAGACATTCTCTTCAGAAATGCTGGGCACGACTGTGGTAGTAGAGCCGGAGGACGGCAGGATCGTATCCCCGTGCGGCGGAGAGGTGATCAATGTATTCGATACAGGACATGCGGTGTGTATTGCCACAAAGAGCGGCGGCGAACTGCTGATCCATATCGGGGTGGACACCGTGAAGCTGGGCGGAAAAGGATTTACAAAGAAAGTGTCAGACGGACAGCAGGTCCGCGCGGGAGACGTGCTCATAGAGGCGGACCTGGATACGATCCGCGCGGAAGGGTATCCGGCGGCTACGATGGTCATCCTCACCAATGCGGATGAGTATTCCGAAGTGGAAAAGGCAGCGCCCGGGGCGGTCGGCACAGACGATCCGGTCATGACGCTGAAAAAACAGAGTCACTGAGCAGACCGCACAGTGAAAAAGCAACCGATCAGATTGATGATAATACAGACAGGGAGAATGGATATGAACGCACTGACAAGGGATTTGATCAGACTTACAGAAAAAGCAGAGGAAGAAAAACCGTCGGCTGCGGACAGCCGGTTCCGGCAGGAGATCCATCTGATGCCCCCGACAGGGTGGCTGAATGACCCGAACGGTCTCTGCCAGTTCGGCGGCGTCTTCCACGCTTATTTCCAATACTCACCGTTTCACGCTGAGGGCGGAGTCAAGATGTGGGGACACTGCACGAGCCGGGACATGGTCAGGTGGGAATACCAGGGAGCGGTTCTTTATCCGGATCAGCCCTTTGACTGCCACGGCGTGTACTCAGGCTCCGCCTTCACAGAGGAAGGCGTGATGTACGTGTACTATACGGGAAATGTAAAGCTGGAGGACCGGGCAGACTATGATTATATAAACACCGGGCGCGAGGCAAACACCGTCCTCGTGACGAGCCGGGACGGGCAGAGCTTCGGGCCAAAGCAGCTCCTTATGAAAAATGCAGACTATCCGTCAGACCTGACTCTCCATGTCAGGGACCCGAAGGTATGGAAAGAGCAGGGACTCTACTATATGATACAGGGAGCCAGGACGAAAGCGGATACAGGGCAGGCGCTGATTTTCCGGTCGGCGGACAGGATGAACTGGACGCTCCACAGCAGGGTAGAGACAGAGGAGCCCTTCGGATATATGTGGGAGTGCCCGGATTACTTTGAGGTAAGCGGGGTGAAGCTGCTCTCCGCGTCCGTACAGGGGCTGGAAGGCGGCGTGTGGGAAGACCGGAATGTGTACCAGTCAGGTTATTTCCTGGTGGAGGGCGATATCCTGAACGCCGACGGTCAGCCGGGATGCGGAAATTCAGGGGGCAGTCAGCCGGAGAGCAGCCAACTGGAGAGCAGTCAGCCAGAAAGCAGCCAGTTGGAGGGCGGTCAGCCGGAGAGCAGACAGACTGGATACAGGCTGTCTGAGTACAGGCTCTGGGACTACGGGTTCGACTATTACGCGCCGCAGAGTTTTGAGACAGAGGACGGCAGGCGGATCCAGATCGGCTGGATGGGTATGCCGGACTGTGAAGATTACACCAATCCTACCATAGAAAACGGGTGGCAGCACTGCTTTACCTTTCCCAGAGAAATCTTCGTGGAAAACGGGAAGGTACTCCAGCGGCCGGTCAGGGAGCTGGAGGAGAGAGAGAGAGACATCGCGGCGGCTGAAAAGGGAAAAGGTTCTATTTCAGAACCATTTCTGATAGAAGGATACCAGGTTTATGATATGCTCGTGGACCGAATTTCCGGTAACCATTTCCGCGCAGTGCTCGCAGAAGCGCTTGTACTGGAATATACGGACGGAAGGTTTGAGATGAGATTTTTAAGCCGGGATAAAGGATCCGTGTCAGCTGGGAGAGGGCTTCGGTACGTTGAACCTGAACGGCTGGAAAGCGTAAGGATTCTGGCGGATGTATCTTCGGTGGAAGTATTCTTAAACAATGGAGAATATGTTTTTACGACAAGATACTATCCTGAGAGGACGTGCGTCCGTGTGGAAGCAGGAGATGCAGATATTAGATTCAGGGTAATTGAAAGCAATTTATAAATAATGTTCTGGAGCATAAGGAGCCGCGGCGCTGATCAGCGATGCGGCTCCTTTTGTTTGCTTATTAGAGATGTTGATATGTGGTTAAAATATTGGTGTTTTGCACAAAAATCAGAGTATATATAACAATTTAAACGGTAAAATTTGGAAGTATTAATGAATCTTTAAAAGCAGTTCATAATTGAATGGAAAATATTGCACAGAAATGATACAATACAAAATAGTAATCACATAATGGCAGTATTTTACGAAAAATTAAAAAACTGCAATTGTGTAAAAGTGAAAAGGGAATGGAGGAAAAGTGCTTGTCTGAAAACAGGATGAAAAAGAATGACTTAAAAAGAAAAGGAACAGCAGCTATCGCGGCGGTGCTGACGGCGGGGATGGTCATCCCGGCTTCGGTATCAGCAGCCGGCCCGTCCGTCCGTGTGGGATCGGACTCTGCTGTGCAGATGAGCTCGGACCCGGAAGTCGTGTATGTGAATAATTATGCCGGGACGACACGCTCGGAGAACTTCAACGACAACTGGAAATTTTATCAAGGCGACGCTTCCGGTGCGGAGGCGCCAGGGTTTAACGATTCGAGCTGGGAGCAGGTAAACCTGCCCCATGATTACAGCATCGAGCAGGAATACGCCCAGTCAATGGAGGCTGAGAGCGGTTATCTTCCAGGAGGAGTCGGGTGGTATCGGAAAAACTTTACACTTGACGCAGACGCGGCCGGAAAGCAGGTGCGCATTGACTTCGGCGGAGTTTATATGAACTCTACCGTATGGATCAACGGACATGAGCTTGGCACACATCCCTACGGGTACACTCCGTTCTCGTTTGATATCACAGATCATGTGAAGTTCGGCGAGGAAAATGTGATCACTGTCAAGGTAGACCACCAGACGCCGTCAAGCCGCTGGTATTCGGGAAGCGGGATCTACCGGAGCGTAGATCTTACGATCACGGACCCGGTGCATGTGGATCTGTATGGGACGAAGATCGAGACGCCGGATCTGGAAACGGAGAAGGGCAGCAATGTCACGACAAACATCAGCACAACTGTTGTCAATGATTCTGATCAGGACCAGAGCGTGACGCTGAAACACACTGTGTTCCCGAAGGATGGGGATGTGGAAAACGCGATCGGGACATTCAGCGCAGCGGCACAGAACGTTCCGGCAGGAAGCCCGGCGGAGATTGAAGCATCCGGTACGGTCAATAATCCGACGCTCTGGGATACGTCCGATAACCCGGCGCTTTATACCGTGAGGACAGAGGTCCAGATTAACGGACAGACAGTGGATACATACGACACAGAATACGGATTCCGCTATTTTGATCTTAACGCGGATACAGGTTTCTCCTTAAACGGAAAGAACATGAAACTCAAGGGCGTGTGCATGCACCATGATCAGGGAGCTCTCGGAGCAGAGGCGTGGGAGAGTGCGATCGACCGCCAGGTGAGGATACTCAAAGAGATGGGAGTTAATTCCATCCGCGTGACCCACAATCCGGCGGCGGACGAGCTGATCGAGGCCTGCAATGAGCAGGGCGTCCTTGTGATCGATGAGTTCTTTGACGGCTGGGCATGGGCGAAAAACGGCAATACAAATGATTATGCCAGATTCTTCAATACAGCGGTGGGCGCGGACAATGAGATCCTCGGCGCGGAAGATGGGATGACATGGGCACAGTTTGACCTGACTGCCACCGTGAAGAGAGGGCAGAACGCTCCTTCCATCATTATGTGGTCCACCGGAAACGAGGTCCAGGAAGGCGCAGGCTCATTAAATGACAGCTACCGTCAGATACAGTTAAACCTGATACAGTGGACGAAGGAACTTGATTCAACGAGGATTGTCACAAGGGGCGACAATGTAATCAAGGGAAATACTTCCGGCATGTCAGTCACAATGGGAAATGACCTGGCGGACGCAGGCGGGGCTGTCGGACTCAACTACAACAGCGGCGCGCAGTATGACACTCAGCATACAACGAATCCGGACTGGATCATCTACGGGTCAGAGACAGCTTCCTCCGTAAACAGCCGTGGCGTTTATGACCGTCTTGGGTCGGACTCCGCTGTACAGACCCCGGACAAGAAGCTGACCTCATATGACAATTCGAGAGTAGGCTGGGGCGCGCTGGCGAGCAGCGCGTGGTACGACGTCATCCAGAGAGATTTCGTGGCAGGCGAATATGTCTGGACAGGCTTCGATTACATTGGAGAGCCGACTCCGTGGAACGGGACCGGCACAGGAGCACAGGGAGCATGGCCATCCCCCAAAAACTCCTACTTTGGTATCATTGATACCGCAGGACTTCCAAAAGACAGCTATTATTTCTACCAGAGCCAGTGGAATGACGATGTAAGGACACTGCATATACTGCCGGCATGGAATGAAGACGTTGTCGCGGAAAATAACAGCGGCAAAGTACCGGTAGTCGTATACACAGATGCTGACAAGGTGGAGTTGTACTTTACGCCGGAAGGATCAACCGAGAGACAAAAGATCGGTGAGAAAGAATTCACCGAAGTGACCTCAGACAGCGGAAGCGGAAAGTATACCTACAAAATCTATCAGGGTGAGGACAAAAATTCCGCGGAGCATAAAAACCTGTACCTTACATGGGACGTGGAATATGCAGCCGGGACGATTGAAGCTGTAGCATATGACAGGACTGCAGACGGACAGTATACGCAAGTGGCAGATACAGAAGGACGCTCATCAGTCACCACGACAGGAGCAGCGGCGAAACTTGAAGCGGCTGCCGACAGAGACGCGATCGCGGCGGATGGGGCTGACTTAAGCTATATCACCGTAAATATCACGGATGAGGAAGGCAATATCGTGCCGGATGCGGCGAACAATGTGAAGTTCACCGTAGAGGGAGAAGGCAGGCTGGTCGGAGTGGACAACGGGAAGCAGGACGACCACCAGTCTTACCAGGACAATAACAGAAACGCATTCAGCGGCTCTCTGACAGCGATCATTCAGTCTACGAAAAATGCAGGCGAGATCACGGTCACCGCGAGCGCAGAGGGACTGGATCCCGCAACTGTTAAGATCACAACAACACCGGCTGCGGATACGACAGGGGGAGTGACGCTCCGGTACTATGAGATGTCCAGAAATTATTACGTAAAGACAGGCAATATGCCGCAGCTTCCGGAGGCAGTGAAGGCGGTATACTCCGATGGCACGAGCAAAGACGTAACAGTCAGCTGGGACACGATCACAGAAGATCAGACCACCCAGACAGGGACATTTTCTGTTGCAGGCGTGACGGATGAAGGGGACAGGGTCAGTGTAACTGTCAACATGATCGATCAGGTAGCGGCTCTGCTCAACTATTCCACCGCAGTTCCGGTGGGACAGCCGCCCACACTTCCGGACACAAGGCCCGCAGTGCTCCAGAGCGGAGAAGTGATCAGCGCATCCTTCCCGGTAACATGGGGCGAGCCGGAGGGCAGCTATGACCAGGCGGGAACAGTGAACCTGACAGGTACGGCAAATGTACTCGGACAGGAGCTGACAGTTACAGCGTCGGTGCGCGTGCAGGAGCAGCAGGTGACGATCGGAGGCAATGTGGCCGGACAAGCGTCAGAACTGAGCCAGGATATCGAGGAGAAATTCTGGTCAGATACACTCTCCGCGATCAACGATGGAAATACGGCGATGGACGCAAATAACAGTGGAGCCGCAAACACGAGCGCATGGAGCAACTGGAACAGCACGAATAAGAACAGCGACACAGACGCGGAGATCACGTTCCGCTACGACACGCAGCAGAGGATCGGACAGGTGATCGTATACTTTGCAAAAGATGGCAGCGGACTGAGATATCCGGACGCGGGTACAACAAAGATCTATATCTCAGAGACAGGAGAAGCTGACAGCTGGACACTGGTGAGCGCGGAAGAAACGATCGCGTCGGAAGATATATCCAAAAATGTAAGGCAATACACGTATGACTTTGAACCACAGACGGCAACTTTTGTGAAGCTGTATGTAAAGAATCCGATTCCGTCAGACCTGAAAAATCCGAGTGTAGCCATTACGGAGGTCGTGCTCAATGAATGGACCGGATCCTACACGACGTATTCGGGGGCAGACTTCACATCCATGACAGTCAACGGCCTGGACGTAGGCGAAGGAGACCTTAAGGCAGGAGAGTTCAATACAGAGGCAGTCGTGGTCGGCAGTCTTGAGTATGAGACGTCAGAAAACGCGGCAGTCACAGAGCTTCCGGTTTATGATGGGAAGAAGGTCCTGATCATCGAGTCCGAGGACCACAGCGAGAGAAATACATTTACGATCAACCTGGGCGCGGAGGTGCAGGGAACTGCTGATCCGGAAGACGACAGCAGAGATTACCCGGTCGATAATATCACGGCGAATGCCGGAAGCGAATACACAGGGCAGTCCGCTACTGACGGTCCGGCAGGCTCGGCGCTGGATGATAATCTGAATACCTGGTGGCATACAGACTATTCAGGCGGCCACACCTCGGCGGTGGAGGAACGCTGGATCACGCTTGATCTGGGCAGTGTACAGACGATCGACGGATACCGTTATTATTCCAGAAGCGGACAGTCTAACGGCCGGGTAGGCCAATACAAGATTGAAGTCAGCAGGGACGGCCAGACATGGGAGACCGCGGCAGAGGGAACATGGGAGAATACGGTCGGCTGGAAGCTGGCAGAATTCGATGCGGCAGACGCACAGTATGTAAGGCTGACAGGAGTTACGACATACGGCGAAGGTTCGCAGCAGAATAAGTTTATGACAGCTGCGGAAGTACGAGTAAGACTGGCCGAAGATTTGACGGATATCAGTGGGGCAGCTGTGACTGTACCGGATGTAAAGGAAGTATCCGCGGCAGACGCGGATCATCCGGTGACCCTGACAGAGGAAGAGATCACGGTAACGCTTGCCGATACTCCGCTCAGATACGGCATTGACTACGTTGTATCTTATGAGAATAATACCGCGGAGGGAACAGCCACAGCGATCGTCACTGGACTCGGACAGTACGGATATACCGGAAGTGCGAGGACAGACTTTACGATCAAAGTCACAGAATCCGCTGACCCGGAGCTGACCGGGATACGGATCACGACACCATGCAAGGTGAACTATACAGAGGGCGAAACCCTCGACCCGTCAGGCCTGGTACTTGAGCTTACCTACAATGACGGTACGACAGGGACAGCGGCATATTCAGATGCGGCGGCAGCGGACTTTACGTTCACACCGGCCCTGGATACAGCGCTTACGACAGACATGACTACTGTGATCGTAGAGTATGCGGGCAAGACGACGACATTTAATATCACCGTATCGGAAAAACCGCAGGTGATCCCGCCGACTCAGGCTGAGATCGACGCGGCGCTGGCTGAAGCGGATCAGATCATGTCTCAGACAGACAGGTATACGGCGGAGTCTCTGGAAGCATACAGTGTCCGCGCGGCACAACTGAGGGCAATCCTTGAGGATGTCAACGCATCCCCGGAAGAGAAGGTCCAGGCTTTGGCGGATCTTGAGGCGGCAAAGGGACTTCTCAGACAGGCGGGCGGCTCCGGAAGCGGAGATGGCCAGCAGAAACCTGGCGGCGGTTCTACAGGCGGCAGCCAGACCGATCCTGGAAGCGGCAGCCAGACAGACAGCGGAGACAAAGCGGTCCAGTCCGGCGATACACAGGCGCCGGCAATGTGGGCAGGAGCGGCAGTGGCAGCAGGAGCGGCTGTCATCGCGGCAGCTAAGAAAAAAAGCCAGAGAAATAAATTATCGGATCAAGAGAGGGAAAAAGCATGAAGAGAAAAGCAGCAAAAAGTTTGGCCCTGTTTATGGCGGCAGCGATGACTGGATCCGCATTCGCCGGAGTGGGCGTGCCGCTTCAGGCACAGGCGGCGGAGACGTGGATCGGGGACGATCAGCTTGAAGAAAATTCTACACCGGAGCCCAAAGCCGACAATGTACTGCCGAGTACGAACCAGTACAATTATCAGAAGGAAGAGCTGGCGGCATTCTGCCACTTTGGACCGAACACATTCAATGAGATCGAGTGGGGTGAGAATTATGGGAACAAAACCCCAAATGAAATTTTCAAGCTTACTAAGGATTTTGACGCGGATACGCTGGTGAAAGCGATCAAAGACGCAGGGTTCCACAAACTGATCGTGACAGCAAAGCACCACGACGGATTCTGTATCTGGGCGAGTGACTATACAGAGTATGATGTAGACGCGGCGACAAACTATCCGGGCGATGGGGAGACTGGAAGAAGGGATATACTGGAAGAGATATCCGCGGCCTGCACGGAATATGATATCGATATGGGGCTGTATCTGTCTCCATGGGATATCCATGATCCGAGCTACGGATATTATGACGAAAACCGCAATCCGGTATCCGCCGAAGAAGATGTCCTGGATTATAATGATTACTACAATAATCAACTTGAGGAAATACTTAGCGACGACAGATATGGCAATGACGGGCATTTCGTAGAAGTATGGATGGACGGCGCAAAGGGCAGCGGCGCCAACGCGCAGGAATATGATTTTGAGAGATGGTTTGCCACGATCCAGAAATATGAAGGAAAAGCATCGGGCAAATATGACTCCGACTGTATGCTGTTCGGTGCCCAGGCCTACACAACCGTACGCTGGATCGGCAATGAAAACGGCTATGCCGACAAGAATACATGGTCCAAGTCAAAGGTCAATTACGACACTAACAGTATTGACAGCAGGAGCCAGGGCGGATATACATTAGGTTGGGAAGACGGCAATCAGTGGACGGTCCCGGAAGCTGACGCGCGTATCACATCAGGATGGTTCTGGGGTACCACGAAAGCCTCTCCGAAGTCGATCGAGGCTCTCGGAACAATGTACTTTAATTCTGTAGGGCATAACTCCCCGCTCCTGCTGAATATCCCTCCGAATAATCAGGGTACGGTAGACGAGGCGATCCTGGAGCGCCTGGCGGAGTTCGGAGAAAATATTAAAGATACGTTCTCATTTAATATGGCAGCTGCTTCCGGGGCAGAAGTTAAAGTATCGGAAGTCCGTGGGAACAGCAGCACATTCGGTCCTGGCAAGACAGTGGACGGCGATGACAGTACATACTGGACCACTGAAGATGGCACCTCCACAGGTCAGATCCTGATCGATCTTGGCACGGAGAAGAGATTTGACATTGTTTCGATTGAAGAGGCGATCCAGAATGGTCAGCGCATCAATTCTTATAAAGTAGAGTACCGCACTGGGGACGGCGCCTGGACAGAGATGGACAGCGGACAGACGATCGGGGCGAAACGCCTTGTCCGCACATCGGCGGTCCGCGCGGACCAGGTCAGGATCACTGTATCCGTACCGGAAGGGAAAGTCCCGATGATCAGCGAAGTTGGCGTGTACAAGGCAAGCGAAGGATTTGAGCTGGCAGGAAGCGCACCGGCAGGCATGGAAGTAGTCGATATCGAAGACACTAATACTGATGACGGAGCAGGATTTGATTTTGGGACTTCTACATGGACGGCAGAGAAGGGATCCCATTTCGTCAACGGCACAAACCGCTGGACAAAGGCGGGCGGTGAGCTCACTTTCACATTCCGCGGCTCTAAGTTCTATATTGTCGGGACAAAGGATCCGGGACACGGAAATGCAGCTGTAACGATCGACGGTGGGGAACCGGTGACTGTTTCCACCAAGGCGGACTCCAGGTCCACAGGGCAGATATGGTACACCTCACCAGATCTGGAGGACGGTACACATACTGTAACCATCCGGGCTGTGGACGGCCCGATCGGTATCGAGGCGGCTTATGTGATCAACAACGGCGGCGTCGGCATGATCGGACTGGAACAGTCAAAATACACGATGAACGAGGACGAGACGATCAATGTCAAGGTCATCCGTGTCGGAGGCTCAAAAGGTGAGATCTCCGCGCTGCTCACCGGAAATCCGGGAAGCGCGGTCCAGGGCGACTTTGATACGACCCCGAAGACTGTGACAATGGGAGACGGAGTGACAGAGGCTATGGTGCCTGTTACGAGCAGACGTTCCGATGATGAGAGAGAGCCTGTGGAGAGCCGGGACTTTACGATCGTGCTCGATACTCCGTCGCCGGAAGAACTGATCCTCGGATTCAACGATACAGCGACCGTCAATATCCTTGACGCAGAGTGGATGACAAAAGACAAACTCCAGGAACTCGTCACCTCAGTGGACGGCAGAGTGGAAGGAGAGTGGATCGGAGATTACGCGGCTTATGCGGCAGCCCTGGCAGAGGCAAAGGCTCTTCTGGGCGAAGCGGATCCAGATGCATTGGCTATGATGCTCGCATACCAGAAACTGGAAGCGGCAGCAGGGGCAATGGCGGCAGCAGTCAAAGTGACACTGTCCGTAGATGGAGGAAACGGGACTGCGGCGCTCGATCCGGAGCAGACGTCTTACGCGGCAGGCACGGAAGTGACAGTCCGCTTCAGCCCTGCAGACGGATATGCAGTGGAGGATGTGCTGATAAATAATGAATCCGTGATGAGCAATGATATCAGAAATTCCAACACGTATACATTCACAGTGACAGAAAATACAGACATCGTGACAAAATTCGCGTTCAGCACTTATACAGAGACGAACCGCTTCTACTTCCCAACGGAAGTAAATGCTGAGGCGAAAGTACTGGAGGCTGAGAACCTTGTACTTGAGGATACGGGTACAGGTACTGCCATTCGGATCGACCGGGGAGCTGACTGGGCGAGCGGGAACGCTTTTGTCAACTGGATGAATTCCGGCGACAAGCTGATCCTGAACTATTATGCGCAGGCAGCCGGCACATACACCGTAACAATGACATACAAGAGCGGAAGCTCGGCAAACTCGATCAGCTGGGAAGGAGAAAAGATCGAACCGGGAAGCCTGGATAGTGTTGCTGCTGACTCAGGCGGAAACCTCCAGGTGAGGACGGTGGATTTTAAGGTCAAAGTCAATGAGCCGGGAGCAGGAGTCATCACGATCACTGCGGGGCAGAAGAACGCGCCTCAGACGGACAAGTTCGATATCCGGCTGACAGAAGCAGGAGAGACCCTCCCGACAGATAAAAACGCTCTGGGGGAAAAGATCAGTGAGGCACAGGCCGAGGAAGCGAAGACAGGCGTATATACCTCGGAGTCCATCGCGGCGCTGAACGCGGCGATCGCGGCAGCACAGACCGTATTCGGAAATGAGAACGTGACCCAGGAGGAAGCTGACGCCCAGGTACGGGCGCTGGCAGCAGCGATCGGACAGCTGACGGAAATCCCGAAATATAAAGTGGAAGTGACGGATTCCGGCAATGGTACCGGTACTCTGAGTATCAGCGGAGATATTCAGGACGGTTCATTTGTGCAGGAAGGCGGAAGCATCAGCTATACGGCGCAGGCTGCAGAAGGATATGTGATCGACGTCCTTGCAGTCAACGGTACACCGGCAGCGGATGCGGCAGGAAAGACCACATACACCGGAACGATCGAAAACGTCACCGCAGATGTACAGATCAGCGTGTCATATAAGGCGGCGCAGACAGAGCAGCCGGATCCGGGACCGGGCGGAGGTTCTGGCAGTGCAGACGGTGGCAGCCAGACTGGTGGCAGTCAGACCGGTGGCAGCCAGACCGGTGGCAGTCAGACCGGTGGCAGTCAGACCGGTGGCAGTCAGATCGGTGGCAGCCAGACCAACAGCAGCCAGACCGACGGCACAGACAAAGCTGTACAGACCGGCGACGCGGCATACCCGATATTGTGGGCAGGAGCGGCAGCTCTGGCGGGCGCAGCGGTCGTGACCGCATATAGGAAAAAAGTAAATTAATTAAAGAGAGGAAACTATGATAAAGAGCAGAAAAAGCTTAAAGAAGCTTAGCGCCTGCATTCTCGCGGCTGCAATGACGGTGACGCTTGCAGGCCCGTTCTCCCCGCTGACCGAAGTAAAGGCGGCGGGAGAAGAACCGGTAAATCTGGCGCTGAGCGCGACAGCGACGGCGAGCGAAGAGGAGACAACAGATTATACTGCCTCCAAAGCAATTGACGGTATTATCAACAGGGAGGCTGCCAAGCCCCAGTCACGCTGGGCGACGGGACAACATACCGACAGCGCGCCCCAATGGCTGAAGCTGGATCTTGGATCAGAGAAAACGTTCCAGTCTTTCGTGATCGCGTGGGAGCGCGCGAATATCCACAGCTATAAGATCCAGACTTCTGCAACAGGTGAGGACAACGGAGAATGGACGGATATTTATGAAAAAGAAGGGGAAGGGCAGATATCGGAGATTAACGAGAATATCCATCTGCCAAACCCGGTAAAGGCGCAGTATGTACGCCTTTATGTTGACGGATACGACCTGAATCCAGGTAACTGGCAATCTGTGTCTGTCTATGAGTTTGAGGTGTATGAGGACGAGATCCCGGATGACATCCTTCCGGAAGAAAACTACTGCCTGGAAGGGACAGCGTCAGTGAGCAATTTTGAAGAGACCGCATCAAATCCCGGAAGCCAGGATGGCGCTAAGGCAATCGACGGCGATCAGGAAACCCGATGGGCGACAAATAAGTCGGATTCAAAAGAAGAGCGTACACTGACAGTTACTCTGCCGGCATCACAGAGGGTTCAGTTCTTCCGCATTATCTGGGAGAGGCTGAATATTGACGGATACAAGATTGAAGTGGCCGAGAGTGATGATGCGGCATTCACAGAGGTTTGTAATACCAGTACCCCCATCACAACAATAAACGAGATTATCTCGCTGGAGAATCCCGTATGGGCGAAAAAAATTAAGCTCACAGTAAATGATTACAACGGTGGGGATAACAACTGGCCGAATGTCTCCGTGGCAGAGTTCGAGGCGTACGCTGTTGAACCGGGATCTATCAAGGCGGATTCCACAGCTCAGGAGATCGCGGATATTTTAAGCGCGCCGACAGTAAATGAAGAAGAGATGAAGCTTCAGTTTTCTGAGACAGTGCCTGAGGGGACGACAGTAGAGTTCCTCGCTGACTATGAGCAGGTTGTCGGAAAAGACGGTACGATCTATCAGCCGCTCACTGACAAAGAGATCAAGCTTATATATAAGGTGACAAAAGACGGTGAATCCGCTGAGGGAACAGTAGAACATACAGTTACGATCCCGGGACAGTATCAGAATGCCGGAACAAATGCTAAACCGACGGTTATCCCGGAGCTGGCTGAGTGGTACGGCGGCACAGAAGCAGGCGAGGTTTCGGTCAGCGACAGCACAAAGATCGTATATAAGGATGCGGCGTTTAAGACAGCGGCGGAAGCCCTTGCTGAGGACTACAAAGCTTTGTTCGGAACAGTACTCACGGTTGCGGACAGCGGCGAAGAGACAGGTGATATCGTCTTTGTAAAAGATGAGGCAGACGGCCTGGATGCAGAGGGCTACATCATCGAGACAGACGATAAGATCACCGTGAAAGCTGAGCAGGCGACAGGCGCTTACTGGGCCACACGTTCGATCCTTCAGATCGCGAAGCTGAATGAGAATGCGGTTCCGAAGGGAATCACAAAGGACTATCCGAAGTACGAAGTAAGAAGCTTCAGCCTTGACGTAGCGCGTAAGCCGGCGTCCGTGGATATGCTGCAAGACGTTGCAAAGGCAATGGCATACTATAAGATGAACGATTTCCAGGTGCATCTCAATGACAACCTGATCTTCTATGAGAATGCGTTTTTTAACGGCGCGGAAGATGCGAGAGACAGGGCTTATACAGGATTCCGCCTGGAGTCGGATATCAAAGAGGGCGGCCAGAACCGGCAGGATCTGACGAATACAGACCTCTATTATACAAAGGATGAGTTCAGAAGCTTTATCCTGGAAGCAAGAGACATGGGCGTCAGCATCGTACCTGAGATCGATGCGCCGGGACATTCCGGAGCGTTCACGAAGGTCCGCCCGGATCTGATGCTCCCGGAAGCGCAGGCAGTGAACGGAACTGCCGCGAGAGCCGGGGAACAGTTTAACTTAAGCGGAGATACGGAAGACCCGAATAGCTATTACAGCCAGAGCCTTGCGTTTGTGCAGGACGTATGGGAGGAATATCTGACAGAGGATATGTTTGACTCCAGCATGACAGTACATATCGGTACAGACGAGTATTACGGCGATGCGGATGCGTTCCGCCATTTCTCTGACGATATGATCGATTTCATCCAGACCAGTGACCGCACAGTACGCATGTGGGGAAGTCTGACGGCGCTTGCAGGCACCGGTACTGTGGATGTCCGCAGCGAAAACGTACAGCTCAATGTATGGAATACAGGGTACTCCAATCCGAAACAGATGTACAATGACGGATTTGACCTGATCAATACACTGGACGGCTCCCTCTACATGGTGCCGAGCGGAAACGGCGGCAGAGGCGGATACGGCGACTATCTTGCCACAGAGAACCTGTACAACAACTGGACGCCGAACAATATGGGAGGAACAGTGATCCCGGCGGGCTCTGAGCAGATGCTGGGAAGCACATTCGCCATCTGGAACGACAACATTGATACAAGCGCGCAGGGTATCTCAGAAGTGGACAACTTCGAACGCTTCGAGGACGCGCTTCCGGTACTTGCGAGCAAGAACTGGGGCGAAGGCGGGGATCTCACCTTTGAGGAACTTAAGGACACACAGGCAGAGCTCGGCGACGCGCCGGGAAGCAACCCGTATTCCAAAGCATCTGCGGACGCGAACGGCGAGTATATGTCTTATGAGTTTGAGGAAGGCGCAGAGCAGACCGACTCCTCTGAAAATGGCAGGGACCTGAAAGAAGTACAGAATGCAGACATCGCTGGCGGCAGCCTGACGCTCAAAGGCGGCGGGAGCTATGTGACAACGCCCATCGAGAAGCTGTCAACAGGAAGCACGCTGGCATTTGATATCACGCTGAACACCCCGGCGAAAGCAGGGCAGATCCTCTTCGAGACAGACACTCCGGGAAGCGATGACTACGCGCACGATATCCGGGTGATGGACGACGGCAGGCTTGGATTCAGAAGAGAGCTGTATGACTACTACTTTGATTACAAGCTGCCGGTAGGAAAGCAGGTGCACATCGAGATCACGACAGATACCCTTTCCACGACAATGACAGTGGACGGCGTGGAGTACACGGCCACAGGTATTTACCGCAACAGACAGACTGACAATACGGTAAGAAAAGAGGGCATCAAGAATGCGACTCTGCTCCTTCCGCTCCAGAGGATCGGCTCTGAGACAAACGCTCTCCAGGCAGAGATCGACAATGTAAACGTGACAGTGGCACAGCCGGCAGAAGATCTTTATAACAAGGCTGGCTGGACAAAAGAAAGCGTCGACTCCGAGACCAGTATGGACAGCGCGACAGAGGGACTTTTTGAATACGCGTTCGACGGGAATCCCGGTTCAATCTGGCATTCAAACTGGAAAGGAGTAAACGATAAGGTCGCGTCGCAGGGCGGAGAAGCAGGGAACCATGCTTCTATCGAAGGTGTGATCGATCTGGGACAGAAATATACGATCAACCAGTTCAGCTTTACACCGAGGACAGGCACAGCCAGCGGACAGGTGACAAAGGCGGACCTGTATGTGAAAGCAAATGAAGGCGATGAGTGGATCCCGGTTGCAGCGGATAAAGTATTCGCGGCAGATGCATCGACAAAGACCTTCTACTTTGACGAGCAGGAGGTACAGTATATCAGATTCGTGGCAAAAGAGTCCAACGACGGCTGGGTAGCTGTATCTGAGTTTGATATCGGGAATGCTCCGGCACAGAGTTATACAGTATATGTTGAGGCTCAGGAGGGCGGAACAGCGCAAACCAGCGGGAATGCGGTACAGCAGGGCGGTCAGGTGACCGTAAACGCCGATACAGAGGCGGGATATACGTTCGCAGGCTGGTATGACGCGGTTACGGATACAAAAGTATCTGACGATGCAGTCTATACATTTGCAGTGACGGAGAACACAGCGCTTACCGCGAAGTTTACAAAAAATAGCGAGCCGGAGCCGGGAGTGACTTACCATACGGTAACGATCAACGGACAGACCGTCCAGGTCGGACACGGACAGACATTCGCCCAGCCGGCGGACCCGGTACAGGAAGGGTACAGGTTCATAGGCTGGTATGTGGGAGATGTGAGGTATGACTTCACACAGCCTGTGACATCTGACCTGACCATTACAGCGAGGTTTGAGAGGATCAATACGTCCGGGGAGGCAGCGCCCTCTGACACTCAGAATCCGGTGGGAGGCAGTAATACCACAGCCGCGGCAGTAGACACCGGCGACCAGACCAGTCCTGTAATGTGGGCGGCGGCCCTCATCGGGGCATGTGCGGCGGCAGCGGCAGGCGTTGCCGTCAGGAGGAAAAAGAAATAGAATAATATGAAAGAATGCTGTCCGCAAGGCGGACGCAATCCAGGAGGGTACGGTTTTTAAGAGAGCTGTATCCTCCTGGCTGTTTTACTTGAATCTGCGCCCGCATTTGAATATAATAGGTATAGTTTATATTTTGGAGGATGACATGGGAAGTTTAATCAGGCGTGCTGCTGCGGTGGCCCTGGCTGTCTCCATGACGGCTCTGCCGGCGGGAGATGTGTATGCGGACGATACGATGACATTTGAGGAAGCATTACAGGCGTCCTATGATACGGTCCCGGATACGAACCATATCCAGGGCTGGCCACAGGGCCCCCAGGTCTATGCCGGTTCGGCGATTGTGATGGACATTAACAGCGGCGCTGTCCTCTATGGGAAAAAGACAGATGACAGGCATTATCCCGCAAGCATTACAAAGCTTCTGACAGCTCTCGTAGCGCTTGAGAACTCAGAGCCTGACGACGAGGTTTATTTTTCTGAGGACAGCGTGTCTTTCCTGGAACCCGGGGACGCCAGCATCGGGATGACTCCGGGGGAGATATTGAGTATGAACGATGCCCTCTATGGCATGCTCCTGGCTTCCGCAAATGAGGTTTCGTATGCCATTGCGGAGAGCACGGGAAAGCTCATGGGCGGGGACTACAATACGTTTATCCAGGAGATGAACGACCGCTCGGCAGAGCTTGGCTGTACTGATTCGCACTGGACGAATGCCAACGGGCTTCACAATGATCAGCATTATACGACTGCCAGTGATATGGCGCTGATTGCGTCGGCAGTCTACCAGTTCGAGGAGTTCAGGACAGTCACTCAGACACTGGATTATATGATCGGGCCGACGAACCTTGTGGGAGAGCCGCGCACATTCCAGCAGAATCATAAAATGCTCTGGGAGGGCGGCTATTATTTCTATGATTACTGCACCGGCGGGAAGACGGGATATACAGATCAGTCCAGAACAACGCTGGTTACAATGGCTGACAACGGCGATATGCAGCTTGTGGCAGTCCTGCTTCAGGACGATGGAGATGTATATGTGGATACAAAGGCCATGTTTGACTATGCCTTTTCCAACTTTTCCGAGGCGCCCCTGAAGGGGCAGCCTAAAGCAGAGGGGATCAGCGCTTATGCGGACGATACAGCCTGTGTAGTGCTGCCTGCGGGCATTGATTTTTCATCTCTTGACAGTGAGATAACGATTACGGATAAAACAGAGGGCAGGGGGAAAGTTACCTACTTTTATGAGGGGCAGAATGTAGGAAGCGCGGAAGTGATTCTGACCCCGGAGTATGTGAAGGAGCAGACCGGCTATGACGTTGCTCCGCAGATAGCGAAAAAGGACAGCGGACAGGAGGAAACTCTGGGAGAAAAGGAAGGACTCTCACTTCCGGTGAAGCTCCTGATCGGTGTGGGCGTGACCATCGCGGCGCTTGCAGTTCTTTTTTACGCGGCGGTCCGATATACCCTTGTAAAGAAAAGGAAACGCCGCGCGGCCAGGGCAAGACGGCGCCAGATCCAAAGCCGCCGGAATCCGAACCGCCAGATCCAAAGCCGCCGGAGTCCGAACCGCCAGGTCTGCAGCCGCCAGAGCGCGGCCCGTCAGGGCCAAAGCCGCCGGAGCGATAACCACCCGAGTCCGGCCCGCCGGAGCCGTTATGCCGCGGAGGGGTCCTCCTGTTCTTCCGGGCGAAACAAAAGGAGATAAACCGGATAAATGAGACATTCAGATATACTGCCTTCGGTAATCCGTGGGCAGTATTTTCATAATGTCCTTAAAGGCGGCCGAAAATTTACTCTGGCTCTCGTAACCGACTTCTGAGGCCACCGCTGATACGCTGCTGTCAGTATTGCGCAGAAGTTCCGCTGCCCTCATGATACGGTACTGCTTCATATATGATGCAACAGGCATCCCGTACACGGACTTGAAGACGCTTTTGAGCGCTGCCGTATTGATCAGATACTGACGGGAAAGCTCCTCGATCGTATACCGTTTTCTCAGATCCGAAGTCATCGCGCCATGGATCCGGCGGATGATTTCAGCCTGTTCAGAATGGAAGGAGTCAAATCCTTTATTTTCCGACGGGCCGGTCATGCTCAGGAAGAGAAGGAGCTCCTGGCATTTCAGTTTGAGATAGGGGCGGCGCAGCTTTTCCGGGAGGTCATATACTTCTGAAAAAATGTGCCCGATGCGCGGGCTGGCGGGCAGGGCGGCGGTCTCCTTTTCCCCGCAGAAGGAGCGGCACAGGGAGCAGACGTCCAGTTCCGCGTCTCTGAGAAGTTCGGGGGGAGTGTGCCTCAGTACTGACAGGTCGAGAGAAACCGTCAGCCCTTCATAATAGCCAAGCGGCAGGGTGATGACGGAGTCCGCGCATTTGTCCGTGGCGTGGAAGGACAGGTCCCCGCTTCCGAAATAAAGGCTCAGTCCGCCTTTCATCTCCCAGCCGATGCGTCCCCGGCAGCAGTGATCGATGGAGAGGACGCAGTCTTTGTGCCTGTGGTGAAAGCGGAACTGGTCCCCGAGGAAATAATTATAGGAAAGCTCGATCCCGGGATACAGCATATAAGTCTCTGTCTTCAGCCTGATGTCAGCGGTACGCCCGGAATCCGTGAGAAGTCCGGCGTCTGCGGGAAGTCCGGCATTAGCGGTACGTCCGGAATCTGTGAGAAGTTCAGCGTCAGAAAATTCCCTGAGACAGCCTTCGCCGGACAGGGGATGGCGGATTGTCAGGAATTTCCCGGGTGGCACATCGCTCAGGCGGCTGATGATCTGGCAGTCTTTCTGGCAGTCTGTTTTTTTGCTCATCATAAAAACCTCCGTTTCATAAAAATTACACAGCAGGGAGACTGTCTTCAGGCTGGTCAGCCATGCTGTTCGGGGCAGGTGATCTGTCCGAGTTTTTCGATCGTATGGTGGAGTACCTGCGCAAGCTCGGTATCCGCGGTGCGGTAGTACATTTCTTTCCCTTCCCGTCTGCTCACGATGAGCCCGCTGCTTTTTAAAAGGCGGAGATGGTGTGAGACAGCGGGACTGGTCATATTGACGATGGCAGCGATATTGAACACGCATTCCTCGCAGTGGCACAAAAGCCAGAAGATGCGCAGCCGGCTCGGGTCGCCGAGCTGCTTCATCGCTTCTGATACGCCGGCGATCTCCTCTTCACCGGGCATGTTTTTCATGATCTCTTCCTGATTATGTCCATGGTCATGGGGCAGAACTTTGTGTTCCATCCGGGATCTCCTTTCTGTTCTGAGCATTGTTTTAGCACTGTTTCAGACTGATTGCCCCAATCGGGAATATTTTTCGCCCAAACGGAAAAATAAGCAGTCTTTCCATTGACTTATTATACGGTCTGAATTACATTATAGTCAACAATTAAATAATTGTTTAATCGAAATAAATGATACAGAGACAGAATAAGGAGTGATATGACATGAAAAAGAGTTATAAGATCGATGTGGACTGCGCGAACTGCGCGAATAAGATGGAGCAGGCTGCAAAAGATACAGACGGCGTGAAAGACGCGGTAGTAAACTTTATGACACTGAAGATGAACGTGGAGTTCGAGGAGGGACACGACGCGAAAGCGGTCATGCAGGAGGTGCGGAAAAACTGCAAGAGAGTGGAGGATGACTGCGAAGTCTTCCTGTAAAAATATTCTGTAAAAGGTTATTAAGAGAAGGGGAAAAGATATGAGCAAGAAGCAGAAAAAAATGCTGGCGAGAATACTCATAGCGGCTGCGCTCATGATCGCGCTTCATTTTGTGCCGATCGGGGGGATGACAAGGTTTATCCTCTACCTGGCGCCCTATCTGATCACGGGCTACGATATCCTGCTGAAGGCATTCAAAGGAATCAAAAACCGGCAGCCCTTTGACGAAAACCTGCTCATGGCGGTCGCCACGGTGGGGGCGATCGTCATAGCGCTGACGGACAGCGGGGATTACACTGAGGCGATCGCGGTCATGCTGTTTTATCAGGTGGGCGAGTGGTTCCAGAGCTATGCGGTCGGAAAGAGCCGCAGGAATATCAGCGACCTTATGGATATCCGTCCGGACTACGCCAATATCGAGTCGGGCGGAAAGCTTACGCAGGTTGACCCGGACGAGGTAGAGACTGGTTCTGTGATCGTAGTGCAGCCGGGGGAGAAGGTACCCATCGACGGCATTATTATAGAAGGAAGCACAACGCTGAATACAAGCGCCCTTACGGGGGAGAGCCTTCCGAGAGAGGCGGGCGAAGGCGACGAGGTGATCAGCGGATGCATCAATATGACCGGAGTCCTTAAGATCAGGACCACGAAAGAATTCGGGGACTCAACGGTGTCGAAGATCCTGGACCTGGTAGAGAACGCCAGCTCCAGAAAATCAAGATCAGAGGCATTTATCACCAGGTTTGCCAGGGTATATACGCCTGCGGTCGTGTACAGCGCCATTGCCCTGGCGGTCCTGCCGCCGCTTGTGCGTATGCTCGGCATGGGGCTGGACGCCCAGTGGGAGACGTGGGTCTATCGTGCGCTCACCTTCCTTGTGATTAGCTGTCCGTGCGCGCTTGTCATCAGCATTCCACTTAGCTTCTTCGCGGGCATCGGCGGTGCCAGCAATGCCGGCGTGCTTGTGAAGGGCTCCAGCTATCTGGAAATCCTGTCACAGACAAAGTATGTGGTATTTGACAAGACCGGTACACTGACGCAGGGCGTGTTCGAAGTGGATGAAGTCCACCACAACCAGATGGACAGAGAGAAACTGCTGGAATACGCGGCATTGGCGGAGAGCGCTTCCTCCCATCCGATCAGCAAAAGTCTCCAGCGCGCATACGGGAAAGAAATCGACCGCAGCCGCGTGACAGAGATCCGGGAGATCAGCGGAAACGGCGTCACCGCAAAGGTGGACGGCGTAGAGGTGGCAGCGGGCAACCCGAAGCTCATGGACAGGCTGGGTGTGAAATGGATCGACTGCCATCAGTCAGGGACCATCATCCATATGGCAGTGGACGGCAGATACGCCGGGCATATCGTGATCTCTGACATTGAGAAGCCTCATGCCAGAGAAGCAGTCCGGGCGCTGAAGCGCTCAGGCATAGAGAAGACTGTCATGCTGACCGGAGATTCCCGGAAGGTGGCAGAGCATGTGGCGGCAGATCTGGGAATCGACGAAGTCCATGCCGGGCTACTTCCCGCAGATAAAGTGGCCAAAGTCGAAGAACTGCTCGCGCAGAAACCGGCCAGAGGGAAGCTGGCCTTCGTGGGAGACGGCATCAACGATGCGCCGGTCCTCTCCAGGGCGGATATCGGTATCGCCATGGGAGCTATGGGCTCAGACGCGGCCATCGAGGCGGCGGATATCGTGCTCATGGACGATGACCCGCTGAAGATCGCCAAAGCGATCAGGATCTCCAGAAAATGTCTGCGCATCGTGTATGAAAATATCTGGTTCGCCATCGGCATTAAGCTCATCTGCCTTGTGCTCGGCGCGGTGGGCGTGGCCAACATGTGGCTGGCGATATTCGCGGATGTGGGCGTCATGATCATCGCGGTACTCAATGCGATCCGGGCGCTGTTTGTGAAAAAACTGTGAAAACATAAATATTTGTGGTATGCTATAAACACCAAGATAATAAGCAAGATAATAAGTAAGTCTCGCGCAGGAGGATCAAGTATGTCAGTTTATCAGCCGCCCTTTCATATTACGAATCAGATGTTGATGTATATCTCCTCTATCTCAGAAAAAATAGGGGAAATCAATATGATCCAGAATATGGAGGCAAAACCCCATCTGAGAAAGAATAACCGGATAAGATCGATCCATTCTTCTCTGAAGATCGAAGCCAATTCCCTGTCGCTTGATCAGGTACGTGATGTGATCGACGGGCACATAGTACTGGGAAAACAAAAAGAGATCCAGGAAGTTAAAAATGCTTATGCGGCATATGAAAAACTGGATGAGATCGATCCGTACAGTCTGAATGATCTCAAAAAATTTCACGAGATTATGACAAAGTATACGGTTGAAGAGTCCGGGGACTTTCGCAGAGGGGAAGAGGGGGTTTTTGATGGGGATAAGTGTATTTTCATGGCGCCTCCGGCACGGATGGTCCCGGAACTGATGGCAGATCTCTTTGGATGGATGGAGCAGGAGAGAAATACGGTCCACCCTCTGATACTGGCTGCTGTTTTTCATTATGAATTTGTCTTTATCCATCCTTTTACTGATGGGAACGGACGGATGGCAAGGCTGTGGCACACGGCGATACTTGCGAAATGGAAACCGGTTTTTGCTTTTATCCCGGTTGAAAGCCAGATTGAAAAATTCCAGGAAGAATACTACCGGGTGATATCAGAGTGTCACAAAGCCGGTGATTCGGATCTGTTTATTGAATTCATGATGAAACAGACTGATGCCGTTCTGGATGAAATTTTGAGACAGGCGGCCGAAGACGATGAACGGATGACAGAGTATATGAAAAAGATGCTGTCAGTAATGGAATACGGCGTGCCGTATACATCAAAGGCGATCATGGACAAACTGGGGCTGAAGTCAAAAGAGACTTTCAGAAAAAATTATCTGAACCCGGCAATGGAGATGCATATGGTGGAAATGACGATACCGGACAGACCGAGAAGCAGAAATCAGAGATATGTTAAAATATAACAGAGATGTCCTGTGAAACACAGACAGTCTGGAATTCTGACAGGTATCCAGCAGGCGAATAGCCTTGAGGCTGCACAGGAACAGATCCGCCAGGGAGACAGAGCTTTCACGGAAGGTCATCACATCGTTTGGAACTATTGATTCCCGGCAGCCCCAAGTCTTATTTTGTTTTTAAAATTGACATATCAATAATCCGGTCTGCCCGTTTCGCCATCTCATTACTGTGAGTGACCATGATTACTGTTTTATTATATTTCCCTGACAGCTCTTTTAGCAGATCAAAGGACTTAGCTGCCGCCGCCTGATCAAGCGCCCCGGTAGGCTCATCTGCCAGAACCAGCCCTCCCGGTTTTACGAGTGTACGTGCCAATGCAACTCTTTGCTGTTCTCCTCCTGACAACGTGTTTACTCTTTCATTTTTTAAGGGCAGAAGATCCACCTTCTGCAGGATTTCTTCTATTTTTTTTAGTTTATCTTTTCGGGAACAGTCCACAAAATTCATTGCCAAATAAAGATTCTGACAAATTGTCATTTCTGTAATCAGAGCAAACGATTGGAATAAATAGTTTATCGTTTCTCTTCGAAGATGCGTCGCTTCTCTGCTTTCGATTTTCGGCAGTTTCTTACCGCATATTTTTATCTTGCCTTTATCATAAGTTTCGAGAGCTCCGATCATATTCAATAATGTAGACTTACCGCAGCCTGATGGACCGACTAAAGCGATAAATTCTCCCTGTAATACAGAAAAACTTATATTATCAAAGATCACCCGTGCTCCAAATTTTTTTGTTACATTTTCTACTTCTACCGCTTTTCTCATAATATCAATCTCCTTTAAATGCCAACAATACTCTTTCCAGTTCATTTCGTGACATATATTTTATAAATATCAGTGCCTGTAACAATAAAACCAGCGCCATGAGAATAAAACCAAATTTAGATTGCAAAATCAACATTGTGATAAGTTCAATTCCGCTCACTCCTGCCAGAAATATAATTGGTCCTCTGTAAATCTGCCAGAAATTGAAGCCCAAAAATTTTTTTACGTTTATTTTTTCCTGATTAGCAATTCGGAAAATTGTCGCCAATATAATCAACAGGCCAATTAGAATGATGAGCAAAACAAGGAAAATTAATCCAAACCAGGACATTGTCAGCCATAATTCTTTTTGCAGTCCATCAATATAATTGGATACCTTTGCAAACGTTATCTCATTATCTGATAAATTATACTGTGCAAAAACAGATCGATCTGTATATCTGACCATTGTTGCTTCGTCAGAGAATTTTATATATCCTTCAAACCCGTTTGCCCTCAAACTTTCCGTTTCAAAATATCTCATATTTTGGGGAGTGGCAATATAAATGACAGGTTCCTTTGCAACTGCGGAATGCTCAGATGCTGCCGCCCAGGTAAAAAAATCTGTATCAGTCTCATATGTTGAATATTCAAATTGAGGATCTTTTGTAAACCGGGTCTGAATATCGCCATCACTGAGATTTTTGGTAGTACTTTCCTTAAACCATCCTTCTATCTGACTCCGATTTGTTTCTGACATATTTTCCGGAAACAGATATACCCTTGTCCCTTTTTCTGCTTTCTGGATCAAGTCATCTGGCACATGGATCTCCAACAGTTCTAAATAATTTGGCGATACAGCAAAATACCAGAATGGTTTATCCGGAATTGATTTATAAAGATTATTTTGTCTCCACAAAGTTAAAACATCATTATCATAATACGTAGTGTTGACAAGATATACGCCTTCCTCTCCGGCAATATCTGAATACCAATTATAAATATCCTCATCTAATTGTCTGGAACGTCCGGTAAAGCTATCCGCATCTTCCCCCACAGAAATATCATTCAGTATTTCATAGTCAGCTACACTGTCCCACTGTTTCGCAAGTCTGGCGTTTTCTGTCAGGTACTGAATTGGCTGATCAACATAGCTTCCACAAAATGTGATGCCAACGCTAAAGATCAGGTAGCCCAAAACCCCCAGAATATAAAGTGCTTTTTTGGGGATTCGTCCGCTGATCGCGTCAATCGACTTTGTCATAACGATCACAATTGATGCTATTGCCATTTCAAGTGCAGTCATCAAAACATTAATAAATGCTGAGAGTGCAAAAAAGCTAAATAGCATTCCGGATATCCGGTTCCAGCCTGAAATTAAGTATCCTGCAACAATTAATACAGGAATACATATGATTGTAAATAAGAAGTTATATCCAAAGATCCCATGTGTAAAAGCCGCTTTAGACCATCCTAATAATGCTAATTTTCCCTGCTTATTGAGATTTCTCACAGTTATTACAAGTAAAGCGACCGAATTTAATACGATTTGTACAAACAGAAGAACGATGAGTATGTCTCTGGTCAAACTGTTATCCAGTATCTCTCCGCTCATCGGCGTCAACAATTCATCTTGTGTGTGTTCTGTAATATTCGTCAGACCATCCAGAAAATACTTTGTGGATGCTGAATTTCCATTCACCGTATATACTCCATTTATGGTTCCGCTTTCATTAACGATTTGCGTTAACTGCTTTATAACTATTTTGTCTCCGAAACGAAATCCCGGGATATCAGCAATCATGTGAATGCTTCCTTCATCCATTCCCAGGGTACTCTCGGTATCTTTTGAAGACAGAAGCTGTTCTATCTGAGATACATTCACGATCTTCTGACCCAAAAATGAAAGCTCTGACATCGTATTAGAAGGTGTCCCGCAAACTCCAAACTTATAGCCTCCAAATCCTCCGTCATTTTCCAGCAGAGAATCCCTCCTTACAATGAAAAGACGCTCCTTATTTGCCGTCTCATAGAAATAATTTTCAACAGATTGGTTTTCATCAGCAGGAATATCGCGTAAATAAATGGTAATACTTTCATTGCTGCTTTGATAATTTCCCCATGCTTCTATATACTTCTGATCTAGAAAAAATATTGTAAGCAGGGCAAGTAATATGCCCTGCATCACAATCAATATATTAACAAAATGCCGTATCCTGCCAATCAGCGATATTCTTTTCATATTTTTTACCCTTTCGTCTAATTATCCTCTACAGTTCCAATAAGCTGTTGCGGTTCCAGTTCCAATAAACTGCTGTGCATACGCTTTGACACCCGGGTCCTGCCATCCAGAAGTAGTGGAATTTGCAGTTGCTGAATGTTCATATACGGATGTCTGTACTTCCGAGAAGCTAAACACGCCGAGTTTTCTTCCATGTTCCCAGTATACAGCATCACCTTTATAGTAAACAGTTGCGGCCATAGCTGGAATCGCGCTTCCAACCGTTAAAGTCAATACCATAAGAATACCTAAAACTTTTTTCTTCATATCGTTTCCTCCTCTTATTGATGAATACGATATCACCTTTTAGCAGGATATCGGCATAGGGAATAACCCAAGCAGCGCTGACGGAGCTGTGTACCTGGTGATAAAACGAATCCCACAACTTTCCTGTCATACTATACGCTTTTTAAATACGTTTACTCATATGCTTTTCTCTCGAATTCTTCTGATCTCCTTTAATTGCTTCAGGAATTTCCGGATCGAACATACCTGGAATCATACATTTTCCAACAGCAAGTTTTCCTATATTGATTGCGAAGTTACCAATGTTTCGTTTAAAATTATTCTTCATTTTCTTTCCCCTTTCGTATTTGGTAACTCAAGTATAAACTATAATTTTGTCTTATTACGAGATTCTGAATAAAACATTCTCTTGCCAGAAAAACTGCACTGGTTCCCGAAAAAATCAACGTTTATTCAGTAATAATCGTTGATTTCAAAAATTCTAAGTAATATAATGAATGTGTTTCCCGACAAAAATAACGAAAGGGATTAGAGATTACAATGCCGACAATACAGATACTCCCGTATGTTTTAAGTGCTTTTTCCTATTTGCTTCCTATTTGCTGCTTTCTGCCATTTAAGTTAAAGCTCAGACAAAAAGGAACCTTATTCGTCATATTACTAATTAACATACTTCTGATCGGATTTGTTTTGGGAAATGCAGGCGTTATTTTATTAATCCTAAGCACTTGCATCTATATTGCTTTCCTTGAACATAATCGCCTGATGAATATTTGTGTTTTTATTGCGACCTATCTTTTTTGTGTACTGTGGGATAATCTTTTTTCTTTATTGTGGGATACATTCATCTACCCCATTTCAAATTTGCAATCCCACTTGACATACTATATTTTTTATATTATTTCATACATTGTGCTGCTTGCTTGTATTTGTCCAATAATAGGACGGCTGCTCCATTTGATTCTGCGGAAAATACATGCAGGACTCACCAAACAGCTGCTGTTACTCATTACTACAAATCTGGCTACCTGCCTGTTTATTTTTTTATTTAATATAATAATTGGAGAAAATATTGGGTACAGCCGGAAAATTATAACTTTTAACTGCATCTTATTTGCCTGTTATTTCATCATAAGTACGGTATTGATTGTAAATATCATTAAAGCCCATATGGACAAAGTAGACATGAATGTGAGGCAGGACTCATATAACAGACTGCAGGAATATACAAATCAGATTGAAAATATGTACTCCTCTCTACGATCTTTTAAACATGATTATTCTAATATTATGCTTTCTATGTCAGGGTACATTGAAGCGAATGATATGGAGGGTTTAAAAAATTATTTTGGCAGAGAGATTCTGCCATTGAGCAAAAATATTACGAAAAATACGGCACATATAAACCAACTTATGAACATCAGGACAACTGAACTGAAAAGCATCATATCATCCAAATTATTATACGCGATCGAACTAAATATCAATGTCAGTATAGAAGTAATTGATGAAGTAAATTCAATTCCTGTGGATACCTTGGATTTATGCCGTGTTATTGGAATTTTTCTTGATAATGCAATCGAGGCCACCCTGGAAACAGAGCATCCATCAATTCGCTTCGCATTGATCAATCTGGATACAGAATATATATTTGTTATTTCCAACACCTTTTTAGAAAAAGGGATCCCATATGCTGCACTGGCAAAGCCTAATGTATCTACAAAAGGAGCAAATCGTGGAATAGGTCTTTATAATGCTCATGAAATAATTGCCAAATATAACTTTGTATTCTTAGATACTGAAATAAAAGACAAATCGTTTGTACAGCGACTTCAAATTTCTAAATCACATACATAAAAAAGCAGGAGCGTTATACGCTCCTGTTTTTGATGTATGAAGGCAGGATGGAAAAAGTTTCAAATACTACAGCAACAAATAGCAGGTACGGAATATTTCCCATGCATTTTGCCAAGACAACAGTTGCCGCCAGATACGCCAAAACCAAAAAAACGGTTCGCTTTCTTAATTTCTCATAATTCTCTTCCGAGATCGGATTATTCTCAGTACCCTGTGGGCCAATTTTAAAAAGTATAATGAGACAGGCAAGATAAATGAAAAGTATATGGAGTAATTCTATATCTAACTGTCTGGAGATCAGAGTTCCTGCCACCACAAAAACCCCGGTTCCAATAAGACATGCCAGACTCTTCTTAAAATGTATTCCCCCTGCCGTTATTTTTAGCGCACCATATGCTGTTAAAAGAACAATGGCTTCCAGAAAGATTCCTGCAATTTTCGAAACGAAAAGAATCGCCCCAATCATAACAATGTTATGGATTATGACCTGCAGTCCCAGGCTCATTCGCATTCGATCCGTATCATTCCAAATGGTTTTATTATTGTCTAGATAGTTTACAATTCGGTTTGCAATTGTTTCCATTTATCTTCTCTCCTTCCCATCTAAATAGTAGCAGAATCGGAGACGCCTTCTACAATTTTGTAATAAACGTTCACTTTTGCAGAATAAGTGTTTAACCGGAAACAGTAATTCTTTAAAAATCAACGCTTACTTTTTTTATTCAGTAAAGACATAGATTATAGTATAATAAACCTAACAAAAACAAGGAGTGATGCAGAACATGATTGATATTTTCATCTGTGAAGACAATACAAAGCAGTTAAACCTCTTTCAGACATATATATCCAATTTTATTCTTATGGAAGGGTTTGATATGCGAATCGTGCAGGCTACTGCTGATCCCCATCAGCTTCTAAAAGAAATTTTAACTATTGAGAACACAGGGCTTTTTTTCCTTGATATTGATCTGCAATCTGATATGAATGGTCTGGCTCTGGCGCAGCGGATCCGACAGATTCAACCCCGCTGCTTTATTGTCTTTATTACATCGCATTCAGAAATGAGCTTTCTCACTTTTCAATATAAAGCCGAGGCTCTTGATTTCATCGTAAAGGACACCGCAGAGCATATAAAATCTAAGATCCATGAATGTCTCCTGGATGTAAACAATAAATATACGTCACTGAACAATGACATAAACCGGACCTTTACAATAAATCAGAATGATAAGCGCATTGTAATCGATTATAATGATATCATTTTTTTTGAGACATCCAGCAATATCCATAAAATTATCCTGCATGCAAAAAAGCGTGTCATCGAATTTACAGGTCAGCTAAAAGATATTGAACAGCAACTGGATTATCGCTTTTACAGATGTCATACATCGTATATCATCAATAAAGACAGTATTTCCGGCGTAGATTTCAAAGAGCTGACTGTCCGCATGAAGAATGGGGAAAGCTGTCCTGTTTCTGTAAGAAGAAAAAAAGGATTAAAGAAATTGCTGCAATGACTGCTGCGTTCTGATGAGGGTCTCTTTTAGGTTCATTCACAGATATCAAATAACTGTGGCGTGCTTTAATGTATCAGAACAAGAAGATACGCAGAGCCGTCCGAAAAAAATTCAGATTAATAAAAAACAACACAATAGACATTGTGTTGTTTTTTATTTAAGACATAAATGTTTGAAAAATGTATTTAAGATATATTTACATGATTCTACATATTTTGTCAACATAAAATTCAAAAAAAATACAAAATATCGAAAATAAAGTTCATTTTTCCCGGTGATAAACAGCCTGAAACCTGTTGATTTTGCTATCTATTGCTGCCCTGAAGCAGAAGTCCTCCTCCGGCGGGGCAGAAAAAAAGCAACACAATGTCTATTGTGTTGCTTTCTTTCTGAGGAACGGAAACCACTCAGGACAGGTTTTGAAAAGGCTTCTGCAGGAAAGGGGAGAGAATACAATGCAGTTTAACACTACGACCGACTATGCCATCCGCTTTCTTTTATGTATGGGAAATATGAGCTCCCCTGTGTCTGGAAACACAGTGGCAGAGCAGGCGAAGATCCCGCCGAAGTATCTCCTCAAGATCGCCCGCAGGCTGCGGGAAGCGGGGCTTCTTGGTTCCCTGGCCGGGGCGAAAGGAGGATATTACCTCCGAAAGACGCTCAGGGAGATCACGCTTTACGAAGTGCTCAGGATCATGGAACCGACCATTAAAATCAGCCGGTGCCTGGAGCCGGATTCCTATTGCTGCCGCGGCGCGTCGGCAGACTGCAAGATGCACAGGTATTACGAGCGCATCCAGGAGGAACTGGAGAGCAGATGGTTTTCCAGAAGTCTGGAAGAGATCACAGATATGGCGGACGCAGGAGAGAGAAAAAATAATCATCTGAGGAGTAACGGCACATGAATAGAAAGACAAGGCAAAAAAAGATATGGATCCTGACCGCAGCCGCTGTGGTGATTCTGGCTGTGGGGACGGGGGGATACTTCCGCTACGCAAAGGGACCAGAGAAGAACGGGACAGGGAACACAGCAGAAGAGGGGGGACAGACTTCCAGGGCTGAGACAACGGCAGAGAGAAGAGCAGTTACAGAGGAGGAAAAAGCCCTCATCGAATCCCAGACCGGAGTGACGGTAGCGGAAGACGGAACCGTGCAGGTAGACGTGGGAGCGATTCAGGAAGAAGAAGAGAGCATGGGGGTCAGCCGCGAGAAAGCGGCGGAACTGATCATAAGCGAACTGGGTGACGGCTCAGAAATAGAATCCATGAATGTCAGAGAAGCACAGGATAAATACTACTGGGCGGCCAGAGCCATACAGGGAGATGAGGCGCGTCAGGTGTGGATAGACGCGGAAACAGGAGAAACTTTCATAAACCAGAAAGAATAAAAGAAGGGAGGAGGTGAGAAAGTGGAACGGAACAGAAGGACAGATAACAGTAAGACCAATAACAGAAGGAAAGACAGCAGAAGACGGAGAAATGCGCTGTGGAGGCGGTGCATGGCGGCGCTGGCCGCTGCGGTGACCGTGCTTACAGGTCTCAACTACAGCGGGCTGAACAATGTCCTGGCGGAGGGAAAGAGCGGCTATCAGATAGACGTCAGTTATACGGAAGACGGGACAGGCGCAGTTTTGACAGGAAATGCGGAAAACCTTTTAGCGGATACAGAACTGGCAACTCAGCGCGAAGAGGACGGTACAGAATATGACCCGGAGCATTTCCAGATGACAGTGACGGAAAACGGGACATATACGTATACGCTGGAGTACGGCGAGAACATCCCGGAGACCGGTAAGGCCGTACAGCGGGAGGAGACACTGGAAGTGACAGTGGACCAGATCCGGACGGCGAAAGAAAAAAACATGTCAGAGCCGGACTTAGCCAGCGACAATAGCACCGCTGCGCCTCAGAAGTCGTCGGAGCAGACAGGCGGGGGTTCACAGAGCGGTGAGTCAGCAGCCCTTTCAGAAGATGCGCCGGAGACCGTTCCGCTGGCAGTGCTGGAAGCAGAGCTGGAGACGCTGGCGGATGGAGCAAACGCTATTTCTGGTGAATCTATAGAACAGCCATCACATGATGTGTATCAGTATGCTTATGAAGAGAAGGGGTTAAGTCTGGCGACTGATCCTGTTTCCTACTTCGGAGGACTATTCAGCGAGAATGCGCCGGAGTATAAAGAAGGGGATATAACAAGGACTTATGTGGAGGCAGCGCTGCTTATCAGTATCAGTGGAGCGGACGAGGAAGCAGGAGTTCCTGTAACCGGCATATATCCACATGATCTGGATGGCAGCGGCGATTCCATAGCCTGGTATTACACGACTGGAGAAAACACAGCCGGTACTTCTGCTGACTATGGAAATATACAGGTGGGCTATAAAATACCTGATGGAGCGCAAGTAAGGCTTTACTATAAAGTTCCTGAGAATCCGAAGAGAAGCATCACCTTTAAGACGAATTCGACTGGTATCGCTGGGTCAGAGTTCGGGCTTACCGTAAAGAACTCCAAGTTAAATAGTACAGGTAACAGTGTAACCGCCGTACCAACTGAACGTGTTTCGATAGAATTTACTCTGCCAAGCTCACTTGAAAATATGACCGTCTCAGTTAAGGCAAAGAGCGGGGGCGTGTTGGCAAACTTTAATACAGAAAATGTGACAGGCAGCGGCCTTACGGAAGAGGGAGACAGAAAGTACAGCGGAGTGTTTACCATGAAAGACGAGGATGCTGAGATTACTATAGGCGGACAAATCTATGGTACAGGTGAAAGATGGTTCACAGCGTTCACTGATATCGATGTCAATCCAAGTCTTTTGTCAAATGCCTATCCGCGTACAATAGGAATGTCAAGAACATATACGAAGAAGATAGGTTCCACAACTGTAGCAGAGCCAGCCTACAAAGATAACAGCTCGCCAACGTATTACACGCCCAACGGTGGAGGAAGGCGTCCAGGGTATGGGTTGAAAAATTATCTCGATGGAGGAAAGCCCTATGTTCATACCTACAGGGTGAATGAGGACGGTGACGCCAGCGTATTCGACACTGCCGTGACACAAAGGTTTGGAACTGAAACGCAAGAGGTTGCAGTGTCTGCCGACGGAACACAAAAATTCAATGCACCTGTAGGAGAGGTGAGAGCCGGGGAAACTGTCACTGTTCGTTTTGAAACAGCAATCAGGAATACAAACGCAGACTCCTGGAATCTTGTTCCAAATTCCCTTGCGTTCGATGCATACACAGAGCAGGGAACGTTTTATACGAATACATTTGAGCGGCAAACGTTTAAAATGCCGACAAGCGGCTCAGTAACTTATGATCTGGACAATGGAGGAACGATTACAATTAAGTGTGTCGCGTATGGATTGTCCAATGAATTCAGCAATCCCAGCGAGTCGGAGAGACGGCATCCACGGAGATTCCGGGACGGATATATGTTTAGTACCACTCCTTTGGGCGGGTATGGAACAGCCGCCAGCCCCTGGCTCTATAGCTTTAACCCTAATAATCCAAACTTTAATGGCGTGGTCAAAGACATGAAATGGTATGCTTACGAGGTTACAGTGAGCGGTTGTTATCATGACTTTAAGATGGTGCAGTATTCCAATGCAGGAGCGCACAGAAATGCAATTCTGGATTTTTCAGGTACAGCAACGTCAGAAGCAGTGATTCTGAACCCGGACATCGATAAGAACGGAAATGCTGACGAAAGCCCTATGGCTTCTGATATGAAAGGAAGAAGCTATACATATCGGACGCAGGACAATAAGACTCAGCCCGGGGGAAAATATTACGCTTTAGAGATGCCGTTTACATTTAGAAGTTATATGGTGCCGAACTCTGGTCCGATAAAACTTGGACTGGCGGTACGGCGGGGATACTCGCCGCCGTCGGTAACGTCTTCTAATGCCGCCGTAACTATTGGAGCGCAGACATACAATAAGACCACAGGGGCATATGAGTACACGATCGGCCTGACTGGAACTGACGGGAACAATCCTCCTACTACGATAACCGTAAAATCCCAGCCGGTAGAGTTCAGAGCTCAGTTCTATGATAATGGCAACATAAATACCGGCCAAATAGTTTATTTGGGATATGGAAATAGCCAGAGCAGAAACTATATCATAGTTCCCACAGGAACCGTGCTGGAGAGGTATCCTGATCTTGATCATTATGAGGCGTGGCTTGTAGAGACTAATGGAGGTACAGAAAGATACGACACACTACAACTGAAAACACCGGATGGCAGTACCGAATGGCACGCGGGAGATATTATAAACTACGACGCAATTTATGATCAGGCATTGGCAGATGGGGATTTCCTGAAAAGCAGCAGATCGTTTTACAGACTGGAAATACGTCCTGTAGAAAATGCATCTGGGAATCCAATGCTCCGGGGCCAATATCAGATCAAAAAGCAGACAGGAGCTAATTCGGGTGCAGATTATCAGTCTGACGCTTTTGAAGACATTGAGACAGGTACTGTACAGGCACTACAGGGTTCTGAAGACGTGATTGTAGGATACAGAGATCAAATCTTTGATGAGATATCGAATAAGCATTTTAAGCTGGGCTTAAGAAGTACAACAAGCGGAACGTTAAATCAACAAGACGATGTGGTAGCAGAACTTTACTACCTGTCCGCCGCAGAAGTCAGCGTTGATGACAGCGCCATTCGAGATTCATATACAGACAAAACTTCTGGCACTGGCACTGCAGCGCAGGTAGATGCATGGAATACTGCTCAGGAAAATCAGCTCTATACCAGCGTCAGCGGTGAGAGCAATGTCGTCGATTTGTCAGAGATCTTTGGCATATTGTCAGCAGACACAGGCCCCGGACAAATCAGCGGATTTCAGATCCAGTATACAGATAGCAGTGATGCCTCACGCACCTATTCCATCTCTGGTACCGATAGTCTGGATCTGTCCGAACTGACAGGAGAAGTCTGGGATGCGCTGTTTGGGGAGGCGGGCAAAAACCGCGGAACCGTAACTCTGGTACCGGTATACGGCAGTCAGGAAATCACCAGCACGGATGAGAACAACATCCTGAAGGAAGGCACAGCGGTGACCACCTATACATATGGGAGTCCGGAACCGGGCGTACAGAATGGTTCTTTTAAGATCACAGGTACCTTTGGATTCAGCGGAGATGCGGACGCGCTGGACGGCGTACAGTTCGCGGTGACGAAACAGAGGAAAGGCTGGGATGACGCTGATCCGGCACAGCCGGATCCATCCAGCGACAGCAGCAGTGTGATCGGCTACGGAACTATCCAGAAAGAAGCAGACGGAAGCCTGAGCACAGTGCTGGAGGGCGGAACCTATTTTGAGAATAACAGGCAGAAGCTGGAAGCAGCGGAGGCAGAAGAAGGCAAAGATGTATCCACGAATGGAGATACATTTACCATTGCCTTTGCTGTCAAAGACAATGGGGGCAGTATCAGCTACCAGTGGGATCAGGGCGCAGTTTACGGCGTACACGCATGGAGCGATGGCAATACAGACGCGCCGGACAGTGGACAGCTGCGGGATGCGGGAAGCAGTTTAACATCGGAGACAAATAGGACGAGTCTGACGAAGGAGCTGTTCCTTGATGACACCCGGGACATCCCCGGAGAGACCCATACTGTCACTGTGCTGCCAAAGAAGGTATCAACCGCAGGAGGAGATGCGATTACGCAGATCTCAAGCCCCGAAGCCAAACTGATCTACTCGGAGACAGATTTTACCCTGACAGCAGATTTTGGAATCGACCCGAATTATCCCGAAAGCCTTCAGGTCGGAGATACTGCACCGGAAGAGAGCAAGGTACATACAGCTTTGTATAAAGTAAATCCGAACGATGACGAGGCCAAAGGATGGGTATTCGAAGGAGAGATTCTCGATGACGGCCAGGGAGGAGGATCGTCAGAAGACAAAGTGGATGCGGGAAGCGTAGAAATGAAAGTGGAGTCAGACGGCGCCAAGTCAGATGATACCGTAACCGCAGCCTATGACTTTACAGACGTGGTGACAGGCGGAGCTCACACCATTACAAAGGAGTGGGAGGACGGAGCAGTCTATTACATCGTGGCGTGGAATAGCTCCAACGAAGCAGGCAGCGATTTTACAGAGTCAAACCTGAACCCGGCAAACGGAGACTCCAGAACAAAGGCGCCAAGCGTAAGCACTGAACTGGAAATGAGTAAGATCATGTACAGCCAGGAAGGCCTGATGTACCCCGGCGAGGAAAATCAGCAGGCAGGAGGTGAACAACCGCCTGTCACCCCGGTGGAAACAAAAGTGTACATGGAAGCAGACGGCAAATATTCGCTGGAGGCTGCGTTCTACATGAAAGGAGACGTAAACGAAAGCGCTGACAAGACTGCCTATTACACGGTTTATGCACAGGAGCCAAGAGGCAGCAACAGCAATAAATGGGGGCTTACTGAAAAGGGAGTCATAGACCTGGGAAATCAAAGCATTACACAGAGAGTAAATAAGGCTGCGACAGACGTCATTTATTATGGCAGATTTAACGGTTCTAATGAGCCTACGGTGACTGTAACTAAATCGGAAGCCGGCGAAGATGTCTTCACAAAGATTGTCTTAAAATTCACCGGCATCAGTGAAGTAGGCATAAGCCCCATGACATACCGGTTCTATATGTGGAACGCAGGAAATGGGGACAAGACACAAAACAGTGTAAGTTGGCTTTACGACAATACTGAAGCACTGGAAGCGGCAGGAGCGCTCCCGAAGACAGATTACCCCTGCAATGCGGAGCAGCTTTATGTGATTCCCCGGATCTACAGCGAGGGAACTGAGAGCGGTGCTCTCAAAATAGAAAACCAGACCAAAGGCAAAATGTTCTATGAGGGAGACGACATTAAGATCAGCGGCACATTTGCGACGGCGGGAAACAGCATTATATCCGTGAATGATCTGCTCAACAATTCAAAATTCGCCGGAGAGCTGCATGTGGCATTGTACAAGCAGAATCCGGGTGAAAATCAGTACCGAAGATTTGCTATGTTAAATACGGATGGAAAAGGACAACTGACGGGAGAAGAGGTGGATAAGGCGGCGACTGTGGCACAGGCCACCATAGAAGTAGATTCGGCTAATTCAGATAACTTTACGGTAACCTTCACAAAGACAGATACGACTCAGCAATGGGATGACGGTGCGCAGTACCGTATCTATGCCTGGACGGAAAGTAATGTCACAGACAGTCTTCCAGCGAACTTTGGCCGGAGCGGACTCGGCCAGATCGCTCTCTCGGAAGAGCAGATAAACGGCATCACAACACTCCCCAGCGTGGAGACGCTTACAACGGCTGTACTGGGAACCGAAGTGGAGAGCATCATCCACTATCCGAAACAGATCACCATGCTGGACAACGTGAACCCGGCGGATAAGCATATATATTCCGCAAACCAGAAGATCACGATAACGCCTGTCCGGGATGACGACGGAAATCCGGCAGAAATACCTGACCCGGATCCCGGGGTGGACGTGGTGATTCAGGAGATCAGGGATGCGCGGAGCACTGACGCAATAGAAATCTCGAGAAATACAGGCGGCAGTGAGGAAACAATCAAACTGACCTGTTTCATCGGAGAAATCGACCCGCCGTTGACGGGTACCCAGATCAGTACAGACGGAAAAGTGGGAACGTTGAACTTTACAAGTCCAACGCAACTGCTGTTGTATTTCCGTTCACAGAATGAGCCAAATGTGGCGGACGGAGCGCCGTTTACAGGAACGATACACTTTACATTCAGCAAGTCGGCAGCAGGAAATTAACAGTCAGGAGGCGGAATAATGAAAATGAAGAAATGGATTCTAACCGGGATTTTCAGCCGGTGCCTCCTGACAGCGCCCTTAGGCGAGGTGGAAGTGCATGCAGCAGGGGACGCGCAGGCGACGACGGAGTTCGTATACCGGCCGTCGAAGAAAACGCAGATCGACCGCGGGAGCGCCGCGGCGAAGACAGGCGACAACGCGGAGCTGGGGAAATGGCTGATGCTTGGTTCCGGCTCCGGGATGCTCCTCCTCCTGCTCCTTTTGGGAACCAAAAGGAGAAATGAGGAGGAAGGCGGGGAGGCATAACTATTCCCCCGGAAGGGTGGCTTCCCAAAGGAGGGCGGCTTCCCGCAGGACAGGGGACTACTCCCCTCAGGACACTGGTTCAACGCCCCGGAGGAGGGTTGAGCATACATAAAAAACAAAAAGAGAAGGAGAAAAAAGTATGAGAAGAAAAGTTTACGCAGCAGTAATCGCAGCAACACTGGCAGTAGGAATGATGGGTACATCCGTTATGGCAGAGACGACCGCATCAGGAGAAACAACGTTCGAATACAAGACAGGCGGTGTAGGACCGATTGAACCGGTAGACCCGGGTACGGAAGAGACGTCAGTAAATAACTGGATGGTTTATTTCCCGAAACTGGTTACTCTGACAGACAGTAATGTTGAGACAGCGGATACATTCACGAAAGGTACGGATGTGACATTTACTGTAAAGCAGAAACAACCGGGAACAGATGGTGATGAGATTAAGTCAGATAACATTCCTTCCGGAATCACTGTAGAAGCTAATGTGCCTAATGAGGAAGGGAACTTCCCACTTACTGGAAGTGCTGGAAGCGCCACCATGCAGCTTGGAACTTTCACTACTCCTCATACTGTGGTCACACAGACTAATAACGAATTAGGTATTCTGACAGACGGTGCAGGTGCTACTCAGTCTGGTAAGGCTAAAATCAGTGATAACTCAGGCGTTGTGGATGGAACAACATACAGCACAAACGTAATATTTACATTCACAAACCCGGCAGATGAGTCGACAGTGTAAGGATGGAATCAGACAGATTTCGCCTTTGCAGGAGCAAGCTGACCTGATAAAGATCAGCAGATATCTTTTAATTTAAGAGGCCCGGGGCGGTTTTATCCCGCCCTGGAGAAAAACGGACAAGGAACAGAAAACTGTTCCTTGTCCTGTTTTATGTGAAATCCCAGGCAACACTGTCAGTAAGCATGACAGACAAGCTGACAGGGGATAGTAGGATTTATGAATATGGCAGGGTTAATTGGCTGATTAATTATAATAACATATCTTCAATTCGTAAAGTAAAAAAATAAGGGGCTGTCGCACTAAATTAGTGCGGCAGCACTTTTTTGCAAAGAATAAGAGCCAGGTCTGTGCAAGGCCTGGCT
>CALWDM010000019.1 GCA_944376695.1 uncultured Mediterraneibacter sp. | reverse complement strand
CCTTTTTACAACTTTTACAAGTTTTCTTTTTGGCACTATATCTGGTGGTTTTTACATGATATTATCCACAATTTAACCTTTTAGATACAAAAACTACCGGAAATCTCCAGTAGTTTTTGGGATAATATCAAACGGAGAAAGAGGGATTTGAACCCTCGCGCCGGTTTCCCGACCTACACCCTTAGCAGGGGCGCCTCTTCAGCCTCTTGAGTATTTCTCCTGATTCTGAACAAGACCACAGCTCTTAACTGCGGCATTCTATTCTGTTCTGCACTAACAGTGCGAAGATTATTATACTAAACACATTTTCTAATGTCAACGGGATTTTCAAAAAAATCATAAAAACCAATCCTCTCTGATTGTACTGCACGGGCTGCCCGCTAAAATCCAAGCAGCCTGAGCATTAGAGGATTCGTTTTATACAAGAACCTGAGAACTGCGCTCTTCTCCATCATCTCAAAACATGCCGCTCCCATATCTGTTGAATATGCAAGTGTCATGACCAAAAAACCTATCCACACGATCACCACGGCAAGCGCCAGCCCAAGCACGCCGCCTGCTATATGGTTGACGAGTCCGAGCACAGGCAGCTCTCCGATAATATTTACCGCAAACATAAGCGCCTTGACAATAATGAGCGCCAGAAGGAAGGTCACCAGAAATGCTGCCAGTTGAAGCACCAGCCTTGATATATAAGCCGCCACATACTGTGGAAAACTTTCTGCCCCAAGCTCATGATAGATCGCACTGTTATTATTCTCCATAAGCTGTTCTTTTAAAAACTGCGGTATTGACGCATTCTCAATTTCCTGGATCTGAGTGTCTTTTGGAATCTCCCCGATAATATTCAGCACATCCTCATATGTAATTCCCAGCATCTCCCAGTTCAGATTACCGGGATCAGCCAGCTGTTCCGGAGTCATATCTTCCAGTGGGGTGCCGCTCAAGTCAAGCTGTGCAAGCTGCTCTGCCGAGAGCTCCGGTATAAACGCCTCCACAATTTTCTTCTCAATAAAATCATCCACCGGTGTAAATTCAGCCAGCGCATCTGCCACATATGGAGAGAGCAGCAGGACAATCACAAGCGTCAGTACCGTGGAGAGAAGGGAAATTCCCAGTTTCAGAAACCCTCTGATATAGCCCACTGCTATACATACTATAAATATCGTTGCAACAATGATCAAAAGCCAGTTATCCATAATCTCTCCTATTTCGTCAGATAAATTACCCGCAGTTCATCGACGCTCATCACATAGTATCTGTTTAGCCCCGGCGCTTTGAATATTTCAAGCGCGTCTGCATTGATATTCCCTTCAAATTTCTTAATTCCGGCTGCTGTTATGATACAGCACCGGCTGCCGTCATACATAATAACTTCATCCCCGGCGATCTTTACATGATTGTATGTTCCGGAAATATCCCTGCGGATGACCTGTTCTCCCAGTCTGTTATACAGTCGCAGCTCATATCCCGACTTTTCCTCATTCAGAAGGATAAATCCAATATAGCGATCAGAGTGGAATACACTCTGGATCTCCTGATCCAGCTCGATCTCCTTTTCTTTCTCCGGCTCATCCTTTCCCCTGTATATGGCAAATCGGTCATCCCCCACTGCGACTAAACGGTCATCTCCCATAAAAAAGAGTTCCGTCATTACTGTATTGTTATAATCATCTGATGTAACAATTTTGTCCTGCTTCTCCTGCCCGGTCTCTCCGAAATTATAAAAGATGACCCTGGATTTGAGCACAGCGCTGTCCACGTACAGATAACCTGCCGCCAGTATATTTCCGTCATCCGACATTTCTATTGCCACCGGGTACCCTGTAGTTCCCATTATCACCTGCTGTTCCACCAGAATATTCCCCACAGCATCGTAGGACATAATCTCTGGCGAGCTTTCATTTCTCAGGATCGCGGTAACGATTCCCTGATCAGAAACTGTAATCTTCTCGATCGGAAGGGTCGTCTCGATCTCTCCCTTAAGGCCCTGCTCAGTAAATACAAGTATTGTATTCCCTCCGTTGTCTGCTATGGCAAAGGCCTTCTCTCTGACACTGATAATCGGATTCTGGATCTGCGCAGACTGTATCCACTGTTCCTCATTCTTCCTGTTCAGAAAGGCGACTCCGTCTCTGTTATATCGTACGATCCCATCCGCAAACTGTGCGTAACCGCTGGAGTCCGTTCTGTCGCCCGGGTATGCTGACGCTGTCCGTACTCTGGTGTATGTCTGATTATCCAATAGAAGGAAGGTCCCGCATACAGCGAGGAAAAGCAGTACGAGAAATACAAGTGCTCGCCTTATCTTCGTAAGTCGGAATTTCAGCACTTTGTGCTTTATCTCGCTCAGGTCTTCCGGGGGCGTCAAGAGCCTGAACTGTGTTTTTTTCTTTTGCGACATATATCTCCCCTTATTTCTGATCCTTGTTTCCTGTTGAGTATATCATGGTTTTACGGCAATAGCAATTTCTGTCCAACATAAATCAAATTCCCATCTGTAATGCCGTTCATTTTACAGATGGCGTCCACGTGAGTCACATCTCCATACATTTTGCGGCTGATGATCGCAAGAGTGTCGCCTTCTTCCACGATATAGACGCCATCGCTTCCATTTTCTCCGGAAGGTACGGGGTCCTGACTGCTCTCGCCCGGGTCGCTGTCGCCTGCCGGTTCATTTGCGCTGTTTTCCGCATTGTCTCCGCCTGACAGTTCCTCTTTCCCGGAATTTGCGCCTTCTGTCTCCTCCACATTCTGATCACGGTCAGTAACCGCCCCCTGAACATCCCCGGCTTGTCCTTCGCCGGACTGTTCCGTTCCAGTCTGTTCTTCTGTCACCGCGGTTACCGTTCCGCTCGTCTCCTGAGTCTCCACTTTATCTGATGCCCCGGCCAGCGTGTCCAGTGTATTCTGTACGGATTTCATTCGGTCAAAACTGTTGAGCATGGACACTCCCATAATGATCAGCACAAGCACCAGGCAGGCGCTGGCAGCATACATCAAACTTCCTGTTTTTCTTCCCTTCCGGCTCTCCCCCCGTTTTCTAACCAGATTACGAAAGTCCTGTGCAGCTCTGTCCTCAACAGTTTCCGTGGGGTACGCCCCATTTTTTTTTCGCGAGGAGATCATATAGTTCTGCATACACGGATTTTTCTCGTAATACGTGTAATGCCCGCCGATCTCCATCAGGTCATTCATTTTATGAACATAATACGTTTCATCCTTTTCTACAGGATCTTTCATAATAAATACAGTGTTCTTCTTTGGAAATGATTTTTTGTGCAGTTTCACCGTGGACGCCTCCGGAATGAGCGGTACCCCGGGATGCGCCACGAACCAGCCGAGCATCTCACCTTCCTCAAAATACTGCTTGCAGTCTTCGTATGCCCGTTTCCATGTATCGTCGTCGATCACATATTCGTTCCCTGACATTTTCAGGTCGTGCATCTGGATCGCTCCGTATATGTACACATATTCCTCATCCGTACCCGGCTGGATATCCCCTACCAGGAAGGCTCCTACAGGACCTTTGCCTGCCTTTTCGCACTTCTCGCATAACTGCGCAAAAAACGTATCCACATAATCTTCTACATAAATCTTCGGGCTGTCACTCACATTCCCTATCTGTCTGACATTTTTAGGTAACTGTCTTGCCATTTATACTCATCCTCCTGACAAAAAAATAATTTCCCGGCGTCGTAATGAGGATAGCACACAGAAAAAGACGATTTTATCAGTTATTGTCAGACGAATTCGACAAAAGGGGTCAGACCCCTTTTCAGAGGGGTCTGACCCCAGTGGCCAATATTTTCAGAAAATTCTCTATTTTTCCTCCCGTCATGCCAGTCTCCCTTTTGCAGAATGCCACTGCCCTCTGCCTCATATAAGGTACATCATCCAGTGTTTTAAAGCTTTTTATATTATTCACACGCGCAAATATCAGCATCTGTCTCTTTACACGCTGAAAGTCATATTCCTCTTTTTCTTCTTTTATATCAATAAATTCCTGATTATCAAAAATATTGTGAAACTCGTAAAACTCTTCCCAATTTCTGAATCTTTGCTTTATATGAAAAAACACCTCTTCTGAAAGGTACCCCTCTGTCTTCTTTTTATGTATCATCGTTTTATAATACTCCGCCGCACTGCTGAACGGATAATCGAGAATTGATGAAACCATAAACGCCTTCACAGGATTGTTATGTATATAGCGGATACAGCTGTACAAATAGCCCTCTGTCTCCACTACACTGCTATAAAACCGCCCCTGAAAAACATGGCCGCTCTCGCCGTATTTATAATTATGGTAAATAGCATAAACGGAATTAACTTCCTGCATGAATAGCGAAAGGAGCTTAAAATCCGATTTGAACAGGATGTGGACATGATTAGACATAATACAATATGCATACACCTTAACCCCATATTTTTCTGCCCTGCTCCGCATAATTGATCTAAAATATTTCTTATCATCGTTTTTTTGCAGTATATGGTTCTGATTGTTCCCTCTGGATACGACATGATAGACATCTGTGCCGCTTTGCTTTCTTTTACCTCTCGGCATACGCATTCCTCCTGCTGGATATTAAATTTTTTCGTCTGAATTATGTTCCGAATCGGATATGATCTCTTAAGACCTCTCAACACTTAAATGAAACTTCAGAATAAATTAGATATAACTATAAGATAACATTGAACCAACAATATTTCCAGAATTATTCTTTGTACTTTTTAATTTAGCAATTTAAAAAATGAACGGGGTCAGACCCCGTTCACAAATTTTTTTACCTTTTCGTATATGCTCTTTGCATCCAATCCATATTTTTCGATCAGTTCCAGCGCCGGCCCTGATTCGCCAAACACGTCGTTGATCCCGATCTTCAGCACTCTGGTCGGTGCTTTCTCACACAGTGTATCGCATACCGCGCTTCCGAGCCCGCCGATCACGGAATGTTCCTCAACTGTAACGACTTTTCCTGTCTCTTTTGCCGCTGCTGCCACAAGCTCTTCATCCAGCGGTTTGATCGTATGGATGTTGACGACCTTTGCGTCGATTCCGTCCGCGGCAAGCATCTCAGCTGCCTCCAGGCAGTTGTTTACAGGGAGGCCTGTAGCGATAATTGCCACGTCTTTTCCCTCTCTTAATACAACGCCTTTACCCATCTCGAATTTATAATCGGGTCTGTCATTGATCACTGGCACTGCCAGTCTGCCGAATCTTAAGTAGACCGGGCCGTTATACTCATAAGCAGCCCTTACTGCTGCCCTTCCTTCTATATAATCAGAAGGATTGATTACTGTCATGCCCGGTATGGAGCGCATCAGAGCAATATCTTCATTGCACTGGTGGGTTGCTCCGTCCTCGCCTACCGAAATCCCGGCATGGGAAGCGCCGATCTTTACATTCAGATGGGGATAACCGATGGAATTCCTTACCTGCTCGTAAGCCCTGCCTGCCGCGAACATTGCGAATGAACTTGCAAAGGGAACCTTTCCCGCTGCCGCAAGCCCTGCCGCGACTCCCATCATGTTCGCCTCCGCGATCCCGCAGTCGATGAAACGTTCCGGGAACACTCCGGCAAACTTTCCGGATCTGGTCGCTTCCGCAAGATCCGCGTCCAGCACTACGATATCCTCGTGCTCTTTCCCGAGCGCGATCAGCTCATCACCATAACTGTCTCTTGTTGCGATTTTCTTTACATCTGACATAACGCTTCACCTGCCTTTTCCAGATCTGCCATTGCGATCTTATACTCTTCGTCATTCGGAGCCTTTCCGTGCCATTCCGCCGCGTTTTCCATGAAGGAAACCCCTTTTCCTTTCAGAGTCTTCGCAATGATCGCCGTCGGCTGCCCTTTTACAGCCCTTGCCTCTTTAAGCGCCGGCTCGATCTGATCAAAATCATTGCCGTCAATATTGATCACATGGAAATTAAATGCCTCGAATTTTTTATCAATGGGATACGGTGAATTTACTTTATCCACCTCACCGTCGATCTGAAGATTATTGTTGTCCACGATCACGACCAGGTTGTCCAGTCTGCGGTGCGCGGCAAGCATGGAAGCCTCCCAGACCTGTCCCTCCTGGATCTCCCCGTCTCCCACCATCGTATAGACTCGGTAAGACGCTCCGGAAAGCTTTGCTGCGATCGCCATACCCACAGCTGCGGAGATGCCCTGGCCAAGTGATCCTGAAGACATATCCACCCCCGGAACCTGCTTCATATCCGGGTGTCCCTGAAGACGCGAGCCTGTATGACGGAGTGTCAAAAGCTCCTTCTTCGGGAAATATCCCCTCTCTGCAAGAACAGAGTAAAGAGCCGGTGCTATATGTCCCTTGGACAGCACAAATCTGTCCCTGTCAGCCTTTCCCGGATCCTTCGGATCAATATTCATCTCCTCAAAATACAGGAAAGTCAGGAGCTCCGCCGCTGACAGTGAACCGCCCGGATGTCCGGCCTTCGCACTGTGAACCGCAGTCACAATATCCTTACGGACCTCATTGGTAATCTTCATCAGCTTTAATTTATCCATAGTATCTCCTTTTCTTAATATTTTCAGACCATAGTTCAAAGGATGCAGTTACTCTCCAAATACTGCTCTGTAATCTTCCTGAAATTTTCTGATGCCGGCATCTGTCAGGGGATGGTGCGTCATCTGCTCCAGCACCCTGTACGGCACTGTGGCAATATCCGCCCCTGCAAGAGCGCAGTCTGTGATATGCACAGGATTCCTCACGCTTGCCGCAATGATCTCTGTCTCGATCCCTGCCACAGCAAAAATCTCCGCGATCTCCTCCACCAGCTCAACGCCTCTCACCGAAATGTCATCGAGCCGCCCTAAGAATGGCGAGACATATGCCGCGCCTGCCCTTGCCGCAAGCAGCGCCTGGTTCGCTGTAAAGATCAGCGTTACATTCGTCCTGATCCCCTCAGCTGCAAGTACTTTCACGGCCTTAAGACCTTCTGTTGTCATCGGGATCTTCACTACCATATTCGGATGAAGCTTCGCGATCTCACGCCCCTCGCGTATCATGCCTTCGGCATCCGTTGTCGTGGCTTTGACTTCGCCGCTGATCGGGCCGTCTACGATCGATGCGATTTCCGCGATCACGTCCTCAAATTTTCTCCCTTCCTTCGCAATGAGCGAAGGGTTCGTCGTCACTCCGCAGATCACGCCCATGTCATTCGCTTTTCTGATGTCATCAACATTTGCTGTGTCAATAAAGAATCTCAATTCAAGCCACCTCCTGTGAAACCATCCTCATATTACAGCCTAGATTATATCCATTAACAAAACTCAGGTCAACCATTGTTCCTGCGATCCTTACAAATCTCACTGCTTTTTATCATACAATCCTGCTTTTTATGCCCTGTTTCACCCTTTTTTCCGGATCAAAGCTCCGTACGCCCTTCCAGCGCACGCAGCAGGGTCACTTCATCGATATATTCCAGATCTCCGCCCACCGGCACCCCGCTGGCGATCCTGCTGACCTTAATGCCTGCGGGTTTGATAAGTTTACTGATATACATTGCAGTCGTCTCCCCTTCCAGGCTGGAGTTCGTCGCAATAATCACCTCATCCACATCCCCCTGGAGACGCTCCATAAGCTCTTTGAGCCGGATGTCCCCCGGACCAATGCCCAGCATCGGGGAGATCGCGCCGTTGAGCACATGGTACACGCCGTTATATTTCCCCGTTTTCTCATATGCTGCAAGATCCCTCGGCGTCTCTACGACCATGATGGTCTTCTTATCCCTGTCCGGATTACTGCAGATCGGGCAGGTATCTCTGTCCGTAAGAGTGCAGCACACCTTACAATAACGTACATTCTTCCTTGCATCCACGATGGCCTGCGCCAGCCCTTCTACCTGATCCACCGGCATATTAATGATATGAAAGGCAAGACGCTGAGCGGATTTGCTCCCGATCCCCGGCAGGCGCGAAAACTCCTCGATCAGCCGGCTGATCTGGTTACTGTAATAATCCATCCTGTTACACCTCTGTCGCCAAACACAAATTGAAAAGGGTCTGTCAGACAACTGACATCTGATAGCCCCTTTTGTTTTAGAATTTCGAAATATCGCGAATTTGTTTCCCGAAGGGGTCAGACCCCTCTTAAGAGGGGTCTGACCCCTTTTACGTGACCCCTTTTACGGAAATTGTCAGAACATTCCCGGCATTCCCCCGCCGAGCCCTCCTGTCAGCTTTGACATCGCTGCTCCTGTCTCCTCCTCTACTTTACGGATCGCCTCATTGGTCGCCGCCACGATCAGGTCTTCCAGCATCTCGATGTCATCAGGATCAACGACTTCTTCAGCCAGCTTCACTTTCAGGACTTCTCTCTTTCCGGATACAGTTACCTCGACTGCGCCGCCCCCGGCTGCCGCGGTAAACTCTTTCGCCTCCAGCTCTTTCTGCTGCTCTTCCATCTGGCGCTGCATCCTCTGCGCCTGTTTCATCAGGTTTGCCATGTTCCCCGGCATTCCGCCGCCCGGGAATCCGCCTCTCTTTGCCATATTTAATCCTCCACTGTTATCTCCATATTGATCTTCTGTTCTATATCCACGAATGTATCTTCAAAATGCCTGCCCTCTTCTACCTGCCGCACGTCGATCTCCACTTTCTTTCCGATCTTCTGCTCGATCAGCTCTTCGATCTCCTGCACATGATCTTCTCTGCCAACCACGCTCGCCGCCAGGGTATCCGGCAATACGATGAGCAGGCGGTTATCCCCGCCCAGGCTTAATCGTGCATTATTAAGGTATCCCCTGATGATGCCGGAAGCTTCGTGCGTGATGGAGCGGAAATTCTTCACCACTTCCTGTACGTCCTCGGGTATGGCATTCGGAAGCTCCGGCTTCGGCGCATTAATCCTGCTGCTATATCCTCCGGCAGTTCCTCCCGGATAGCTTTCCCCGCTTCCGGGAATGCCGCCGCCATTGACATAGACGACCCGATCCTTCCTATCCGCCGCGTCCTCTATGCCTTTCTCCACCTTTTTCTCCACAGCACGGATCCGCTCAAGAAGGGTATCCTGATCCGGTTCCATCGCGGGCGTGCACAGCTTGATCAGAGCCACCTCCAGCATGACCCTCTTCTGGGTCGCATATTTTAACTGCCCTGACAGTTCGGAGAAAATGCGGATATAACGGAACAGCATATCCGGTTCCACCATCTGCGCCTCTTCCTTAAGCTGCGTCAGATTTTCCGTCGATACATCCAGAACCTCCTCTATATTATCAGAAGTTTTTACCAGAAGCAAGTTTCTGAGATACCATGTAAAATCCGCCGCGAGCTGGCTCAGCTCCCTGCCCTGCATGACAAGCTCCTCCACCACATCCAGAACGCCGGACACATCCCGGTCGATCACTTTGCGCAGGAGCTGGCTGAACACATCCGTATCCACTGCTCCCAGCACTTCCAGCACATTGTCATAGGTCAGTTTCTGCCCCAGGTAAAACGCAATGCACTGGTCCAGAAGGCTCAGGGCGTCACGCATGGATCCGTCAGCCGCCTTTGCGATATATCTGAGAGCCTTCTCCTCCACCTCAACATGTTCCGTGTTCATAAGCTCCCGCATCCGGTCCGCAATCGTCTCGATGCTGATACGGCGGAAATCATAGTGCTGGCACCGGGACAGGATAGTAACCGGGATCTTGTGTACCTCCGTGGTCGCCAGAATAAAGATCACATACTCCGGCGGCTCCTCCAGCGTCTTTAGGAGCGCGTTGAAAGCTCCAATGGAGAGCATATGCACCTCGTCGATAATATAAACCTTATACCTTCCCTCTGTGGGACGGTAGGCAACCTCCTCCCGGATCTCACGGATATTGTCCACGCCATTGTTGGACGCCGCGTCAATCTCGATCACATTCATAGACGTGCCGTCCGCGATGGACCTGCACATCTCACACTCCCCGCACGGGCTGCCGTCTGCCGGATGCTCGCAGTTGACCGCCTTTGCAAAAATCTTCGCCACGGTCGTCTTGCCGGTCCCCCGCGTCCCGCAGAAGAGATACGCATGACCGATACGGTTCGCTTTGATCTGATTCTGCAAGGTTGTAATAATATGGTCCTGCCCCTTCACATCCCCAAACTCCGAAGGGCGGAACTTTCTGTAAAGTGCCGTATACGACATGTGTTACACCTCTTGCTCTCTCTGATTTCTGTACTGAATACTCTGTAAATGAAGTTTTTCACAGACAAGAGGCTGCGCAGGGACTCAATCCCTGCGCCTGCCCCATCTCTGTATTCCCCGCTTTCTCCACACTGCGGTTTCCCTGATATTTAAACGTTGTTCCTTTACTCGTCTCCAAAACTGATGCCGATCATACGCGCCTCTTTGATCAGACTGCAGTTCGGGTCAACATATTTCAGTCTGCCTGCTACTTCTTCCAGAGGCACCTTTACCGTCTCTCCTTCTTTCAGGCCGATCATGTAGCCGAATTTACCTTCCAGAATCAGCTCTGCCGCCTTCGCTCCGACTCTCGTGGCGATCACCCTGTCATACGCGCACGGCTCTCCGCCTCTCTGAGTATGTCCAGGCACTGTGATGCGCACTTCCTTGTCCGTCTCCTTCCGGATCTGCTCCGCCAGCTCATATGCGATAGACGGATATTTTCTCTTCGCCAGCTTCTCCTTGTATTCCTTTTTCTTTAATTTCGCGTCCTCTTTGGAGATCGCTCCCTCAGCCACCGCAAGGATAGTGAACGGCTTTCCTGCCTTAGACCGTCCGTCGATCACTTTTGCAATGGCTCTGATATCATACGGGATCTCCGGAAGAAGGATAATGTCCGCGCCTCCGGCGATACCCGCGTGAAGTGTCACATGTCCCACCTTGTGCCCCATTACTTCTATAATAAATACACGGCTGTGGGATGTGGCTGTCGTATGGATCCTGTCAATGGTATCTGTCGCGATATCCACCGCGCTCTGGAATCCAAACGTCATCTCTGTGCCCCACAGGTCATTGTCAATGGTCTTCGGAAGTGTGATCACATTAAGCCCTTCTTCTCTCAACAGGTTCGCCGTCTTGTGCGTCCCGTTGCCCCCGAGGATGACCAGACAGTTGAGGTTGAGCTTATGGTATGTATGCTTCATAGCCTCCACCTTGTCAAGTCCGTCCCTGTCCGGCACACGCATCAGCTTAAACGGCTGCCTGGATGTGCCGAGGATCGTGCCTCCCCTTGTCAGGATCCCTGAGAAATCTCCCGAAGTGAGCATACTGAAATCCGCATAAATCAGCCCCTTATATCCGTCTTTGAACCCATAGATCTCCACATCATTGCACCGGGAACAAATTCCCTTTACCACTCCGCGCATTGCAGCGTTCAATGCCTGACAGTCCCCTCCGCTTGTCAACATTCCGATTCTTAACATCATAACACGCCTCCTTAATCCTGCTGACCGCTGTCCGCCTAAACAAAGCGGGGTTCCGTCCCCGCCTGAACAGAATAAGCAGCCGGTCCGCTCCGACTGCTTATTATTATACTCCATTTATCAAAACTGAACAAGAAATTTCAAACCAGAGGCTGCATATCATTCCAGACGAATCAAAAAATTCCTGAACTGATCACAGTCTCCTGAGAAGTTCTTCCCTCTCCTCCTCATATCCCGGTTTTCCGAGCAGAGCAAACATGTTTCTCTTGTAGCTCTCAACACCCGGCTGGTTGAACGGATTAACGCCGAGTAAATATCCGCTCACGCCGCATGCGAACTCAAAGAAATAGAACAGCTCTCCCAGATAAAATTCATTCTGTTCCGGGATCTTCACCATCAGATTCGGGACGTTTCCGTCTGTGTGCGCCAGGATCGTCCCATTCATAGCGCTCTTGTTGATGAAATCCACATTCTTTCCCGCAAGATAATTCAGTCCGTCCAGGTCTACCGGCTCTTCATTGATCACGATCTCTTCCCTGGACTTTTCCACATTCAGAACAGTCTCGAACAGGATCCTGTTTCCGTCCTGGATGAACTGACCCATGGAATGCAGGTCTGTGGTCAGATCTACGGACGCCGGGAAGATCCCCTTCTGGTCCTTGCCTTCGCTCTCACCATAGAGCTGTTTCCACCACTCGGATACATAGTGGAGACTGGGCTCATAGTTTGCCAGCACTTCCACTGTCTTTCCCTTGCGAAGAAGGATATTCCGGATCGCTGCATACTGCAATGCGTCATTGTCTGCAAAATCATTTTCCAGCGCAGCCTTTCTTCCTGCTGCCGCCCCTTCCATCAGCCTGTCGATATCAGCGCCGCTCACAGCGATCGGCAGAAGGCCTACTGCGGTCAGGACTGAGAAGCGTCCTCCCACGTCGTCAGGGACAACGAATGTCTCGTATCCTTCCTCCGTCGCCAGATTCTTAAGAGCTCCCTTTGCCTTGTCTGTGGTGGCATAGATCCTCTTCGCCGCTTCCTCCCTGCCGTACTTCTTCTCCAACAGCTCTTTGAAAACGCGGAAGGCGATCGCCGGCTCTGTGGTCGTCCCTGATTTGGAGATCATATTAATGGAGAAATCACGGTCTCTCACAACGTCCATCAGGTCTTTGATATAAGTACTGCTGATGCTGTTCCCTACATAATAGATCTCCGGAGCCTTGCGGACGTCCTTTGAAACCACATTGGCAAAAGAGTGTCCGAGGAACTCGATTGCAGCTCTTGCCCCCAGATAAGAACCGCCGATTCCGATCACGAGCAGGACTTCTGAATCCTGACGGATTTTCTCAGCCGCTTTCCTGATCCGCGCGAACTCCTCTTTATCGTAATCCACCGGAAGATGGATCCATCCCAAGAAATCATTCCCCGCTCCGGTCCCTGCCAGCAGCCTGTCCTTCGCCTGAACCGCAAGCTCGCTCATATACTGCATCTCATGCTCCTTAACGAAACCACATGCTTTTGAATAATCAAATGTTACTTTGCTCATTATTATCCTTCCTCTCCGATATCATCTGATATCCCTGTCATCATTCGAAGTCCGGTGCCGGTATTCCGGCAATGTCCGATACTCTATGGACATTTTACCAAATCTGTTTTCCTTATTCAAGTAAAACGCAGGCGAAGCGGGCTGCGCTGAGACTTTTTGACCTGTGCGGCCGGAAAACAGGCAGATGATTTGGCGCGGGTATTTTCGAGACGATATATTAGGCAAGAAATTCTTCCAATATCTGCCGGATCGCCTCCTCTCTCAGCGCAGATCTGTCAGCCTCCAGACTGTTCTCAGAAGCGGTTCGAACCGCCTGACGGGCAGCCTCTCCTCTCCCGGCAGCTCTGGGCTCTCCTTCGATATTGATAGGAAGCTGTTCTCCAGGCGCTCCCTTTTTGCCTGCTTCTTCCTCATTCCCCTCTGAGTCATTGCATATCGCAGTCTGCCCGGACATCTGCATTCCAGGCTGGACATTTTGCCGGGTATTTAAATCTCCCGTCTGAACATTTGATTGAGAATCTGACGCAGTGTTCGTCTGTACGACTCTCGCTGCCCTCGTCTTCTTTCTGGAGCCCGCCTCCTGACTTCTTCCGTCAGGCGCCGTCTGAACCGCGCCTTTTCCGCCGCTTTCCGCCGCGATCACGTCGATGGATTCCCGCTCTCTCTGGGTCTGCTTCCGCAGACGAATCGCACAGATGTTTTCCAGATAATCTACCATGTACATCCTGACCGCATTGATTTTATACGGCTCATCAGACAGTCTCATGATAACTGAGAGCAGCACCATTTCTGCAATACCGGCTGCAATATATTGATAAACAGTCTCTGTAAGACCGAGAGAAAGGTAGTTGACCGACGCGCCCAGCGCCGCGAGTATCCCCGCAAACCACACGGATAATATTTCAATCTGCCTCCACGTATGGATACGGAACAGAAAGCCTCTGTACTCATATATGTATTTTTCCACAAAGGCATCGACATTTACCACAGAATCATGAATCATGCACGCGTGTTCATATTTTGCCCGCACGAGCTTTATCAGTCGGTGTGTACTCTTCGGCATGCTTCCTGCCGCTCTTACCAGCCTGTACAAAGTAAGCTGGTTGATGATCTTCGCCAGAATCCCCAGCACTCCGATCCCTGCCATCAGATAGACGATGACACGGGAATCTCCCGCCAATCCTTCTAACATAGCAAACCCTCCTGTTTATTTGATGTCCACAACGCTTCCCTTGTCCTGCGACAGTTCGACTTGTGTTTGTGGACATTATAGACCATCCTTCCCCGATTGTCCTCAAAAACCGTTCTACATATTTCTACATCAGAAAGACTGTATCCTCACGTTTTTAACCTCCTTCGATCACATTCTCAGATGCCTTATCCTAAGCTGATATGAGCATGATAATCCTTTCAGCAGAGAGAACTTCCCGTCCGGACAAAAGCAGAAATAAACCTGAACGATAATCACTCTTAAAATGTCACATCAAAGCATAAATGAACGAATGATGACGGGCAAAAGTTTGAAGGCAGAAATTTTGGGGGCATAAATTTGGAGGGATGAAATTTTGGGGGGGATAAAATTTTTACCCGGAAGATATTTGTGTTTTTTCTGATGATTTGTTATAATTCTCCCTGACAAGGAGGTATGTGGTCATGGATTATACACCGAAGGGCGTCTGCTCAAAGCAGATCAATTTTGACATCAGGGACAATAAAGTAACGAACGTATCTTTCCTCGGAGGATGCAGCGGGAATCTTCAGGGAATTTCCCGCCTGATCGAGGGAATGGATGTGAATGAGGCAATCTCCCGCATCGAAGGCATCCGCTGCGGGGTGAAGGCAACCTCCTGCCCGGATCAGCTGGCGCAGGCATTAAAAGAGGCAGCGGGCAGATAATCCCGTCTGCCTCTTTTGCATAAACTGTCGCTTCCTTTGACTATTTTGTCATTGAACTTTTCCCATGAACATGGGATAATTAAGTTTAATTATCAGAATCATGATCTTGTGAAATGAAACTTAAGATAATGGAAATAAAAAATCCTTCTTTAAGCCCTGAGAGCAGCCGCCATATGTATCGCCGTTGGTTTGTGGTGTTTCTCGGAACAGGTTTCTCAAATCTCGAATTTGAATTTTTTATGGTTTCCGCGGCGCAGCACCGGCGGCTGCTCTCAGGGCTTAAAGAAGGAGATTATTAAATTATATGCAGGTCAGTCGACCCATATGCCATTTGTAACAGAGGCAGTCTCCTCATAGGGATATTCGTTTCCCACAATATGTCGTGCTCTGACTCTGTAAAAATATCCACCGTCAACATAGACCGTCTTTGCCGTTGACATATAGACGTCATTTTCCACATCTTCCATCCAGGACGTTACATAGCCCCATGCGTCCACATCTTCGAGGTATCTGTCGACATAAACTATTGTGGCAATATAGTTTACCTCGTGGTTTGCTGTGGTAGAGGCGTAGGCATATACCTTGCCCCGGCCTGCTTTTGATATCGTGCAGTCGCCGGTCATCAGATGGATTCCCTTTGTCATATCGGTCGTTCCCGTAGAACTGTCCTCTGTGGTGAGATATGAGCCATCTGCCTTTCGAAGCTCCGTCCCCGAAGCCTCTGCCTGAATTACAGACGTTGTCACCATGCAGCAAAATGCTGCCCCTCCTATAATTGATAAAACCCGTTTATCCATTTTCATCCTCTTGTAAACAGAATCCTTATTTTTTGTTCCCTACACTAAATAAACAAACGAGCCGTTAAAAACTTACGCGGTTTTTATAAAAAAATCAAATTATTTATTATTTTTGTAAATTCTTCCTGATCTACAATTCCCATAATCTGATACTGGGCGTCTTTATACTCGAACTCAGCTACATACCGGTTTTTCTCCATATCCTTTATGTCGTATTCTTTGACTGATATGCTGACTCCTTCACCTGCCTCCACCTCATATTTTCTGATTAGCTTGTCAGTTTTTATCTGTCCGAGTGAAGAATCCTCGTCATTCATATACATTATATATCGAATGATTTCTCCGTTGCATTCATATATAAACGTAGCTTTTGTCTGATCTTTATCTATTTCATACTCTTTTAAATATGCATTTTCAGGAAAATATCCCCATCCAACTGCTGTTATCCCTAACTCATTCCAAATTTTTTTATAAATTTGGACTTCGTCTAAATCATCTGTATCCTGTGACACCATATGTTCCACGTCAATATAAGATAAATCTTCATCCCCGGCAATCCTTTCCCAGAGCACTTTCCAGTACGACTTACTCCCTACACTTGTCATCACGCTTCCGAATACGAGGACAAACACAGCCGCAAGCGCCAGTACGACATAGCGTTTTTTCTTTTTGCGGTACACAATCCTTGACCGCCTGTCATACTCATAATCCTGTATCTTATGAAAGAGAGACGTTTCCATCTCCTCAGACACAGTAATATCGTCAAGGTTTTTCTGTTCCCTGACTTTCTTTTCTATTTGGCTGCCTTCTCTGTCAACTTCTTCTCTCAGTGATATTTTTTTCAGTTCTTTCATTCTCTGCACCTTTTTTCTGTCCTATATTTTTCCTTGACATTTCACCAAATAAGGTTAAGATGAAATTAGCTTTAGCCGTGCATTACCAGATTTTATGGAGGTTACTAACTATATGAAACGAATCATCCTGACCGGCGGCGGCACCGCCGGACATGTTACTCCAAACATTGCCCTGATACCCAGGCTCAGAGAGCTTGGGTATGATATTCAATATATCGGCTCTTACAATGGCATTGAAAAGGATCTTATCGAGCCGTTCGACATCCCTTATCACGGAATCTCGTCAGGAAAGCTTCGCCGTTATTTCAGCATACAGAATTTTACAGATCCATTCCGCGTGGTCAAAGGCTTCGGAGAAGCCCGTAAACTGATCAAAGATCTAAAGCCTGATGTGATCTTTTCAAAAGGAGGATTTGTCTCCGTTCCTGTCGTACTCGCCGGAAAGCAGCGCAGGGTTCCTGTGATCATCCATGAATCCGATATGACGCCAGGGCTTGCGAATAAAATCGCGATTCCCTCCGCGTCAAAAATATGCTGCAATTTCCCGGAAACTTTGGAATCGCTTCCCGCGGGAAAAGCTGTCCTGACTGGATCCCCTATCCGTCAGGAACTCCTGTCCGGAAATAAGATCGCCGCCCTGGATTTATGCGGATTTACAGCTGATAAGCCTGTAATCCTTGTGATAGGCGGAAGCCTGGGGTCTGTTGTGGTCAACAATGCCTTGCGCCAGAGCCTTCCCGAACTTTTAAATGAGTTTCAGATCATCCACCTGTGCGGAAAAGGAAAAGTGGATCATTCCCTCGGGGATACCAAAGGTTACTGCCAGTTTGAGTATATCAAAAATGAGCTCAGAGATATTTTCGCTCTCGCAGATATTGTGATATCAAGAGCAGGGGCAAACGCAATCTGTGAGCTGCTGGCCCTCAGAAAACCCAATCTGCTTATTCCGTTGTCCGCTAAGGCAAGCCGCGGCGACCAGCTCCTGAATGCCCGCTCCTTTGAGCGGCAGGGCTTCAGCATGGTTCTGGAAGAGGAGGATCTCTCCACGGAAGCCCTCGTCTCCGCCGTCCATACGCTCTATGAAAATCGTGGAACATTCATTGACGCCATGAGAGACTCCGGTCAGCACAATTCTATTGATACGATCATCCAGCTGATTGATGAGGCTGCCTCCGGAAAGTAAATTCTTTTTTTATGAGCAGGTGTCCATTGGACATCTGCTCATCACTTTCTTCTCATCTCCTCATATTCCGTGCCGTATGTTTTGCGTATCCATACTTTTGCTCTGTGAAGGATACTGTGCAGAACTCCGATCCTGACTCCCATTATCTCGGCTGCTCTTTCCTGTGGAATGTCCATGTAATAAGCCAGCAGCACTGCGTCATGCCATCTCGGATTTTTCTCCATCAGTCCTGATAAAATACGGTTATTCAGCTCTTCGGTTTCTGTCATATGCTCTCTTTCTATGTAGCTGTCTTCCGTACTTTCGGCAGACAATATATTTTCCAGCCCGCTCTCCTCATCATCCATGGATACCAGACGCCTGTGTTTCTTCCTGTAATTTAATGCTGAATTTTTCGTAACGGTGTATAACCACGCAGGAATCTTTTCTCTTTTGAAGTCTTTAAATCCTGTGTACAGTTTCAGAAATGTATCCTGAGTTATGTCTTCTGCCGCATCGTAATTGTTGCCTGAATATATGTATGCCACTTTCAGGACGAGATTTTTATACTTTTCATAAATCTCGTTAAATTCACGATTACCTGTTAACATGATTTCTCCGGTTTATTTCATTTTATCCAATATCTCATTTTTATCTTCGTCCGTAAGCTCTCCCATATGCCAGCCAAGACCGACCTTATCGCCTTTGTATCTTGGGATCATATGCATATGAAAATGAAATACTGTCTGTCCTGCACACTCTTCATTATTCTGGACGATATTATAACCGTCACATCCAAGTACGTCCGTCAGCTTTGTTATCATCTTCTTAGCCAGCACAATTGCCTTAGCGGCAATATCTTCGTCAATGTCGTACAGGTTTCGGTAATGTTCTTTTGGGATGATCAGAGCATGTCCCTTTGAAGCCGGACCAAGATCAAGTATCACACGGAAGTCTTCATCCTCGTACAGCGTAGCTGACGGTATTTCACCAGCCGCTATCTTGCAGAAAATACAATCTTTCTCTTTCATTTTCTCTCCCTCTTTTCCACAGATTATTTATGCTAGTAGTATATCCCATTTTCAGGAAAAAGAGAAGACAATTGTTACCGTTCTCCCGTACTGTTGTCGAAACGTGTCGCATTGATTCTGTTGAAGAGGCTCAGAGGACATGCTAGACTAGACAATAAGAAACGTCTGGTTAACGGATCGTGACAGAAAGAGAGGGATTCCCCGTGTTCAGCAATATTGATATTAATAAAATGAACCGCCTTATGGAAGAAAACAGGGAGGCAAAGCAGATTATCTCACAGCTTCTTGAGAATCACCACACTTCCGTATCCATGATCGCGCATGAAATACGAAATCCTCTTACCCTCGTATCCTCATCTCTCCAGGTCATAGAAGCGCAGCACCCGGAAGTAAAGGAGTTCAATAACTGGGAGCAAATGATGGAAGATGTGAGGTTCATGTGCAGCCTGTTAAATGAACTCTCTTCTTTTAACAAAAGTTCAACACTCCATCATTCTGTATTTTCTATTGAACGTCTGCTGAAAAATGTTGCTGTTTCTTTCGCCATTTCTCTTGACGCAGATAATTCGGACGTCCAGTTTACCTCCCGGATCGTACCCGGCATGGGCGATTTCACCGGAGATAAGATCAAGCTGGAAGAGGTTCTCCTGAATCTCCTGAGGAATGCCAGGGAAGCGGTCGGCGAAAACGGACGTATCTCCCTGACTGCTGAACGCCGCGGAGATACGATCGTCATACAATGTCAGGACAACGGTTGTGGAATTCCCGAAGAACTTACAGCTACGATCTTTGACCCTTTTGTCACTTACAAAGAAAACGGGACCGGACTGGGACTCTCCTCCTCGAAACAGACAGTTGAAGCGCATGGCGGAACTATACAGGTACAGTGTTCCCCTGAAACCGGGACTGTCTTTACTGTCACTCTTCCGGTCTGATATATGGGGAATATGGCTTTGGTCTCCGGTAAAGAACCAAAGCCATAATAAATCCGCTGATCAGTCCTCCTATGTGTGCCCAGTTATCCACGCCGCTGCTTGTCAGCCCAAAATACAGGCTCAGAGCAACCATAAACAGAAGACCTCTCCCAGAGAGTCTTCCTGTTCTCCCTCTATTCGCGATCACAACATAAAGCAGAGCTCCCATCAGGCCAAATACAGCACCTGAAGCCCCGGCAGAAACAGCATATGCATCTGCTGTCAGCCCGTGATACAGGGACAGTACATTTCCGCCGAGCCCACTTATCAGATAAATGATAACATAACGCACCTTCCCCACTTCGGATTCCAGATTCCATCCGAGAGCTCCGAGCAGAACCATATTGTTGAGCAGATGATCTATTCCAAAATGAAGAAACATACTTGTAAAGAGCCGATAAAACTCATAATCCTGTGTCACCGCAGGTTCATACATTGCCCCGTGCCGGAGCATAAATACCGCATCCTCTGTATTTCCGAATATGGACATGATCAAAAAAACTGCTATATTTACAATAATCAACGCTGTTGTGCACACGGCTTTCTGTGTCTGTCTCACAACAAATCCTCTTTTCATTTTATGATCTTATTATTATAAATGTCATTCCGCTTCCTGTCCATCTATTTCCGTTATGAGATCCTCCCACCTTCCCCATCGGCCGAATCTGAGCTTTTTTACAGCTTTACCAAGTTTTCTGAAACGGAAGGAATCCTCCTTTACACTGTTTGGATAAATAATTTCCTTCTCCGGACTCCTCTCATCATCATCCGAACAAAACACAGCTGAGTCCGGTATCCCTCCCTGTATCCCGGTATGCCTGTTCTGCCCGTTTATCTCCTCCTTTTCTTCCCTGTATTCCTCCATAATTTTTCTGAGATCAAAATTATCTTTGAGCGTCTCTTTATGCAGTCTGTATGCAAGCAGAATACCTTCTGTATCTCTGTAATCCAGCCTTTTGACAAAATATTCCGTCATCTCGTGAAACATGGAGCCAAGCGTATTTTTCCTCTCCGGATCTCTTACCGGGAGATAACAGAATTTGAATTTTCCATTTTCAAAATATACAAGTTCCGGTTTAAGCATCAGATTATCCGGTTCAAGCAAATATCCCTTTATTTCATCTATCATTTCCAGAAATTGCTCAGCAAAACTCTCCAGATCTTCTCTTTTTATCTCCTGTGTGCTGTAAAGCCTTTCCAGGCTCAATGCATTTCCCGGATAAAATGTGTATCTGCTCTTCCCCTCCCGTCCATTTCCCGTTACTTTTATCAGGAATCCAGGGGCGTTATGTCTGAGCATCCTCATCTGATAATCCTCTTCATAAGGAAACTCTATATCCACATGGACCACTGAGCGGTCCCATTCATTTTCGTATATGATTTTCACTTGATCCACCTCATTCGTCTGATCTTTTGCTCTGGTCTGACGATCCGTGCCTTTTGACAGGCGTCCACTTTCAGCGCTCCTCTCTGAGCTGAAACTGATACTGTGATTTCCTCAGAAGTTTTCCCGACAGATACGTCTGTATCTCTCAGATAGATCAGTTTGCCTTTTACACGCTCTCTGAAAAAAGATTCCAGGTCATAGCCGCTCTCCTTTTTCCGCTCTGCCTGCGCTCCTGCTGCCGCCGTCTCTCCTGCCGCTCCGTATATCACCGCTTTGTCATGGTAATAAAACACTGTATGTATGATGATCACAAATAAAAAGAGGAACAGCGGCATGATGTATGACATCTCGATCACAGAGCTGGCATTTAAATATTTCTTTTCACAGATGTCTTTCCTCTGCTTTATCCTTTTAATATGTTCCAATAAACATCCCTCCCAGATATGCCGCTGCAAGAAATGGCACGAATGGAAATGACGATTTTCTGCTGAAGCCATGCTTTATCATCATAACTGCTGAAAATACCGCGGCCATGGAAAACGCCCCCAGAAGCAGATACAGCAGATTCCAAAATCCCAGAAAGACTCCGATTATCAGAATCAGGATACTATCCCCATATCCGAAAGCTTCTCCTGACGCCCTGCTGATAAGGAGAAAAACGATTCCCGTACAACCGCCTGCCGCCAGGAGAACCAGCGGGAGCTCCCTCCCGCAGAGACATCCTGCCGCTGCGATAAAAAATCCTGACAGGAGCGTTTTTAATGGAAGTTTTCTTGTTTTAAAGTCCATAACAGCAAGTGCCGATATATAAACCAAAAAGATACACTGGCAGATGAACCAACTGCTTTTTATGATCATATCCGCCGCATTCACTATTGTACGCATCTGGAACACCCTCCCAGTCCTATGATTTCTGTTCGTTTTACTGCATGTATCGTCCTTTTGAGTCCGCTGCAGCTCAGCGAATTATGATATCTGTCCCCTGTATCAGTAATATATACGCTTCCCACAGGATTCCCGAATCCACATTTTTCGCAGGCATGATATATCCCTCCTCCTTCATTTCGTATTTCCTGTATTTCATCATAGCTGACTGCCCGGATCGAGAGATGAAGATGGGAACACCGGTAATCTTCATGATAGACGTCGGCATTATCTGTCACATAAACGATATCTGCCCCGTCACTTCCGCTGCCGCCGCTCATATATCCGTTCCACGCACTTATTTTAAATGACTGTTCCAATTTTGCCGAAGGCTGTCCAATCACCGGGATCGGAAGCTGTATTTCATAAGAGACCCTGATATTCATCTCACCTGTCTGCGGGGATACATACGATCCCATACAGGATATTCCTTCTTTTCCTCCTTTAATAATACTCCTGTCAAGCCTCTCTTCCCCTGTCAGAGCTACAATATCTGATTTCAGTTTCCATACATTAAGGACAGAAATGACAGCCGTATCCTCAGCCGCACTTTTTGCGGCGTTTTGCGCGGCGTTTGCAATGCTGAAGCGGATACTTTGGAGTTCGATGAGCCAGATCAGGCACAGAACTGCAAACAGAAACAGAGGTATCCCGAATGACGCTTCTATCGTAACGCTGCCTGAAGTCGTCAGCTTTAATACTTCCTCCGGCTTTCTTTTTCTTCCTGTTATCTCCGGTGCAGATGCCCTTTCTGATTTCATTGGGGCTATTTCTTTATGCGGTTGTACTTTCATCGCAGCCGATTTTCCTTTCTTAAAAAACAATGTTAACAGTGGTATTTTCTGCCTGAGGGATGGCAGAGCAAGAAAGAAAGGGCATCTGCACCGGAGATAACTTTATTATTCATATCCAAAATATGCGGGATATGTATATGTAAGATCTCCCAGTATCACTCCGGTATTTTTTAATTCAAGTTTTGTAATACAGCAGTCTGTCCGAAAATATTCCATTCCCTTTCCTGACGCAAGATTTTCTTCGATGCGGTCAAGCGTCCGCATGGCTGTCTGATCCTGGTCTTGCATAAAAAGAAATATCCTGAGATAATCCTCATACGTTATTCCTCCTGCAATGTCTTCATCTCCGTTATTTCCGGAAGAACTCCCGGGAATAAGCAGTTCGGACAGCGATAGCTGCCAGTTTTCTTTTGTTTTGATCAGCGCCGCCCTTTTTCCATTCAGCAGAGTACGGATATCCACAGTGCTTTCCCCGGCCGCCCAGGCAAACAGGATAAGCTGTTTTATCACCTCCGTGCCCTCTGGCATCAGAAGAAGGAGGGATATGGCAGCGGCGAGAGCTTTCGCCTCTGCCTGTTTTTCGGAATCAATGAAAAGATATGAATAATTCAAAGCGAGCCTTATAAGAAAAATCTTTGTCAGAACTGATTCCAGATTTTCTTTGTCAGAAGCTTTCCCTGAAATAATATACTCCACTTCATATTCAAGAGATCTCGGCTGTTTCTCTTCGGTGTCTTTGACCTTTATATATCCATCCTTATTAGAAGAGGCTCCGTTCCCGGCTGCATTCCTGAAATTTTGGAGGATATACTCGTTAAACAGGAGCCTTCCTTCAATACCATCGATCCCTGTCCGCGCCGGAAAACTGCCATAGCCCGTATTAAGGCTTCGCACGGATACCTGATCTTCCAGGCTGATCTCTTTACCTGACAGTTCCATCTCCTCTGGCATTACAACAGATAAGATTCCTGTTTTTTCTATCTGCTCGATGTACTGAAAAGGATTTCCGATCTCCTCATTTCCAGCGTCCGGGTTTTCTTCCGGAAGATCAGGCATGTCAGACGCAGCTTCTTCTGCCGCTTTTCTCAATTCTTCAAATTGTTCTTCTATTTTTTCTTCCTCTGCCTGTATCTTTTCTCCTTCGATGCACTGCTCTTCCCATTCTTCTGTCATTCCGGTAAAATCCCTGATCAGACCGATCCCATAACATTCCTCCATATATGCGGTCACCTGTTCCCGAAATGCCTGTCCGTGGTTATCTGTCAAAAACTGTACGCCTGTTACTTCATGATCGGTATTTCCCTCTCCATAGTAATGCATTCTTCGTATCAGTCTTTCTTCTGAGAAATCTCCTGTCTCATAAGTGCCTTCTATGGCAAATATCTGATAATCTTCAAGCAGGTTTCTCTGATATTCTCCGAATAAAGAAAAGACAGCGCGGTCTGTCTCCAGGCGGCTCATATTTTTTGATGTCTGGATGACAGTAATCTGCAGGATTCCCAGTATAAAGGATACGGTAAGTATGAGCGCCATGCTCAGGAACACCGTGATCTCCGCTCTCTTCATACCTAAATTCCGGAACTTTCAGATGTGATCTTGTCGAAGATTGTGTTAATCAGATCGATAAGCTGCGTTTTAAATATGAGGAGAAGAGCTATGATGATCACAAGTATCAAAACCAACTCGATCACTGTGATTCCGGAAACATATCTGGGACGGATTAAAAAATCTCTGATTTTTTCCCTTAAGGGTACAAAAACTGATGCCGCTTTTAGCTTTAAGTTAATTATAGTCATGTTCATAAATATCATCCTCCTTCTATTCTTTTTATAAATCCTCTGTATCTTTAAATGCTGATCGAGAAAAATGCAGGGACGATCACGATCACAAATACAACGATCAGCATAAGAAATAATGGAATTACAAGTTTTGTGCCGGCCTCTTCCCCAAGTTTTTTCGCCAGATTTTTTCTTTCTTCAAAGGCTTCCTCTGCCTCTCTTCCGAGAAGCTCTGTCAGTCCCTTTGAGCCTTTTCTCAGATTCTGAGAGAGCAGAGAACCGAATTTTCTGTAAATGGACATATTACATCTTGCCCCATAATTTTCATACGCTTCTCCTTCGGTTATGCCTCCGCGGATCTGGTTCATCGTACTGATCATCTCTTCATAAGCCTTCCGCCTGCATATTCCCTTATCTTTCATTCCCTGTTTTTTCTCATAATCCTGCGCAATGCAAAACCATGCCCGCCGTATCGTCATCCCTGCGCGGATGTACAGGTTAAATTTATTAATGATCTGAGGGTAATCGATCTTCATCTGACGTATTATTTTTTTCTCCTCTTCTTTTTTTCTCTGCGATGAGGATACAACGAGCATACAGGAAGCCCCCATCCCGAGGACTAATACCGCAAACGCGCGTTTTTCTGTCCCGTATTTCCACCGGACCGTTTTTCCATCCACACTGTCTGGCAGTACAATATAATCTTCTGTCTTTGTCTTTTCATCAGAAAGAGAAACTTTCTCCATGAGGTTTTTCATCATCTGTTCATCTTCGCTTAAAAGAGGCGGAAATACGCATACATAAAATTCATGGGCAGCCTGTTCTTCCCCGTAACTTAATCTTGCTGTCAGACGTACCCTGACGCCGGAATCAGGCAATCCGTCTCTTCCCTGGATATCAATCACGTCATAATTATCCGTCTCCCACTCTGCCTGTATTCCTGTCCCCGGTATCTCATGGATAAGATCAAGGTCATACCTTACTTCATCCAGACTCTGATTTTCTCCAAGTATCAGAGTTTCAAGTTCCTTTCCTGCATCTTTAAAAAGTTCCCTGATTTCTTCCGTATCATATTTTTTCCCGGAAACCGGTATTTCGATCTCCCTGTTTTCCCCAGACTCACCGATTTTCACCTGCATTTCATGAATCGTCTGTTCTTCTCCCTCTTCCCGCTTTAATACGGTTTCTCCTTTTTCATTTTTCTTTACGGTTTCCGAATTGTCTGACACATAGAGAGCAGCTGCACATATAACCGCTGCTGCCGCAAGGATTCCTGCTTTGATAAAGGACGGAGAATCCTTAAAGTATTTTCCTATGATAATCTTTATCCTTTTCATCGCTCATACCTCGATCCGTATGATCTTCCTGCCGCAGACATACGCTCCCATATACACACAGATACAGATGCTCATAACTGCCGCTCCAGCCATATTTCCATAGAGAACATTTAAAAATTCACCAAATGTCAGTTTCATATAAAGAATGACCGCAAACGGTACCGCGCACATGATCTTGAACTCCATTTTCTTTGAGGCGAGCATTGTCTGTATTTCTTTTTCCGTATCGATCTTTCCGCTGATGATCTTTACAGCGTCCCTTATAATAGCGATACTGTCTCCTCCGCTTCTTTTTGCGGCTGCAAATACGTTTACAAAATTTTCTATATCTTCCTGTCCTGTACGTTCTGCAAATTCCCGGAGGACATCTTCCGCCGTCATATTCATATCCATCTGCCGTTCCATTCGCTTAAACTCTTTTCTTATCCTTGTTTCTTCTGAATACACAGGGGAAAGATCTCTCCCTGCCTCTCTGATAGCATTTTCAACAGAATATCCCGCTTTGAGGGCAGCTGCCATGGCCTGGATGCTGTCTCTGAACTGCTGTCTCAATTCCTGTTCTTTTTTCCCCGACAGGTCATCCATCCAGTCTTTCATATAGATCAGCCATACAGGAAGGAGCAGCGGAGCCGGGATAAAAGAATCATAAAATACATACAGCATTACCATGACTGCCGCCGTTGCTTTCAGTATCCCTGCGGCATACTCATATTTACTGATATCCTGCCTCCATAAGCTTGTCCCTGTTTTCGAGTTCACTGACCTTCACAATGCATCCTTTAATTTTTTCATCTCCTCTTCCCTCCTCTCTGAATTCATACAGAGCCTTTGTCTGTATCCCGCCCTGGCTGTATCCCAGTACTTCTTCGATCCTCAATACCCGTCTGCTTTTGTCCCTGAGTCTCCCCAGATGGATGATGATATCAAGAGCTGATGAAATCTGCCGCTGGATCGCCTGAAGCGGAAGATCAATCCCCATCATCATCATTGTCTCCAGACGATGGAGCATATCCGTGGGATTATTTGCGTGCCCGGTAGACATGGAGCCGCTGTGTCCGTTCAGCATTGCAGATGAGATCATATCCACAGTCTCTTCTCCCCTCACTTCCCCGACGATAATCCGGTCAGGCCGCATCCTTAAAGCTGAACGTATCAGATCCCGTATCGTCACTGCCCCTTCTCCCTCCAGATTCGGGCCCCGCGCCTCCAGTCTTACCAGATTTGCCGCTCCCTGTATCTGAAGTTCCGCATTATCCTCGATGGTGATGATGCGCTCCTCCTTTGGGATATAATCTGACATGGCATTTAAAAAAGTGGTCTTCCCGGCGCCTGTGCCGCCGCTCACAAAAATGTTATATTTTGCTTTTACCAGTTTTGCGATAAATCCCGCCGCCTCTTCTGTCAGGCTTCCCATATATACGAGCTGACTCATCGTGATCGCCTCCGCAGGGAATTTTCTGATCGTCATGACCGGTCCGTTCACAGCCACGGGTCTGAGGACGACATTTACCCTGGACCCGTCCTTCAGCCGGGCGTCTACAATAGGGGAAGTCTCATTGACATACCGGTTCGTCTCTCCGACGATCTGCTGGATCACATCGCCAAGCCGGGATTCTGAGATGAAACGCCTGTCCGTCTGAAAGATCTTTCCTTTCTTTTCGTAAAAGATATTTTCTGTCCCATTTACCATGATCTCTGTGATCTCATCATCTTCGATCAGATCCTGGATGACATCCAGCCTGCGGAATGCGTTAAACAGCTCCCTGCTTATCTTTATCTTTTCGCCCAGTGAAAGGAATTCTCTTTTTGCCTCTTCCTCTATCACGCACCGTATGATTTCCTGAAGTTCCTCCTCGCCTGTCTCTTTTGTCATATCCATGCGGAGCATGACTTTTTCATACAGCAGTTCTGCTCTTGTCATCCTTTTCCTCCGATCTTCCGGGAGTTCTGTTCCCTTTTCCCACACGCTTTTTTACAGTCTTTGCCAGAATATCCGCATATCCGGCTTCCCTTAAATTATCCTCATACTGATCCAGTTTTGCCTCTGCTGCGCTCTCGCATATATACAGCGTATAGATCCGGTCACATTTTCTGAGAATATCGTACAGCCCGCAGACCGCATCCCCAAGATCAAGTATGACAGCTTCATAGAGACATTTCTCCCGGATCATATCCAGAAGACGGATCCATTCTTCCGCTCTGACAGATCTCAGATCCTGTTCGTTCCTCATTGGAAGTATGTAATCCATCCCGTTTTTTCTCACTGCCATTGACGAAAGTTTCAGCCCCCAGTCCTCCCTCTCCTGTTTCAGAAAATAAAGAAGATCGCCGAGATCCCTGTCTGCTCCATGCTGAAAATAATGCCCGCCTCCAGAATAACCTTCCAGATTGAGATAAAGTACCGGCACATGATACGCCATCTTCTGTCCAAGACGGAGAGCAAATCTCGTCTTTCCAATCCTGTGGACCGGCGAATAAATCCCAATCATCCCCCGGACCAGAGGCTCATCCCTGATATGGATTTCCCCTCGTTTTCCAGGGAGATATCTCACCTCCCGGCTCTGAACTGCTGAGGACGCAGCCGGCATTTCCGGGATTTCCTTCCTCATACTTCTCCCGCTGGCTGTTCCGCTGTCCGCGTATTTTCGTATCATTTTTATAATTCCTTCTGCGGACTGATACCGGAACAGACAGATCCCCTCTGGTCGCTCCTTTTCTCCGGGGATGCCTGTCAGTATAAATTTTTTCCCGGCACAGAGGGTGTCTGCAGCCTCATTTCCACATTCTTCTCCTATTACCAGTATCTCTGCGCTGCCTTTTCCCAGAAAATCCTTCATCTTCTGGGGATCATGAAAAAGATGAAACTGATATTTACTTTCGAACTGTTCTGAGAGTATCTGAAAAAGATGCTCTGAATACTCCTCCTGTATGTCACAGATCACAAAACACCCTGATACACCTTTTATTTTATTTTCTGACATAATCTGAATTTTGCTGCGGATCCATGCAGCACGAATAAAGAAATATGACCCTGAGGGCATTTTTCAGCCCGTTATTTCTGACACAGGCCTTCCCTCAAAAGCCTGTGGTCCGGCAGGTGATCCCTGCTGTGTAAGACGCATTATAAACGGCGGATCCTGTTTTGTCCATAGCAAAATAAATATCCGCCGATTTTTGTTAAAAGCTCACAAAATCTGATAACACATAATCCCGTAAAGCAGCCCAACCCCAGGAATCCCAAGGGTTCCGGATGTCAAAAAGGATACCGCGTTCATACCCACATTAATTGAAGAATCAGGTGGGATAACGTACTGGTTGATAAAGAAGATCAGCGCCATACCGATGGCTGCACGTATAAAAAAATTGACAACTGCCGTCATAAACTTCTTTCCCAAATCCGATCCTTCCTTTCACGGGATACGCAGACTGCATCAGAAATGATACAGTACATTTCTTCTGATACAGTCTATTCCCGCCTCGGAATTTTTATTCTTTCTGGCGAGCCATTTCTCCGCTGCTTTTACCGCTTCTGCCCGGGAATAATTCCACTCCCTAAAGGACAGCTGATATTATATCCTGCCAGTTTCAGCGTGTAAGGAAGTGAGGCTGTCACTAAAATCCCTCTGAAGAATGTAAAATCCATCAGACTAAAAATTTAGAGGGAGACGCAGCCTTTTCGGATCACATCTCCCTCTATTTGCAGTTATTTTCTAATTAAACTTTTTTGTTTCTTTTATAAACTTTATCATTTATTTTCATTCTCATTTGTTTCTTCTGAAATTTCTACCTTTTCACCATCGATCTCAGCTGAAGCTTTTCTTACTTTTGCCACGCTTGCTACTTTTTCATGGTCAGGTAAATTAATCAGTTTCACTCCAGAAGTTATCCTTCCGTACTGAGAAATATCAGAGCACTCCATGCGGATCACAATTCCTTCTGTGTTAATGATCATGATCTCGCTTTCTTCATCCACAGCTTTCATTCCCACTACATTTCCGGTCTTCTCAGTGATCTTATAACACTTGACTCCTTTTCCGCCGCGGTTCTGGGTAGTAAACTCATCCATCCCTGTACGCTTGCCCATTCCCTTCTCAGATACAATGAGCATATCTTTTCCCTGGCTGCTCATCTGCATACCGATCACAACGTCGCTGTCTCCCAGATTCATGCCGCGCACTCCCATGGACACTCTTCCGGTAGAGCGTACGTCTTTCTCGTGGAACCGGATGCACTGGCCGTATTTCGTCACGAGCAGGATGTCCTGCTGATTATCCGTTACCTTCACTTCGATCAGTCTGTCATCTTCTCTGAGGACGATCGCAGCCAGCCCAGTTTTTCTCACATTTGCATATTCCTGGATCGGAGTTTTCTTCACAAGTCCCTTTTCCGTTGCCATGAAGAGGTATTTTCCTTCTTCATATTCATAGATCGGGATCATTGCCGTAATCTTCTCCTCCGGCATGAGCTGGAGCAGGTTTATGATCGCTGTTCCCCTCGCTGTCCTTCCCGCCTCAGGGATCTCATATCCTTTCAGGCGGTATACTCTTCCTGTATTCGTAAAGAACATGATATAGTGATGCGTTGTTGTCACAAACAATTCGCGGATATAATCATCTTCCAGAGTCTGCATACCCTTGATGCCTTTTCCTCCGCGGTTCTGGCTCTTGAATGTATCCATGCTCATCCTCTTGATGTATCCCAGGTTTGTCATGGTAATGACTACATTTTCTCTCGGGATCAGGTCCTCCATCGAGATATCGAACTCATCATACCCGATGTGTGTCCTTCTCTCATCCCCGTATTTTTCAGAGATAACAAGGATTTCTTTGCGGATCACTCCCAGGAGAAGTTTCTTGTCCGCGAGGATTGCTTTATACTCCTCGATTTTCTTCATAAGCTCTGCGTACTCTGCTTCCAGCTTTTCTCTTTCCAGACCTGTCAGAGCTCTCAGACGCATGTCAACGATTGCCTGTGACTGCGCGTCAGAGAGTTCGAAGCGCTCCATCAACTCCGCTTTCGCGATCTGGACGGTCTTTGATCCGCGGATGATTCGGATCACTTCATCTATATTGTCCAGGGCGATGAGCAGGCCTTTTAAGATATGGGCGCGCTCTTCCGCCTTGTTCAGGTCATACTTTGTCCTTCTTGTGACTACCTCTTCCTGGTGCTTCAGATAATATTTCAGCATATCCAGGATATTCATGACCTTTGGCTCATTATTCACAAGTGCCAGCATAATCACTCCGAATGTATCCTGGAGCTGGGTATGCTTGTAGAGCTGGTTGAGGATTACATTGGGATTAACGTCGCGGCGCAGTTCGATGCAGATCCGCATCCCCTCACGGCTGGACTGGTCGCTCAGATCCGTGATCCCGTCTACTTTTTTATCTTTCACAAGCTCTGCGATCTTCTCGATCAGCCTTGCCTTATTTACCATGAAGGGAAGCTCTGTCACGATGATCCTGTTCTTGCCGTTCTGCATGGGCTCGATGTTCGTGACCGCCCGGACTCTGATCTTGCCCCGCCCTGTGCGGTAAGCTTCCTCGATCCCTCTTGTGCCGAGGATCTCAGCTCCTGTCGGGAAATCCGGTCCCTTGATGATCTTGAGGATATCTTCGATCGTAGTCTCCCCGTTCTCATCGATCTGATCATCAATGATCTTTACTACCGCATTGATCACTTCTCTCAGATTGTGCGGAGGGATATTCGTCGCCATACCGACTGCGATGCCGGACGTGCCATTCACAAGGAGATTCGGAAATCTGGACGGAAGGACAGTCGGTTCCTTCTCCGTCTCATCAAAGTTCGGCGTAAAATCAACGGTATCTTTATTGATATCCGCTGTCATTTCCATGGAGATCTTACTCAGGCGCGCCTCTGTGTAACGCATGGCCGCGGCCCCGTCCCCGTCTACAGACCCGAAGTTTCCGTGCCCGTCTACAAGAGGATACCTGGTGGACCACTCCTGGGCCAGATTGACCAGGGCGCCGTAGATGGAGCTGTCGCCATGGGGATGGTATTTACCCATTGTATCACCGACGATACGCGCACATTTACGGTGCGGCTTGTCCGGCCCGTTGTTCAGCTCGATCATGGAGTAGAGGATCCTTCTCTGCACAGGCTTTAACCCGTCCCGCACATCCGGGAGGGCGCGGGAAGCGATAACACTCATCGCGTAGTCAATGTAGGAAGTCTCCATTGTTTTCTTCAGGTCGACCTCATGGACTTTATCAAAAATATTATCTTCCATTGTTTATCTCCTTTTTATGAAATAAATATCCGGCTGGGCTCCGGAAACCCGGAAAAATTTTTCTCCGGGATCACCGAAAGCTTCCGCTCCGGGATCCAGTTCAAAAACCTTCGGTTTTTTCACTGGGTTGGCATTTCCAATGCCAACCCTCCTAAGATCTGTGAGAAAGAAATTCGAGCGAGCTCGATTTCTTCCTCCCAAATCTTAGGATCCCGTCGCTGGTAAATCGCTAGATATCCAGGTTTTTGACGTATTTTGCGTTTTCTTCGATAAATTCTCTTCTTGGTTCGACTTTGTCGCCCATGAGTGTTGTGAATGTGAGGTCCAGCTCTGAGGATGTCTCTTCGTCCATGGTCACGCGGAGAAGGACTCTGTGCTCCGGATCCATGGTTGTCTCCCAGAGCTGCTCTGCATCCATCTCACCAAGACCTTTATAGCGCTGGATCTTATTATTGCTGTCCCTTCCGACTTCAACGAGGATCTGGTTCAGTTCCTCATCGCTGTACGCGTACCATACTTTTTTGTTCTTCTCCAGCTTATACAGCGGCGGCTGCGCCAGATATACATATCCTTCTTTGATCAGGTCAGGCATAAACCGATAGAGGAAGGTTAATAATAATGTACTGATATGGGCGCCGTCCACATCGGCATCTGTCATGATGATGATCTTATGGTATCTCAGCTTTGAGATATCGAAATCTTCATGGATCCCTGTCCCGAACGCTGTGATCATTGCCTTGATCTCCGCGTTTCCGTAAATCTTATCCAGCCTTGCCTTCTCGACATTGAGGATCTTGCCTCTCAGCGGCAGGATTGCCTGGGTCGCACGGTCTCTCGCTGTCTTTGCGGAACCGCCGGCGGAATCTCCCTCTACGATATAGATCTCGCATTTCGCCGGGTCTTTGTCCGAACAGTCCGCCAGCTTGCCCGGAAGTGACGTGCCGTCCAGAGCGGATTTTCTTCTCGTCAGATCTCTTGCCTTCCTCGCCGCTTCTCTCGCCCTCTGCGCCATCACAGATTTTTCGACCGTGATCTTTGCCACATTCGGATTCTGCTCAAGAAATATCTCAAGCTGGGTGCTCAGGACGCTGCTCACAGCCCCCCTTGCCTCGCTGTTGCCAAGTTTCTGCTTTGTCTGCCCCTCAAACTGCGGATCCTCGATCTTTACACTAATGATCGCTGTCAGACCTTCTCTGATATCCTCACCCGCAAGTTTTTCGTTTTCTTTTATAAGTTTATTCTTTCTTGCATAATCATTAAATGTCTTTGTTAATGCAATTCTGAACCCTTCTACATGGGTTCCGCCTTCAGGAGTTGTAATATTGTTTACAAACCCATACGTATTTTCACTGTAAGAATCATTGTGCTGCATAGCAATCTCTACCGCTACGCCGTCTTTCATCCCTTCGCAGTAAATGATATGATCATACAGAGGAGTCTTGCTCCTGTTTAAATATGTGACAAACTCTTTTATCCCGCCTTCATAGTGGAAGACATGCTCGCGGAGCTCTTCTTCCCTCCAGTCGCGCAGAACGATCCTGAGGCCCTTTGTGAGGAACGCCATCTCCCGGAATCTCTGTTTCAGAGTATCATAATCAAATATTGTGTCATCAAATATCTCCGCGTCCGGATAAAATGTTACTTTTGTCCCAGTCCTTTCCGGCTCGCAGTCACCGACGATCTTCAGCTTATAGATCACTTTTCCTCTCTCGTAGCGCTGCTTATAGATATGACCTTCATGGCAGATCTCGACTTCCAGCCATTCTGAGAGGGCATTTACAACAGATGCACCCACGCCGTGCAGTCCTCCGGACACCTTGTATCCCCCGCCGCCGAATTTTCCGCCGGCATGGAGCACAGTGAAAACAACCTCAACTGCAGGAAGCCCTGCCTTGTGGTTGATCCCAACCGGTATTCCGCGTCCATTATCGCTGACCGTAACAGAATTATCCCTGTTGATATCGACCTGGATCTCATCGCAGTAACCGGCAAGCGCCTCGTCGACAGAGTTGTCCACGATCTCATATACAAGATGATGGAGCCCTCTCGTGGAAGTGCTGCCGATATACATCCCCGGTCTCTTTCTCACAGCTTCCAGTCCCTCCAGTATCTGGATCTGGTCCGCCCCATATTCAGCGTCAAATTCTGTACTTGATGCACCCATGTAATAACCTCCTAATTTGCATTTGCTGCATGTCCGTTTTTTATATGGAATATTTTGTTGATCGAAAATCTGTGGTTTACAAATTCATCCAGTCCGGTACATGTGATTATCGTCTGTATATCATGAATACTGTCCAGTAAATAGTTTTGCCGGTGTTTGTCCAGTTCAGACAATACATCGTCCAGCAAAAGGACCGGAGTATCACTGATAAGTTTTTTTACAAGCTCGATCTCGGACAGTTTCAGAGAAAGAGCCGCAGTCCTCTGCTGGCCCTGTGAGCCAAATTTTCTGACATCGATCCCGTTTTGTGTCGTAAAACATATATCGTCTCTGTGAGGGCCCACTGTCGTGCTTTTCATCCTGATATCTCTGTCCCTGTGCTTTATGAGAGCTTCTTCAAGAGACATATTTCCTGTACTGGATTCATAGGAAAGAGTGATACGCTCTTTTCCTCCAGTTAATTTATAGTGCATGTTAGAAATTATTTCATTTACTTGATTTATAAATTCATTTCTTCTCTCTAATACTTTTGTCCCATAGGAAACAAGCTGCATATCCCATATATCCAGAGTTTCCATAAGATTTTTCTGTCCGTATATATCTTTCAGCAGGGAATTTCTCTGATTGATGATGCGATTATAATTTGAAAGATTATTGAGATAAATTTTATCGAGCTGCGATAATTCCAGATCAATAAACCTTCTTCTGCCCGCAGGACCTTCTTTTATGATATTCAGATCCTCGGGAGAGAAGAAAACAAAATGAACGATTCCAAACAGCTCTCCTGCCCGTCTTATAGGGACTTTGTCGATTGCGATCCCTTTTGGACTGTTCTTTTTCAGATGCATATCGATCTGAAAATTTACCCCTCTCTTTTCGATCATTGTCTCTATATGGGATTCATCATATCCAAACTGTATGATATCTCTGTCCTTTGTACCTCGATGAGACTTTGTCGTACCGGACAGATAAAGCGCTTCCAGAATATTTGTTTTTCCCTGGGCGTTATCTCCATACAGGATGTTCGTGCTGGGATCAAATTTCAAATCTAAAAGGTCGTAGTTTCTGTAATTTTTAAGCTTAAGAGATTTGATTATCATAGCTTTCCCATCTAATCTATTTTACACTTTTTTTGGCTTTTTTTCAACCAAATATCCGATCTGAAAAGTTCTTTTCCATCTCTCATCTGTCATATGATCTGGAGTTCTTTTCCATCATATGAAACGATATCTCCGCTGTGCAGTTTTTTCCCCCTGCGGGTTTCTGTTTCCGCGTTTACGCTGACCATACCTCCCTGGATGACTTCCTTTGCCTCAGCTCCGGTATCTACCATACCGGCTGCCTTTAAAATCTGTCCGAGCCTGATAAAATCTTCTCCGGCCCTTAGCTGAAACTGTTCCATTTTATCTCCTTTTTGACTTTTATATGCTTATACTGCCGCGTTGAAATTCACCGGAAGAATCAGATAAATATATCTCTGCTCCTCATCCTTAATGAAGCAGGGAGCCTTTGCATTCATGAAATAGAGGTCCACTTCTTCATCGTCGATCACACGCAGTGCGTCGATCAGAAATTTGGGATTAAATCCGATCAGCAGATCCTTTCCTTCTTTCACACACATAATTTCTTCATCCATGGAGCCGATCTGTGATTTGATCTTAAATTCCATAGATTCATCTCTGATATCGATAATGATCGGTTTCTTATCGCCTTCTTTGATGAGAAGGGTCGCGCGGTCGATACAGTCAAGGAGCTCTCTTTTATTGATCCGTACCTTTGTCTCATAATCGCTGGAAAGCATCTGGTCGATCCTGAAATATTCTCCTTCGATCAGTCTGGATACAACGACAGTTCTGTCAAACTCAAAAACAATATGATTCCTTGTAAAGGAGATATCCACGTCTGCTTCCGCCTCGCCGCCAATGATTTTGCTGATTTCCTGGAGAGTCTTTCCGGGTACGATCACTTTTTTCGGAGAGTAGGAGTCCTTCAGCTCGATCTTTCGGATCGAGATCCTGTGCCCGTCAAGGGAAACGACTTTCAGAATCTTGTCATCGATCTCAAAAAGCTCTCCTGTCATCATTTTATTCGTATCGCTGTCCGCGATCGAAAAAATCGTCTGGCGGATCACTTCCTTCAGCGTAAATTCAGATACAGTTATAAAGTCATCCTTCTCTACGGCAGGAAGATATGAGAAATCGTCTCCAGGCTGAGCCGCAATATTAAATTTTGCCTTTTCACATGTGATAAGAGCCTGACTCTCACCCTGAGTTTCGATCACGATCTCACTGTCCGGCAGCTTTCTTACAATTTCTGAAAAAATCTTTGCATTCAGGGCAATGATCCCTCTTTCTATGATTTCTCCATCGATGGAGGTTTCAATACCAAGTTCCATGTCATTTGCAGTCAGCTTGATAATCTCTGTGGATGCATCGATCAGAATGCACTCCAGTATTGGCATCGTAGTCTTTGACGGTACCGCTTTTGATACGATGCTTACACCTTTTGACAGGTTTGATTTTGTACATATGATCTTCATGTGAAATAACTCCTTTCCTTTTTGCCGCCGCTGTGAGAGAAAGAATAAGATTCCTTAGAAGCAGGAATTTCATTCTGTGTGGAAAATTTATTCGAAGGCGCTTTTATGTATTTTGATATAAAATCAATTTCGTATCCGTCTTATCAGGGGCTGTGGATAAGTTAATAACTGTCTCAAAGCCTTTAGAAATAAGGGGTTGTCCCTTTGAATAACTATGTTGGTTTTGTCTGGAAGGAATGAAGATAGCGTGGGAAAAGATTTCTGCGCCGGATATGCGCAGAAAGTTTATTCTCCGCTGCTTTCACCGTATTCTACGAATCTTCCACACAGTTATCCACAGTTAAAGTGGATTTATCTTCTTCATAATAATATTGACTGTATTATGAAGAGCTTCATCTGTCTGTATCTCTGCCTCGATCTTTTTAATTCCGTGTGTGACGGACGCATGATCTTTCCCTCCCAGAAATGCGCCGATCGCTTTCAGGGAGGTATCTGTCATGACACGGCAGAGATACATCACGATCTGCCGGGGAAGAACGATCTCCGCGTTTCTCTTTTTCCCTTTCAGGTCAGAGACGGGTACGTTAAAGTGTTCTGATACGATATCAAGGATCAGTTCCGGTGTGACGACTCTGTTGTCGTCCGGCGATATCATATCTTTCAGAGCCTCCGCGGCAAGAGGTATATCGATCGGTTTATTCTCAAGGTTTGACAGAGCGATCAGTTTGTTCAGAGATCCTTCCAGCTCGCGGATGTTGGATTTGATATTATTTGCGATGTACTGCATGACATCGTCCGGTATATGATATCGTTCCAGACCGTCAAGCTCCTCCTTCTTTCTTAAGATTGCCATCCTGGTCTCATAGTCAGGCGAGGAAATATCAGCGATCAGGCCCCACTCAAATCTGGTCCTGAGACGGGCCTCCAGAGTCTCAATATCCTTAGGAGGCTTGTCACTTGAAATAATGATCTGCCTGCCGGAAACATGAAGATGATTGAAAGTATGGAAGAATTCTTCCTGTGTGCTTTCTTTTCCTATAATAAACTGAATGTCATCGATGAGCAGTACGTCGTTATTTCTGTATTTTTCACGAAACTTTGTCATCGCCAGTTCGCTGCCGGTCTTACCTGCTTTCAGAGCCTCGATCAGTTCGTTCGTAAATGTCTCGCTTGTAACATACAGAACATTTTTCGAGGAATCGTTTTCCAGAATAAAATGGGCGATGGAATGCATAAGATGCGTTTTTCCAAGTCCAACGCCACCGTAGATAAACAGGGGATTATACGCCTCTCCAGGTGATTCTGCAACCGCCAGAGAGGCAGCATGTGCAAAGCTGTTGTTGCTTCCGACTACAAAAGTATCAAATGTATATTTTGGATTCAGGTTTGCTTTCTCAAAGACCGCGTTAGCCCTGTTTTTCTTTATAATATTTTCTTTCTTTTCCTGAAGTACTGTCTGATTGTCCGTGACAAAAGCTACTTCATATTCAATTCCCGTTACTTCTGCAATGCAGACTTTAAAAGGGAGAAGATATTTTTCTTCAATATGTTCCAGACTGGCGCGGAGTTTTACAAGGATGTAAACTGTGTCATCCCTGACTTCATACACCGTAAGAGGAGCGATCCATGTATTATAAGAAATGTTTGATGAGCAGTATTCGAGCTTCATCTTATTTAATATCTGATCCCAGTTTTGTTCTACAATGTTCATCAAAAGTAACTCCAATCAATATAATCCAATCAATATAACAGAGAGATTAAGTCAAAATCTCTCCATTACATTTTACATCAAAAAGCAGGCTGAATCAACGAAAATAATATGTGTATAACTTTATCAACAGTTTTAATACAATAAAAATAAAACGTTATAACTTAAAATTATTTTTATCTACATCTTATTTTTCAGTTATTTAATACTTATACACAGACTATCCACATTATTTTTCAGATTTATCCACAATATGTGAATAAGTATTGATAAATGTTTAGATATGTCCGACTGATAAATATGACGATAAATATTTTTTTAAACCCTTGATTTTGCTTGACTTATACGTATTTTTTCACTATAATTAAGAGCAGTGTCTTTTTGGGAAAAGGCGCAGAAAAATTTGCTGATCATTGTATATACTTTAATTATAAAGTATGCAGTTAAAGGGAGGTGTATTGAGATGAAGATGACATTTCAGCCGAAGAAGAGATCAAGATCTAAAGTTCATGGTTTCAGGGCAAGAATGAGCACACCAGGCGGAAGAAAAGTATTAGCTGCCAGAAGAGCAAAAGGAAGAAAACAGTTATCAGCTTAGGCCGCATATATGTGGCCTTTTCTTCTATTTATTATTATTGATTAAAAAGAAGAAAAAGGAAGAGGAAAAAATGAAATTTTCCGAATCTTTAAAGAAAAACAGAGATTTTCAGACAGTCTATAACAAAGGAAAATCTTTAGCCAACAGTTATCTGGTTATGTATGTTACAGAGAACGGGCTGGGGAAAAACAGGCTGGGGATCTCGGTAAGTAAAAAAGTTGGGAACAGTATTGTAAGACACCGTCTGACGCGGCTTGTCAGAGAGAGTTACAGACTGTCCGAAGAGCATTTCCGATGTGGAATCGATATTGTAGTAATAGCCAGGAAAAGCGCGAAAGGAAAGGATTACCATGATATTGAGAGCGCGCTTATCCACCTCGGAAAACTTCATAAAATATATAAATAAGACTGCCGGGGGACAGTCAGAAAAAGGGAGTGGCGCGGATGAAACGGTTTCTGTTATGGATGATTCGTTTTTACAGAAAATATCTGTCCGGTCTGAAAGGATACAGTACATGTAAGTATTATCCGACTTGTTCACAGTACGGTCTTGAAGCGATTGAAAAGTATGGCGCCTTAAAGGGAGGAGCTCTTGCCGTCTGGAGGATCCTGCGCTGCAATCCATTTTCAAAAGGCGGATATGATCCAGTACCTTAAGGAGGACAAGTAATGGAAATTTACGGGCTTTTAGCTGTTGGAGGAGGTATCTATGATCTTCCGGTCATCAGGCAGATCGCATGGCTGCTCGGCCAGGTCATGAATGGTCTTTATAACCTGTTGAGCCTGATGGGAATCGAAAATATCGGTATCAGCATCATCATCTTTACGATCATTGTATATACGATCCTGATGCCTCTTACGATCAAACAGCAGAAATTTTCCAAAATGCAGGCGGTAATGCAGCCTGAACTGCAGAAGATCCAGAAAAAATACTCAAATAAAAGAGATCAGACTTCCATGATGAAGCAGCAGGAAGAGATGAACCTGCTTTATGACAAATACGGAGTTAAGATGTCCAGCGGATGTCTGCCGTCACTGATGCAGATCCTGATCCTGTTCGGACTTTATCCGGTTGTTATGTATGTGCCGGAATATGTAACAAAGGTAAGAAATGTATTTCTTCCTCTTGTGGAAAAGATTCAGGCTACGTCAGGATATCAGGAAATCCTTGAGTCTGTTTCAAAGTCAGTTGTACCGAATATCAGGTCGTTTGACCTGACAAGACCAAGTGAATTGTCAACTGTATTGTATAAATTTCAGGCTTCAACATGGGATGCCCTGGCGGAAAAAATTCCCGGACTTGAGGGAACGATCGATAAGACGGTATCTGATCTTGCGGGAATGAATAATTTCCTCGGGATCAATATAGGTACTCATCCGTGGGAGCTTTTAAAGGAAGCGCTTGCAGCAGCATCAGTCATCGGTGTTATCCTTGCCGTTATTATACCGGTGCTTGCAGGTGTAACACAGTTTGTCAGTGTGAAGCTTTCCCAGATGGGGGCGTCAGGCGCGATGCTTCAGGATTCTGATAATCCGATGGTAAGTTCCATGAAGACAATGACATATACCATGCCTCTGATCTCTGTGGTATTCGGTTTTACACTTCCGGCCGGTCTTGGTCTTTACTGGGTAGCCAGTGCGGCAGTCCGCAGTATACAGCAGCTTGCGGTAAATAAATATCTGAAAAACAAGAGTGTGGAAGATATCATAGAAGAGAACCGTAAAAAAGCTCAGAAAAAGCGGGAGAAAAAAGGGACTTCAGCGGAAGAAATCAACAGGATGGCAACAAAAAGCACGAGAAATGCAGGCGTTTCTGCTTCAAATAAATCTGCTGTTGATCCGGAGAAAGAGGAGAAGATAAAAAAAGCACAGGAACTTGCAAAAAGTGCGAAACCCGGAAGTCTTACTTCAAAAGCAAATCTTGTGGCGCGCTATAACAGCGGATATAAAATGGAAGAGGATATTCAGGAAAATAAAGAAGATAGGGCTGAAAATACAAAAGAAACGAAGAAAAAGTAAGTTGTCTGTCCAGGAGCAGGTCAAAGGAAAGAACTGCATATGAGAAAGGAAGGAATCGGGATGAAAGGTAGTATCAGAGTATCAGCAAAGACACTGGATGATGCGATTACAGAAGCATTGATCCAGCTCGGGGTAACAAGCGACAGACTGGAATATAATGTGATCGAAAAGGGAAGCTCGGGATTCCTCGGTATAGGAATGAAACAGGCTGTGATCGAAGCCTGGAAAAAAGAAGAGAAGACAGAGGAGCCTGAGATTAAAAACATCAGGAAATCTGTAAAAGAAGAAAGTTTAAAACAGGCAGAAGACAAACCTGAAAAAATATCAGCAGAAAAGATTTCGGCAGAAAAAGAGGAGATAAAAAAGAAAGAAGAGCCTGTAAAAGAAGAACAGGTACTTGCAAAAGTTGAAGAGCAGACGGTAAAAGCAGTAGAACAATTTCTGAAGGATACTTTAAAAGCAATGGACATGGAGGTTGAGATTGCATCCTCTGTTGATGAGGACGGCGCACTCTATGTGGATATGAAGGGCGAGCATATGGGGATCCTGATCGGAAAAAGAGGACAGACTCTTGACGCTCTCCAGTACCTGGCAAACCGTGTCGCAAATAAACAGCAGTCAGATTATGTGAGAGTAAAGCTGGATACTGAAAATTACCGTGCCAGAAGAGAAGAAACGCTGAAACATCTCGCAAAGAATATCGCGCATAAGGTTAAGAGAAACAGACGGCCTGTTGTGCTTGAACCGATGAATCCTTATGAGAGAAGGGTCATTCATTCTGCGCTGCAGTCTGATCCATTTGTGACAACTCACAGTGAGGGAGAAGAGCCTTACAGAAAGGTAGTAGTCACATTGAAAAGATAAATTTATTTGGAAGCGAAAGGACGTCTGACGCTTCACGGATACTTTCGTGAAGGAGCCGGCGTCCTTTTTTACTTTATAGGAAATTCCGATTTTTCAGAAAGCAAAAGAAACACGCGTTTACCAAAGTTGAGCTTGGTAAACGCGTGTA